>NZ_JBHUGH010000005.1:0-407849 GCF_042681825.1 Halodurantibacterium flavum
GCAGGCTGAAGGACTGGCGCCGTATCGCCACACGCTATGACAGATGCGCCACGACCTTCCTCTCCGCCGTCGCTCTCGCCGCAACCGTCATCTTCTGGCTTTGAAAATCAATGAGTCTGGAGCCTAATACGGCTCTCCGAGCTTGGTTGCGGGTGCGGTAAACCTAACCGGTGCTGTGGCTAAAACCATCGTCACCAGGCTTTGGATGCAGGAACACTCTGGCATTCAGTGGCACACGATTGTAGAGATCGATCATGTGGTCGTTGATGAGCCCCGCACAGCCGTTGGACACGGCACGCCCGATCGAATTTGGATCGTCTGTACCGTGAATTCGCAAAAATGTGTCGCCGCGCTCCGGAGTGAAAAGGTAGAGAGCTCGGGCACCCAATGGGTTGCCTGGCCCACCGGCCATGCCTGTCTCCGCGTAGCGCGCGTATTTCTCGGGTTCGCGCTCGATCATGCCAGGGGTGGGAACCCACGACGGCCATTCTTTCTTGGCGCCGATGAAATATTCGCCGGCCTCGTACAGGTCGCCGCGACCTATCCGCACGGGGTACACCATGGCCCGGCCTTCGGGAAGGATCCAGTAGAGCCGGAATGGGCCTGGCATCACATGAACTTCTCCCGCAGGCGGGAAAGGGGATTCAAGCTCAATGATATGCGGTTCCCAAATGTTGGAAGATTCGCGTGGCTGCTGTTGCGCCAGAACGCCGCTCGGAGAGGGAAGGCCTGCGAATGCAAGGCCTCCCAAGATGATGCTTCTGCGGTGCATTACGGCCTCAAATGATCCTGACCTGCGTTCCTATCGGGCAAAGCCCGTAGAGTTCTTCAATCATATCGTTGTAGAGGCCCACGCACCCGTCTGAGGACGGGCGACCGATCTTGCGGGTGTCGTGCGTGCCATGAATAATGTAGGCGGGCCAACTGAGATACATGGCATGAGTGCCTAGCGGATTGTCGGGGCCGGGCGGTACATATTCCCATCCAAAACGCTCCACCTGGCTTGGGGTCGGGGTCCAGTCAGGTCCGACTTTCTTGCGAACGATGCTGGTGTATCCGCGCTTGGTCAGCTCCTCTGAAATCGGTACGGAGGTCGGGTAGATTCGGTAGTCGGTGCCATCGTGGTTCCAGAAGTGGAGAGCCCGTGAGGCAGTGTCCGCTACGATTGTTGCTTTGCCGAGATCGTCGAAGTGATCGCGCCAGTCTTGCATGGAGAAACTCGAGACGTTCCTGCGGACAGTTTCGCCTCTTAGAAGTGAAGGGGCGGACAACGTAGCCCCACTGGCCAAGGCTAAAGTGAGCGCTCTGCGACGGGTGACAGATTTCGACATGGAGGGTCTCCTAAGTTGAGTTTTGGTGGGCTGCGCCGTAAAGCTGATTTGGGTCTACAAAACCCGCATCAGCTCGCGCTGCGGGCGTTAGTTATGGCTTCTTCCAGGGTTGCGCGGTCCAGAGCGCCGCTGTAGAGCGTTTTCTCGATGGCGAAGGCCGGGGTTCCACGAAATCCAAGAGATGCAGCCTGAAAATCGTTGCGTTGAAGAAGAGCGTCCCACTTGGAGCGCTCGGCACGATAAGCGTCCATCGCCTCATCTACCTCGACAACAGCTCCGACCACGCGTTCGACATCGGCGTCGCTCAGCTTGGCTTCGGTTGCCATGAGCGCATCGTTGATTTCGCCATAGGCCCCGAGCGCGACGGCACCGAGAGCGAGTTGGCTCGCGCGTACGGACGGCGCTCCGAAGATCGGCCAGTCCTTCATGATCAGGCGCACGTTTCCGTCTTCCTCGACGACCTCCTTAAGCGTCGGGTGCATCCGCTTGCAGAACGGACACTGATAGTCGAAATATTCGACAAGCGTCACGTCGCCGTTGGGGTTACCCATCACGGGAGCGTCGGGATCGCGCAGAACTGCGTCGACGGTCAGTTGTTGCGCCCGTGCGGTCGAGGGAAGGAGGCCGAGCCCTAGCGCACCGGTTCCGAGCAGCATTCCTCCTCCGGCTGCGAATAGTCGACGTCGTGTCAGGGTCATCAAAGATCTCCTCAGTTGATAGGTTGCGACGCGGGGCCCGCATCCGTCTGCGGGGGGGCGTCTCGAAGCGTCGCGATCTGCGACATGAGTTCGGCGCGGGATATCTCGCCGAAATGAACGTCGCGGAGGGTGCCCGACGCATCGAAGAAAAGCGTCGTGGGCAGACCGACCGCGTTGAAGCGTGTCATCAGGCTGGAGGTCGGATCGAGCGAGATGTTGTCGCCGCCAAGAGCGAGGATTTCGAGGAATTGCGCGATCTGCTGGTCGGTCTCGCCCTGATTTGCGAAGATCAGGTCGGCGCCCTCAATCCGCTCGGCGACATCCATCATCATCGGCATCTCGCGGCGGCAGGGTGGACACCAGGTCGCCCAGAGATTGAGAACCAGCGGCGTGCCGTCGCGCGCATCGAGCCGCACCGGTTCGCCAGCCATGCTGGGGAAAGCGGTTTCGGGCAGCATCGCCAGCGGACCATCCGACTGAGCCCGCAGCACTGCCTCGCCGGCGAGCCAGCCGACGAAGGCCGCGCCCATCAGCGGGGCAACAACGGACTCGCGCCGGACGATCAGGAAAACGGAGAGGGCCGCGAGTCCGAGAAACCCTGCCGCGACTGAGACGCCGCCCTGCCACAGCTTGAGGATATCGAGCGGATGTTCGGAAAAAACTGCCCAGTGCTGCACAACGAAGCCCGCCCGCGCCGCGACCAGCCAACTTAGGGAAGCCGGAAAGGCCCAGCGGCGCAGGTCGATGCCGCGCCGCGCCTGCGGAATGGTCACGACGTGGAAGACCGACAGAAAAACTATCGCGGCAACGATGAAGGCAAAGCGCTCGGTATCGAAGGCGAGCGGACCAATAGAAATTCCGTTCATTGCGATACCATCTGCAGCGAGCGCAGCATGTCGTCGCTTCCGGTATTGCCGACGATGCGGCTGCCCGGTGCCTCGGCGATCGTCTTGTCGAAGAAGACCATCGTGGGCGGCCCGGCGGCCCCGAGCATGTCGAGCAGCGTCTGGCTGTCAGGTCCGAAGTCGGTCACATCGACCTTTACGAGCGAAAGTGGGCTCATGGCCGATAGCACCTCGGGGTCGGAGAGCGGGCCGCGTTCGATGCTGCGGCAGGTCGTGCACCAGTCCGCCGTGACATAGGCCATGGTCGGGCGGCCGCCGTCTCCGAGCGCGGCTTCGAACTCCGCAGGGGTGAAGACGGTGGCAAAGCCTCCACCCTCAGCCTGCACCACGGTGCCGCCGCCCAAGCCGCCGGCGAGCGGAGCAAGTGGGTGCAGCGGATCATCGCCCCCTACGGCGGCCCCGACACCCTGAAGCGCGCCCGCGAACAGCACGATCATCCCCAGAGCGCCGCCGAGCCGTCCGGCCCGCCCGTCGCGCGGCATCTGGGCGAGGATCGCGCCCACCCCAATCAGTAGCGCCGACCAGAGCGCCAGCGTCGCGGCACCGGGCAGCACACGGCCCGCCAGCCAGATCGCGAAGCCGAGGAACAGCACGCCGAAAACCCATTTCGTCGTTTCCATCCAGGGTCCAGAGCGGGGCAGTACGCGAGGACCGAAGGCGCCGATCGCAAGCAGGGGCACACCTTGGCCGAGCCCCAGGGCAAATAGCGCCAGCGCGCCGAGCGCCACGTCGCCGGTCTGGGCGATGTAGAGCAACGCGCCTGCCAGCGGCGCCGTCACACAGGGGCCGACGATAAGCGCGGAGGTGAAGCCCAGAAGCGCTGCGCCGCCGACCGAGCCGCGGCGGCCTTCAACCCGCTCCAGCCTGCTGGCAATGAAGCGCGGCATCTGGAGGGTGAATAGGCCGAACATCGACAGCGCGAGCAGGACGAAGATCGCCGCCGCCACAGAGATCGCGACCGGCGATTGCAGCGCGACCTGAAGGTTCTGCCCAGACCACGCCGCGACGATGCCGAGCCCGGCGAAGGCGACGGCCATCGCCAGCACATAGGATCCCGACAGAGACAGCCCCCGCCGGATGCTGGGCGGCTCGCGCTGACCCATGACGAGGCCGGCCACGATGGGGAACATCGGGAAAACGCAGGGGGTGAAGGCGAGCAGAAGTCCGAGTCCGAAGAAGCCGGCCACCACAAGTGCCGTGCCGCCGCGCGCAGAAAGCCCGTCGAGAAGGCCCGGCTCGTCGGCCAGGGTGAGGCTGTGGGAAGTATCGGAAGAGAAGGGCGTGCCGGCGCCCGCGGTCGGGACGAACGTTTCGGTGCCTGCACCGTTTATCGCGGCGGTATCGTCTCCGTCGAACGAGATCTCGCGGGTCTGTGGCGGATAGCAGATGCTGTCCTCCTTGCAACCCTGCCACGTAAGCGTCACAGACCCAGACGCCGAAGCCAGGTTGATTTCCAGCGCGTCGTGATAAACTTCGACCACCCCGAAGTTGGGATCGTCCTTCATGTCGCCCGCTGGCGTGTCGAGGGGGATCTCCACGCCGTCGGCTGTGGTGGCGGAGATATAATCGCGATAGAGGTAGTAGCCTTCCTCTATCTCCCAAGAGAGCGTTGCCGTGTCCCCATCTGGGGTCACGGTCAGAACGAATGCCTCCGCTGCGGGTAGTGGCTGAGACACCTGAGCCGAAGCTGCCGCGCCCCAGACACAAACGATGGCTGCGAGTGCGGCCTGAAAGAATTGGATCGGTTTCATGGTGTTTTGGTGCGATGCCAATCTTAAGTCGGTCTTAAGGTTGGAGGGCGACATGCGGTGAAAAGGGAAGACGTATGCGTATATTGATCGTGGAGGACGACGAAGTGCTCGCGGACGGCTTGTCTGTGGGGTTGCGCCTGTCCGGCTTCACGCCCGATCAAGTCGCGACCATTGCAGATGCGAGGGATGCGATCGAAGCCGATGATTTCGATGGTATCGTTCTCGACATTATGTTGCCCGACGGGCTTGGACTGGATCTGCTGCAGGAGATCAGGGCGCAGGGGGTCAGAGTACCGGTCCTACTTCTAACGTCGCGCGATCGTGTCCGCGACCGCGTACGGGGCCTCGATGCGGGGGCTGACGATTACCTCGGCAAGCCATTCGATCTTGAGGAGCTTTCGGCGAGACTGCGCGCCATGCTCCGGCGACGGGACGGTCGTGCAAGCAGCTATATCAGCTACAACGGACTATCCATCGACGCGTCCTCGCTGTCGGGCCACTACCGCGACAAGCCCGTTTCGTTCTCTAGGCGTGAGTTTGCAATTCTCGCAGCTCTCATCGAGCATCCCCGGCATATCGTGTCGCGGGAAAGGTTGGAAGAAAAGCTATACGGCTGGCAGGAGGACATCGAGAGCAACGCCGTTGAAGTGCATATCCACAAACTGCGGAGCAAGATCGCGCGCTCCTACATCGAAACCGTCCGTGGCCTCGGCTATCGGCTCGCAGAAGAGGAGGCTCAGCCATCTCAATTCGAGTGAAACTCTTCTTAATACTAGCGGTGGCAACGAGCACGGTCTGGGTGTTTGCAGCGATTTGGATCCAAACATCGACACGTTCGGAAGTTGAGCGAGTGCTTGACGCTAGGTTGTATGAAGCGGCCCACATGGTGTCCTCACTACTGTCTGATCGTCGAATTGAAGTCGCGCAGGCCGGGACTGGGCTTGACACAATCCCCCTCCAGTCCGCACCGGGCTATTCTCGGCAACTCTCCTGCCAAATCTGGGCTCTTGATGGTAGCATCGTTGGTCAATCAAGCGGGGCTCCGCAGGGTCGACTGACAGAGATGGAAGCCGAGGGATATTCGCAATCAGATGTCAACGGCGAACCCTGGCGGGTTTACTCGATGGTCAATGAGGCGTTGGGTGTTCGCATCATGGTTGGAGACAGTCTCGCGGTTCGTGATCGACTGATCTGGGACGTTCTGGAAGGCCTGCTGCTGCCGGGAGCACTTATCCTGCCGGTACTCGCGATCATTCTTTGGTTCAGCGTTGCGAGAGGGATGGCCCCCATCGAGCGTCTTGCCGCAGATTTGCGAAGGCGTGCGCCAGATGATCTCAGCGCAATTCCCGACGTGGCATCTCCGCCCGAAATTCGATCTGTTCTCCAAGCCCTGAACGCGCTTTTTTCGAAAGTGGCGGCGGCTCGTGACGTCGAGCGAGATTTTACCACCTATGCAGCCCACGAACTGAAGACACCGCTTGCCGGACTTCGCACGCAGGCGCAGATCATGCGCATGTCAGATGACCCCGCAGTGAGAGCAAATGCTTTGAACGCGTTAGAACGTTCTGTTGACCGGACTGACAGGATGGTTCGACAGCTCCTAGAGCTCTCCATCGTCGAACAGTCCGACCTGGTTCTTGAAGATGTGGACCTGAAAAAATTGATTGCAGAGACTGTCGTTGACCTAAAGCCTATGGCATCCACGAAGTTAGTCTCTCTCACGGCGGATACCTCCACCAACGTCGTCATGGTAAAGACCAATTCGTTCCTTCTTCAGACAGCACTACGCAATGTTATAGAAAACGCGATCCACGCTTCTCCGATCAAAGCCGAGGTGCGGATCATGTTGGATGGGACAGCCATATCGGTAGTCGACGATGGTCCTGGCATGGATGGGGAGTACCTTTCGCAAATGAAAACCCGGTTCAAACGGGGGCGCGAGGGGAGCCCTGGCGGGAGTGGACTAGGTCTGTCGATTGTGGCTAGTGCGATGGAGAGATTAGGTGGCCAATTCTCATTCAAGCGCGCCGAGAGCGGGGGTCAGATCGTTCAGTTGCTTTTGTAAGTTATTCCGGCAAGAGAGACTTTAGGGGACCTGAGTGTCAGTGATTTTCACCGTTTGTCACTTGGGGTTGGATAGCCATGTGTATCGTGGACGCCTTCTTCGCTAATTTTGACGTAAGGAGGCCATGATGAGCAGCAGCAAGTTCAGCGACGATTTCAAGAAAGACGCCGTCGCGCAGATCACGGAGATGGGCTGCCCGGTCAGGGAAGAGGCCGAGCGCCTGGTCGTGAGCCGATACGCCCTCTAACCTTGGAAGAAGAAGTTCGCGAATACTTCCCCAATGACACGGATCTGAGACAGCACGTTGCCGAAGCGCTCAGCGCCGTTGCTCAAGCGCTGAAAGTCCGTTCCCAGAAAACGCTTAGTTTGCGAACACCGGCAGAGGCACTCGACCGCCTGCTCAAACAGGATAAAGTCTAAAGTAGTGCGCCGACCGGTTGAAGCCGCCTTGCAAACGTTGGTCCGGATGACGAAACAACTCGTCGGACTTGCCGCAGCGCCTTCCGGCCATCATGTGCGCGTCCGTGAACAATGTGGTATCCCGATCCGCTTTCTTTGACCAACCCACCACGCGTCGGGAAAACGGGTCCAGCGCGACCGCCACATCAAGCCAGCCCTCGGCCGTCCAGAGGTAGCTGAAGTCTGCCAGTCACCTCTGGTTCGGGCCCTCCGCCCAGAAGTCGCGATCAAGAATATTGTGAGCAAGAGGTTTACGCGTGCCGCCGCATGACATCTGTCGAAATGCGCGACTGGTGCTTCTCGGAACAACGCTGCGCAGGGAGGTCAGCGACGGGCGCCGGCCGACGAGGGCGAAGTTGGCCAGCAGACGGCGCCGATTAATGTATTGCGAGGCGGATCGCGAAAGCGACCACGGCCAGCAGGCTGACGCTGGCAGCCCACAATCCGATGAACCACAGCCAGTGCGAGTATCGGGATCGACTGGGCATCAATGGTACCCCGCCTCAGGATCGACCTTCCCCCTGAACACCCAATAAGCATAGGCCGTATAGGCAAGGATGATCGGGATCAGGATGCCTGCACCGATGATCATGAAGAGTTGAGCTCTGTACGGGGCGGCCGCTTCCCAAAGCGTGACTTCGATTGGCACGATGTAGGGGAACATGCAGATTCCGAGGCCCACGAAGCACAGCCCAAACATCGCCAAGGCGAGCAGGAAAGGCCAGTAGTCGTGACGATGCACGTGAAGAGCCCGGAACATCAGGAATGCGAGGGCAAGAACTGCAGCTCCCACCAGCCCGGCAAGCAAGATGCGGGTGCCAGCGAACCAGCGCACGAAGTATCCTTCTTGCAAGAACGGAGTCCAAAGGCTGACCACGCCGATGAACGCCACCGTTGCAATGCCTAGGATCCAGGCACGGCTACGCATGCGATCCTGAAGCTCGCCATCAGTTTTCATGATGAGCCAAGTCGCTCCGAGGAGCATATAGCCAACCATCACGGCAAGCCCGACCGTCACCGAAAACGGCGTCAACCAGTCCCACCAGCCGCCAGCATAGGCGCGAGCGGCCTTGTCAATCGTGATGCCCTGCAGCAGCCCGCCAAGTGCGATGCCTTGGCTGAGCGCGGCCACCGCGGAGCCGCCGATGAAGGCAATGTCCCAGACGCCACGCCAACGCTCGGTGCGCCAGCGAAACTCGAATGCGACGCCCCTGAAGATGAGGGCCAACAGCATTGCCATGATCGGCACATAGAGAGCTGGAAGGATGAGGGCGTAAGCCAACGGGAAGGCCGCGAAAAGGCCGCCGCCTCCAAGAACGAGCCAAGTCTCGTTCCCGTCCCAGACGGGGGCAACCGAGTTCATCATCACGTCGCGGTGGCGTCGCTCGGACTCGACAGCAAAGAGCATCCCCAGCCCCAGGTCGAACCCGTCAAGAACCACGTAGATGAGCACGGCTAGGGCGATCAGGAAGCCCCAGACAAAGGTGAGGTCGAATGCGACCCCTTCTGCGATCGGCATCGTTCTCACTCCCCCGGATGGGCGGCGTTCTGGCGCCGCATGGTTTCCTCGATGGCTGGCGTGATGCCGGCCGTGCGAATGGGTCCCTTGGTGACGTCCTTCAGGCGTGGTTCGTCGAAGACCGGCGGGCGGCTCATTAGTCGCAGGATGTAGAAGGTGCCTGCGCCGAAGACGAAGAAGTAGACCACGATGAAGGCGACGAGAGATGTGCCGACGGCGGCCGCGTCGAGCGGCGCTGCGCTCTCGGACGTGCGCAACATCCCGTAGACGGTATAAGGCTGGCGTCCGACCTCGGTGGTGATCCATCCGGCAAGGACGGCGATCAGCCCCGATGGCGCCATGGCCAGGGCGGCGCGGTGCAGCCACGGCGCCTCGAAGAGCCGCCTCTTCCATCGGGCGTAGAGCGACCAGGCGCCGAGCCCCAGCATGGCGAAGCCCAGGGCGACCATGACACGGAAGGACCAGAAAACGATGCCTACGGGTGGCTGCTCGTCGTCGGGGATCGTGTCGAGCCCAGCCAGCGGAGCGTTGAGATCGTGTTTGAGGATCAACGAGGACAGCTTCGGAATGCCGACCGCGTAGTCGAGGGTCTGCGTTTCGTCATTGGGGATCCCGAACAGATAGAGCGGCGCGCCCTCCGGGTGACTCTCGTAGTGGCCCTCCATGGCCATGACCTTGGCGGGCTGGTGTTCCAGCGTGTTGATTCCGTGGAGATCCCCGAGGAAGATTTGGATCGGCGCCACGATGGCTGCCATCCACATCGCCATGGAGAACATTGTTCTCGTGGCTTCGGACGGCGTCTCGCCCCGCCGACGGCGGCGCAGGAGGTGGAAGGCCGCGACTCCGCCGACGATGAACGCTGTCGTCAAGTAGGCGGCCGTCACTGTATGCATGAGACGATAGGGGAACGAGGGGTTGAAGATGATTTCCCAGAAGTTCTCCGGCAGGAACTGGCCCGTGTCCGGGTCGATGGAGAAGCCCGCGGGCGTCTGCATCCAGCTATTCACGCTGAGAATCCAAAAGGCTGAGAAAAACGTACCGAAGGCCACAGCCGCCGTTGCGGTCATGTGCAGCCCCGGTCCCACGCGCTCACGTCCGAAGAGCATGATCCCGAGGAAGCCCGCCTCCAGGAAGAAGGCCGAGAGTACTTCGTAGGCCATTGGTGCGCCGATGACCGGCCCGGCCTTGTCGGAGAAGACCGACCAATTTGTGCCGAACTGGTAGGACATCACGATCCCCGACACGACGCCCATGGCAAAGGCCAGCGCGAAGATCTTCACCCAGTAGCGGAAGAGATCGAGATACTTGTGGTCCTTCGTCCAGAGCCACAGCCCGTTGAGCACCGCGAGGTAGCTCGCGAGGCCGATGGTGAAGGCCGGAAAGAGAAAGTGAAAGCTCACTGTGAAGGCGAACTGAATGCGGGCCAAGAGGACTGCGTCGAAGGAGGCGAGCATGAGGTGGTCTCCGGGGTGCGGTAGGACGGGCTGCGTGACCGCCCGCTGGGAGCGGCTTAAAAGGACAAAATGCGCGCGTTCGGCGTCAGCAGACGCGCGGCCATTGCGGCCGGATCAGCAGGGGTAATCCCGTCGAGCAAGACCTCGGGGCCTGCTCCCTTGTTCGGCAAGTAGATTGCGCAGACCTCGACCTGGGTGCCGTGCTCCATGATCTGCATCATCAGTCCCTGGGGGCTCATGCCACGCGGTTCCTGCGGGGCGGTAGCGGAAGTGGGGGCGTCCTTCAGGGCCAGGTCACCGGCCGGTCCGCAGAGCAGGATGTGTGCCTCGGCACCTTGCTGAACCGCCTGCATGGTCAGAACCATACCCATCAGCTGGGTTTGCGCGTCCTCTGAGGCGAGGACCGTCACCAATTCTGGCGCTTCCTGCGCCTGAGCGCTCCCGGCGAGTCCCAAAACGGCCAGCGCCGCCAATGCGATACCTCTCATGTCGTCTCTCTCTCTTCTTCATCCGTGAACAATAATCAGTCTTGTACACGCGTGGTCCGCAGGTAGGGGCGGTGCGTCGTCCAACCCTGAGGGAACAGACCCTTCGCTGCGGCGTCGTCGATAGAGGGCGGGATGATGACCTCGTCCCCGGGTCGCCAGTCGGCGGGCGTGGCAATCCGGTGCCTGTCCCCCGCCTGCAAGGCATCGACCGCGCGCAGGATTTCATCGAAGTTGCGCCCGACGCTCATCGGATAGGTCATCGTCAGGCGCAGCTTCTTGTTGTTGTCGATGATGAAGACCGAGCGCACGGCTGCCGTTTCGGACTGGGCCGGGTGGATCATGTCATAGAGGCGCGCGATTTGCAGGTCGGGATCAGCGACGATCGGAAACCGCAGCGTCGTGTTTTGGGTATCGTTCACGTCGTCGATCCACTTCAGATGCTCGTCGACGGAGTCCGTGCTGAGCCCGATGGGTTTGACGCCCCGCTTGTCGAATTCGGCGCTGAGCTGCGAGGTTCGGCCCATCTCTGTGGTGCAGACCGGGGTAAAGTCCGCCGGATGGCTGAAGAAGAAGGCCCAGTCATCGCCGATCCAGTCGTGGAAGGAGACGGGGCCTGTCGTCGTGTCGGCGGTGAAGTCCGGGACGATGTCTCCGAGAAGCAGAGGCATGGTGGTTCCTTTCCGTGGTTTGGTTACCGGCTACCGCGCCGCGCCGTGCGCTTCAGTGACATTGTCACCCAGCTTGTATAAAAGTTATACGAAGAGTAGAACTTCTACCGCGAGACATAGATGAAACTTACGGCATATTCGAACTACGCGCTCCGATCGCTTCAGCTTGCCGCACTCAGGTCACACGAGCTTGTCCGCGTGGATGACGTGGTCAGGGTGCATGGGCTGGCTCGACCGCATATCGTGAAGATCGTGCACGAACTGGGACAGGCTGGATTTCTGGAGACAAGGAGGGGCAGAGGCGGCGGATTCAGGCTGGCGCGTCCTGCGGAGGAAATCGTCGTAGGGAATGTCATCCGGCTGACCGAAGGACCGCTCGATGTGGTCGAGTGCTTTAACCCTGAGAAAAATACTTGCCCGTTGATCGGCATCTGCAAGCTTTCGCGGGCGCTGAGGGAGGCGACGAAGGCGTTCATGGAAGTGCTCGACGACCTGACGCTCGCGGATATCGCGTCGAACAAGAGTGAGCTGTTGTCCCGCATCACGCTAATAGAAGAGGGCATCGTCTGGCCATCGCGGAGGGCGCGATGAGCATCGGAGACTGGACCGAACGGTTTCAGGGGACCCGAGCCCTGCCGCGCGGTGTGCGGGATCGGCTGCTCAAGGTAGCGCAGATCCGTACTTACCCTAAAGGCCAGGAAGTATTCGGTCCGCGCAACATTCCCGACAGCCTGTTGTTTCTGCTGGAGGGGACGATCCGCGTCTCGCAGACTTCCGAGAACGGACGTGACATCGTGCTCTACCGCGTCGACGCGGGCGAAAGCTGCGTCCTGACTACGGCATGCATGCTGGCGGAAGAGGCTTACAACGCTGAGGGGCTGGCGGAATCCGAGATCCGCGTCGTCGTCCTTCCGAGGCCTGCCTTCGACGCGCTCGTTGCCGACGAGGCGGCCTTTCGCAACTTCGTGTTCGCTGCGTATTCACGACGGTTGATCGACCTTTTGCGCGTGGTTGACGATGTCGCGTTCGGTAGGATCGATGTCCGGCTCGCGGAACGCCTGCTCACCCTCGCGGGCGGCAACAAGGAAATCGTCGCAACCCATGCGCAAATTGCGACCGAACTCGGAACTGCACGGGAAGTCATCTCGCGCGTGCTGCACGATTTTCAGAAGCGCGGCTACATTGCGCAATCGCGGGGACGGATAGAGATCACCGACAAGCCGGCCCTGCGGGCACTTGCCGACAGCGACTAGGAAGTCGACGAGGAAAATCGGCGCTCGGTGACAATATCACTGAAGCGGCGCCGCCAAACATATACGTCATGGTCAACTTTGAAGTCCGGAGGACGCCATGACGACCAATGTCGGAACCCTCGACCGAATCCTGCGCGCCGCGCTCGGGATGGTCCTGCTCTATCTCGCATTCCTCAGCGGGTTGCCGCTCTTCGCCGAGCCATTCTTCAAGTATGGTGCGGCCGTCATCGGCGTCGTCATGCTCGCGACGTCGCTGATGAAGATGTGCCCGCTCTATTCCATGCTCGGCCTCAAGACCTGCCGAGACTGCTGAGATGGAGACTGCTTTCACACCACTCACCTCGTTCGGCGGCGGACTACTGATCGGCCTTGGCGCGGTCCTTCTGATGCTCGGGCTCGGCCGGATCTTCGGCGCGACGGGCATCCTGTCGGGCGCGATCTTTGCAGAGAGCCGGGAAGAGATGAACTGGCGGCTGGCTCTCATCGCCGGAATGATCCTCGCACCCGTGCTTATCTTCGCCATTACAGGCGCGATGCCGGCTCTGACAGTTCCGGTCAGCCCGGCGATGATCGTCGTCGGTGGCGTCATCGTGGGGCTAGGCGCCAGCCTCGGCTCTGGCTGCACGTCGGGACACGGGGTCTGCGGGCTGTCGCGCCTGTCGGTCCGATCGCTGGTCGCCGTGCCCACCTTCATGGCAACGTCCGCAATCACCGTCTTCCTTGTACGTCACGTGTTCGGAGGCTGATCAATGAAGCTCGTCTTTGCGCTTTTCACCGGTGTCGTCTTTGGCACCGGCATCGCCCTCTCGGGCATGATGGACCCGGCCAAGGTTCTGAACTTCTTCGATCTCGCGGGCAGCTGGGACCCGAGCCTGGCCTTTGTCATGGGCGGAGCGCTGGTCGTGGCGGGTGTCGGTTACCGCCTGGTCTGGCGGCGCAATGCTCCGCTCTTCGGCGGACGTTTCCAAGTTCCCACGGGGACCGACATTGACATGAAGCTCGTCGGCGGGTCGGCCCTGTTCGGCATCGGCTGGGGCATCGCCGGCTTCTGCCCCGGCGCGGCCATTCCTGCTCTCGGAACCGGACGCTGGGAAGTCGCCCTGTTCCTCGCCGCCGTCATCCTCGGCTTCTGGCTGCGCCGCGTCCTGGCACCACTCGGGCAGCCGCGCGCAACATCCTGACCCACCGCACCATTCCAGGAGAGAACACCATGACCTATCCCATCGACATGACCATCAAACCCGAGGTCCAGGCCTTCTTCGACGAGGCCACGAACACGATCAGCTACATCGTGAAGGACCCCAGTTCCGATGCCTGCGCCATCGTCGATAGCGTCCTGGACATCGACTACGCCGCGGGGCGCATCACCTACGACCACGCCGACGAGCTGATCCGCCAGGTGCAGTCGCAGGGGCTGAAGCTGGAGTGGATCATCGAGACCCACGTCCACGCCGATCACCTTTCCGCAGCCCCCTACATTCAGCAGAAGCTGGGCGGCAAGATCGGTATCGGATCGAAGATCATGGTTGTTCAGGAGACCTTCGGAAAGGTCTTCAACGAGGGCACCGAGTTTCAGCGCGACGGCAGCCAGTTCGATCGCCTGTTCGACGACGGCGACACCTACATGGTCGGAAACATGCCCGCGTTCGCCAGTTATACGCCCGGCCACACCCCGGCCTGCATGGTGCATGTGATGGGCAACGCGGCTTTCGTGGGGGACACGCTGTTCATGCCCGACGGAGGCTCGGCGCGTGCCGATTTCCCGGGCGGCGATGCGGCGACGCTCTACGAATCGATCCAGAAGGTCCTGGCCCTGCCGGACGAGATGCGGCTGTTCATGTGCCACGACTACGGGCCCAACGGGCGCGACATTCAGTGGGAGACCACGGTGGGTGAGGAGAAGGCCCACAACATCCATGTGGGCAGCGGCAAGACGAAGGAGGATTTCGTCAAGTTCCGCACCGAGCGTGACGCGACCCTCGCCATGCCCAAGCTCATCATCCCGTCGCTGCAGGTGAACATGCGCGCGGGCGAGGTGCCCACCGACAAGGACGGCAACCCGACGCTCAAGGTGCCCCTCAACGGTCTTTGAGAATGACTACGGTTCCAGATCGAAAGGAAAGACAATGTCGAACAACGCAACGGTGGAAAACCTGAACAAGGCGCTTCAAATGGAAATGAGCGCCGCGCATCAGTATCAATTGCACGCCCATGTCCTCGACGATTGGGGCCTCAATTTGCTGGCAGACAAGATGCGCGAGGAACAGGCAGAAGAAATCGGGCACTCCGACCTGTTCATCGAGCGCATCATGTTCCTGAAAGGAACGCCCGAGATTGCTTTCGCCAAAGAGCCAAAGCGTGCCGAAACCCTCTCAGATATGTTCAAGGCCGACCTTGCCGATGAGGAGGAGGCCGTTGAATTCTACCTCACCGCGGCCCGACAGGCCTATGAGACCAACGATGTCGGATCGCGCATGCTCTTCGAAAAAATCGCGATGGACGAAGAAGGCCATAAGGCCTGGTTGGAGCTGCAACTCGAGTTGATCGAACGCATCGGTGAGCGGGCGTACAGCGCGAAAATGGTTTCGATCATTCAAGACGAAAACCCATCCACTTGACGCGGTCATCAGGGCTTATGGCGGCGCATCGGCGCTGCTGTGTGGTCCCTGATCGAAACCAATAGGGAGGAATACGACGATGGAACTGAAAAGGATTTCGCCGAAAGTAACGGTATCCCCGCAGATCGCAGCCATGGACATGGCCGCAATCAAGGCGGCAGGCTATCGTGCGATCATCTGCAACCGCCCCGATGGGGAAGGCGCGGATCAACCGAGCTACGAAGAGATCGAGGCGGCTGCCAAGGCCGAGGGGATCGAGACGCGCTACGTCCCGGTTGAATCGGGGATGGTCTCGGATCAGGACGTCGCTGCTTTCGGCCAGGCGCTGGCAGAGGTGCAACGCCCGGTGCTGGCTTACTGCCGGACCGGCACGCGCTCGGCGACCCTCTGGTCGCTGCACGAGGCGCAGAAGCGGCCCGTTTCCGAAATTCTCGCCATGACGCAGGCGGCAGGCTACGACATGAACGGTGTCGCGCGCCGCATCGCCAACGGTGGCAAGACCCCGACCGACAGCGGCGATGCGCACTACAAGGTGGTTGTCGTCGGCGCGGGTGCCGGTGGCATCGCCGTCGCGGCCAGCCTGAAATCGCGCAAACCGGGCCTCGAGATCGCGATCATCGATCCTGCCGAGATACACTATTACCAGCCCGGCTGGACCATGGTTGGCGGCGGCATATTCGAGGCACAGCAAACCGCCAAGACGATGGGCAGCCTGATCCCGAAAGGGGTCAAGTGGATCAAGGCCGCCGTCGCGGCCTTCGAGCCGCAGAACAACGCGGTCATTCTCGATGGGTGCCGGGTCGTGAAATATGACCGGCTCGTTGTTTGTCCCGGTCTCAAGGTCGACTGGGGCAAGGTCGAAGGCCTCGTCGATACGCTCGGCCGCAACGGGGTCACCTCCAACTATCGCTACGACCTCGCGCCCTATACTTGGCAATTGGTGCAGGAGGTGCGCGGCGGTACCGCGCTTTTTACCCAGCCGCCGATGCCGATCAAATGCGCCGGCGCGCCGCAGAAGGCGATGTATCTCTCGGCCGACCACTGGCACCGGTCCGGTCGTCTCAAGGACATCGACATCCACTTCTGCAACGCGGGCGGCGTGCTCTTCGGCGTGAAGGACTACGTGCCGCCACTGATGGAATACGTGAAGAAGTACGACGCGACGCTCGACTTCTTCCACAATCTCGTGGCAGTCGACGGGCCGGCGAAGACGGCCACCTTCGAGGTCAGGGAGCCGGAGAAAGAACCGCGCCGGGTCGAGATGGCGTTCGACATGATGCATGTCTGCCCGCCACAGACGGCGCCGGACTTCATTCGCGTCTCGCCGCTGGCCGATCCGGCGGGCTGGGTCGACGTTGATCAGGCGACGCTGCGCCACAAGAGCTTCGACAACATCTGGGCGCTTGGCGACGTGATGAACGCACCCAATGCCAAGACGGCGGCGGCGGCGCGGAAACAGGCGCCCACGGTGGCCGAGAACATCGCCGCCGACATCGCGGGACGCTCTGCCGTGGCACAATACGACGGCTACGGCTCGTGCCCCCTGACGGTCGAGCGCGGCAAGATCGTGCTCGCGGAGTTCGGCTACGGAGGCGCGGTGAAGCCGAGCTTCCCGGCCTTCATGATCGACGGCACGAAGCCAAGCCGCGCAGCGTGGTTCCTGAAGGAAAAGATGCTGCCGCCGATCTACTGGCAAGCGATGCTTCGGGGCCGCGAATGGATGGCAAAGCCCGAAAAGCTCGAAGCCGCGGCCGAATAACCGAACGGCGCGCCGGCACTCCCTCCCGCTGTCCGCGCGTCCGCGAGCGGGGCGCACAGGTTGCTCCCCGCTCCCCAATCCCGAGAGAACGCCATGACGTCACGATTTTCCCGATATCTGCCGATCCTTACATGGGGGCGGCAGTATAATCGATCCGCGCTGACAAACGATCTCGTCGCGGCAGTGATCGTGACAATCATGCTGATCCCCCAGTCGCTCGCCTACGCGCTTCTAGCGGGCTTGCCGCCGGAGGCAGGGATCTACGCCTCGATCGCACCGATCCTCCTTTACGCGGTTTTCGGCACCTCCCGCGCGCTCGCGGTGGGGCCTGTGGCGGTGATCTCGCTTCTGACAGCCTCCGCTGTCGGTCAGGTCGCCGAGCAGGGCACGGCGGGTTATGCCGTCGCGGCGCTGACGCTTGCGGGGCTGTCCGGAGGCTTCCTGTTGCTGCTCGGCGTCTTCCGCCTGGGGTTTCTGGCAAATTTCCTCAGCCATCCGGTGATTGCGGGGTTCATCACGGCCTCTGGCATCCTGATCGCGACCAGCCAGCTTAAGCATATCCTCGGTATCGAGGCCGGAGGCCATACGCTGATCGAGATGGTCGGTGCGCTTGTCTCGCATCTTGGGCAGATCAATCCGATAACGCTGGTCATCGGCGTCATGGCGACCGCGTTTCTGTTCTGGGTGCGCAAGGGCCTCAAGCCGCTCCTGCGGAGGATGGGAGCAGGCCCACTTCTGGCCGACATCGTCACAAAGGCGGGGCCCGTGGCGGCGGTCGTCGTCACGACGCTTGCCGTATGGGCTTTCGATCTTGAGGGCCTCGGCGTCTCCATCGTCGGCGAGGTGCCGCAGGCCCTGCCGCCGCTGACCCTTCCCGGTTTCGCGCCGGACCTGATCCGCCAAATGGCGATCCCGGCAATCCTGATTTCCATCATCGGCTTCGTGGAATCCATTTCCGTCGCGCAGACGCTCGCCGCCAAGAAGCGTCAGCGCATCGACCCGAACCAGGAACTCATCGGCCTCGGCGCCGCCAACCTCGGCGCAGCCTTCACCGGCGGCTATCCTGTCACCGGCGGTTTCGCACGCTCTGTAGTGAACTTCGACGCTGGCGCCGAGACACCCGCGGCGGGCGCCTTCACGGCCATCGGCCTTGCTATTGCCGCGCTCGCGCTGACGCCGCTCGTCTATTATCTGCCCAACGCGACACTGGCCGCCACAATCGTCGTCGCCGTTCTCAGCCTTGTCGATTTCTCGATCCTGAAGAAGACTTGGTCCTACTCGCGCGCCGACTTCACCGCGGTCGCAGCTACGATCCTTCTGACCCTTTCACTGGGCGTCGAGATTGGCGTTGCGTCCGGTGTGATCCTCTCCATCGCGCTGCACCTCTACAAGACGTCGAAACCCCATGTCGCCGAGGTCGGTCTCGTCCCGGACACCAACCACTTCCGCAATATCAACCGGCACGACGTCGAGACCGATCCCGAGATACTAATGCTGCGGGTGGACGAGAGCCTTTACTTCGTGAATGCCCGGTTCCTCGAGGATTTGATCCAGGACCACGTGGTCGACGGCGCCACGCTGCGTCACGTGATTCTCATGTGCTCCGCTGTGAACGAGATCGACTACTCGGCGCTCGAGAGCCTGGAGGCGATCAACCACAGGCTCACTGATCTGGGGGTCGGGCTGCACCTCTCGGAAGTGAAGGGGCCGGTCATGGACCGTCTCGGGAGCACTCACTTCCTCGATCAGCTCAACGGACGCGTCTTCCTGTCCCAGTATGATGCCTGGAAGGCCCTCGCCAAACCGGCCGACCCGGCCAAAGCCGCAGAATGACTGGAAAGGAAAGCACTAAATGACAATCACACATTCAAAAAGCGCATCCCGTGGACCCGGAAGCCCCGATGTCGTTGGTTTCTACGACGACGCTTCAGGAAGCTGCCAATATATCTGCGTCGACCCGGCGACGAAGAAATGCGCGCTGATCGACGTCGTTCTCGACTTCAACCCAGCCCGCGCCCGCACCTCGACCGAGGCCGCCGACTGGGCTCTTGACTGGATCGATCGTGAGGGTCTGACGCTTGAATGGATCCTCGACACGCACCCTCATGCCGACCACTTGATGGCGGCTGGGTATCTCAAGCAGAAGACCGGAGCGCCGAACGCCATCGGTGAGAAAGTCAGGGAAATCGCGGGGCTTTGGCGCGACTTCTACAACACGCCGGACGCATTCGACCCGGAGGCCGATTTCGACCGCTTGTTCGCTGACGGCGACACTTTCCTGATCGGCGAGCTCGATGTGCGCGTGATGCTGTCGCCGGGCCATACCCTCGGCTCGATCACCTATATTGTCGGGGACGCTGTGTTCGCCCATGATACGTTCATGCAGCCCGACAGCGGCACCGCGCGTGCAGACTTCCCCGGCGGATCGGCGGCCATGCTCTACGACTCGTTGATGGCGATCCTAGCGCTGCCCGACGACTTCCGGATCTTCATCGGACACGACTACGGCGCGGAAGGCCGCGTCGAGCCGGCCTGGGAAAGCACAGTGGCCGAGCAGAAAGACTCGAACAAGCATCTGGGCGGCGGCGTCGAAAAGCCCGAATACGTTAAGGTGCGCGAGGAACGCGACGCGACACTCAATCTGCCCGACAGGATGCTGCACGCGCTCCAGGTCAACCTGCGGGGCGGTCGCTTGCCGGAACCGGAGGCTGATGGAAACACCTACCTCAAGATACCAGCGAACAGGTTCTGATCATGGCACAAGTCGAAAATTGGTCTCCCGAAAAGGTAAAGGCGGCGCTCGACGCTCAGGAGATCGTGTTGATCGATGTGCGCACACCGCCCGAATACATGATGGGGCGCTGTTGATGCCCATGGCGTTCTTCCGCCCCGAGGCGCTGCCCACGCAGGACGGCAAACGTATTGTTCTTCAATGCGGTTCGGGCGCCCGGTCCGGCAGGATGGCCGAGATTGCCCTGAAAGCCGGACTGTCGCCACTTGCCCACTTGGAGGGCGGCTTCGGCGCATGGAAGCAGGCCGGACTGCCCTACACCGGCACCGACATGGCCACGGGCGCGCCCAAAGCAATGGACGCAGACTCATGAACTGGGATGACCGCTTTGCCGGAGAGGGATACCTCTTCGGGACCGAACCGGCGCGTTTCTTGAAGCGACATGCGCATTGGCTACCTCCAAGCTCCGAAGTGCTCGTCGTAGCGGACGGCGAGGGCCGAAATTCGGTCTGGCTAGCGGAATTGGGCCATAGAGTTACTGCGTGGGACAGTTCGGTAGTCGCGATCGAGAAGGCACGCAGGCTTGCGCACGCTCGCGGTGTCGATGTGACCTTTTCGGCTCAGAACGCCGCCGAGTATCCGTGGCCCGAGGCGCGCTTTGACGCGGTGATCGGAATTTTCATCCAGTTCGCGCCTCCCAAGCTGCGCGACGAGATGTTCGAAGGGATGATCCGAACGACGCGGCCGGGCGGGATAGTGATGCTGCACGGATATACCGTCGAGCAGCTGAAGCACGGCACGGGAGGTCCTCCCTTTGTGGAGAATCTATATACCGATGCTATCCTTCGAGACCAATTCGCTGGAACGGACATTCTGCGTATCGAGAGCTACGAGGCTGAAATTTCAGAAGGCTCTGCGCATGTGGGACGCTCAGCGCTGATCGACTTGGTGGCTCGCACACAAACTTGAGGAGACGAATGGCTTAATTAAACTAAGTCCAGCAGTCTGAACGCTAGCAGTTTTATCTTTTAGGGGGCTGGGCTCCGATACCCGCCGCCTTTTGCATAGGGCGTTGGCAAAGACTACAAGCTTCCATGCGATCAGCGTCGCCTTGGATCGAACCGGATCACCTCGCAGGCGCGGCGGACCGACACCTGCCAATCCGCCCGCCTCTCGTCGACCAGCGTCCTCTTCCGGGCAGGCCTAAAAGCTTTCACTTGATGATGTTCTGCAACATCTTCTTGTCTAGCGCGAGATCGGCGACGATCTTCTTCAGCCGAGCGTTCTCCTGCTCGAACTCCCGCAGCCGCATCATCTCGGACGCCATAAATCTGAGTATTTCTTCTTCCAATTGAAGAAGGTCGCCGTGCTGATCCCGCTTTTCGGCAGACCGTCAGGACAGGCGTGCGATCCTCCGCGTTCTTGACGATGAACGCCTTCTGCGCGTCCGTGAACTTCGATGCCTTCATGCGTTTCCTCTCCTCTTCCAGCCAAGGATTCCGTCCGGAAAACTCTAAGCTGGAACGGGGGCGTTTTCCGGGATCACATTAGCCGCTCCGAGAGCCTTCAACAGCTTTCGGATATCATGGCGGATTGGACCAAGGCACCCTCCGTCGAGATGTTCTTCGTCGAGGCCGAAAAGCGTATGCAGATGGTGGACGCAGAGCAGCGCGTGAGTCTGGAATCCCGGCTGCGTTTGGCGCGTTCGATGCTGGGCGATCTTGATCCGCTATCATTCATCGAGCAGTGGGTTTCGCCCGAGGAGCGTTACCAGCGAAAGTTCAAGGATGAATAGGGAGCCAATAGGATGGACGGCATATCGCTAACTTGCCTCCATCTCAGCATTCAGCGGCTATGAAAGTTGATGTTTGTACCTAGTAAAACCTTGAGTGATGCGCGGGGCCTTTCGATGAGATTGACGCACTGGCGCATCACGTGTTGCCGATTGCGAACTGCATTCCACGCCAGCTGCCATATTTATCGCCTGTTTCCCGGATGTGCGTATAGCGTTTCAGGCTAACCCAAGACCTGTGTCCGCTGACAGCCGCGACATGGGGGATGTTCCAACCCATCTCGAACAGCCGAGAAATGCCCTCGTGGCGCAGATCGTGGAAGTGCAGATCCTCGATCCCGAGCAGCTTGCAAGCGCGGGTGAAGTTGGCCGTGATCGCGTCCGGAGAGTAGGGGAAGATCTCAGTCTTGCTCTTGCGCATGCTGTCGATGATCCGAATGGCTTCCTCGGGCAGATCGACCCAGGTATCGTTTCCGAGCTTCTCGCCGGGATGCTTCATGTCACGGACCAGGATACGCTTGTGCTCCTTCTGGAAGTCATCCCAGGTGAGGCGGGTGATCTCTGCCTGTCGGCGCGTCGAGAAGAGAGCGAACACGATCACCTTGTGCATGGGCATGGCCTGAGGTGTTCTATGGCGTCGATCAATGAAATGAGCCAGCAGCCGGTCGAGTTCATCGAGGGTGGGCCTGCGGTTCCGCTGTGCGGACCGGGAGATGATCCCCATGCGGCGCGCGACGGTGATCGCGTCTCTCATCTCCCGGTCATCCAGTCGGAAGTCCCACATCGGCCGAGCTATCGCGAAAATGGAGGCGAGATGGCTCGCGTAGTTCCCGACTGTTTGCGGTTGTCCGGGCAGTGACTGAAAGAACTCAATGATATCCTTCGATTTGATGCTGGAACAGGGCAGATCGGCGATCGGATAGGTGGCGATGGTCCTGAGGACCTGCGCCTTTGTGCGACCGATGTCCTTCACTGTCTCTTCAGTGTAGCGCTCGATCGCTTTGCACAGCGGAGGGTCGGATGCGTTCAACTCTTCCAGCGCACCAGGTTTTGCTAGCTCTTTCTCGCGTTTCTTTATCCAGGCGGCCGCAACTGGGCGTCTGTCAAAAGTCTTCGTCTCGTGATAGACGGTGCCTTCGCGCATCACTCGTACACGTGCCCTGTAGCTGTGACTTCCATCCTTCCGTTTGCGTGTGGTGATCGAGCCCATGATGGTCTCCCCGTTTGGTCCACGAAATTGTACTTGGTCCACAGGACCAAATCTAGTGTCAAAATCGACGGGTTTGGTCCATAATGAGCGGAAACGAGACGAACTGTAGGTGCCTGTAAGTGACTTTGAAATATAAAAAACAAGACATATCAAGGGCGTCCCGTCTGTCCGTTGCGCCGATGATGGATTGGACGGACCGTCACTGCCGCTATCTTCACCGGCAGTTGTCGGGCCGGGCGCTGCTCTATACCGAGATGGTGACGGCCCCCGCTGCCATTCATGGCGACCGGGATCGCCTGCTGGGTTTTGATCCGGCGGAACATCCTGTGGCCCTGCAACTTGGCGGATCGGACCCGGCAGAGCTTGCGCAGGCCACGCGGATCGGCGCGGAGTATGGCTATGATGAGATCAACCTGAATGTCGGCTGTCCCTCGGACCGGGTCCAGTCGGGCTGTTTCGGCGCCGTGCTGATGGAGCGTCCGGCCCTTGTGGCGGAGTGCGTCGCGGCGATGCGGGATGCCGCAACGGTCGAGATCACGGTCAAATGCCGCATCGGCGTCGACGACCAGGACCCGCAGGACATCCTGCCCCGGTTTCTGGAAACCGTCAGCGCGGTGGGCGTGACCCGGTTCACCATCCATGCCCGCAAGGCCTGGCTGAAGGGGCTTTCGCCCAAGGAAAACCGGGAGGTTCCGCCGCTCGACTACCCGCTTGTGATCGCGATGAAGCGGGCGTTTCCGCATTTGCATCTGTCGATCAACGGCGGCATCACCAACCTCGATCAGGCAGAGGCGCTGCTGGCCGAAGGGTTGGACGGGGTGATGATCGGCCGCGCCGCCTATCACGATCCCGGCGCCATCCTGGCCGATGCCGACCGGCGGATCTTCGGCGCCGAGGGGGGCCGCGACGCCTTTGCCGCGGTCGAGGCGATGCGGCCCTATATCGAGACGCATCTGGCGGCGGGCGGGCGGCTCCATTCGATCACACGCCACATGCTGGGCCTTTTCGCCGGCCGCCCAGGCGCACGGGGCTGGCGCCGCGTTCTCTCCGAGGGCGCGCATCGCCCCGGTGCGGGGCTGGAACTGCTGGACCGTGCGCTGGCGGAACTGGGGCGGGACGTGGCGGCGCCGGTTCGCGCGCAGGGCTGAACGACGGCGCGCAGCCTTTGCCTGCTGCGCCGGGACTTGCGGGGCGTGGGACGCCGGTGGAACGACGGCGCAGCATCAGATCCTGCACATTCAAGCGTCCGACAGATGTGGGCGGCCCGATCCCGGAGCCCCGGTACGCCGCCGCAGGCGGCGCCCGGCCCAACGGGATGAGCGGCGCTGGCGCCGCGAAGACGGGCGGGAGGGCCCGTGCCCAGTCGCAACGCTCCCGACGCGACACTCCAGACGCGACACGGGCGCGCATCGGCACGGCCCCGGCCTGCCGCGCAAGCCGGCCGGTCCCGCGCCGGGGCCCCTTCCTCTCGCCGCAGGATGACGACCGACCGGCGCTCCGGCGGAAGGGCATCTCCGCCCGCCACGTCAGACGACTGTCATACGGCATCAACGCGGCACTGGCAGAGGTCCGGCCCAGGGTGTATGCGGGCAAAAAAGCCAGGAGCAGCCCCAGGAGCAGCCGATGCCGGATCTCGCGACGATTCTTCCGATGTTCTTCCTTCTTCTTGTCATCGGCGCCTTTGCCGGGGTGGTGGCCGGGCTATTGGGGGTCGGCGGAGGGATCGTGCTCGTGCCCGCCTTTTTCTATGCGCTCTCGGTGCTCGGCTACGACAGCCCGCAGCTCATGCAGATCTGCCTTGCGACCTCGCTTGCGACGATCATCGTGACCTCGGCCCGGTCGCTCCAGTCGCATAATCGCAAGGGCGCGGTCGACTGGCAGGTGCTGCGGCAATGGGCGCCGGGGATCATGATTGGCGCGGTGATCGGGGTTGTCGTGGCCTCGATGCTGCGATCCACGGTTCTGCAGGGGATTTTCGGCGTCCTCGGCTTCATCATCGGGCTCTACTTCATCGTCGGCAGCGAGCGCTGGCGCATCGCCGACCAGATGCCGGGGATCATCACCCGCTCTATCCTGTCGCCGGTAGTGGGCGTTCTTTCGGTGCTGATGGGGATCGGTGGCGGATCGTTCGCGGTGCCGATCATGTCGCTTTACGGCGCGCCGATCCATCGGGCGGTGGCCACGGCATCAGGCTTTGGCCTGATCATCGCGGTGCCTTCGGTCATCGGCTTTCTGTTCATTCAGATCCCCGAGGCGGTGCGGCCGCCCTTCACCATCGGCGCGGTCAACCTGCCGGCCTTCGTGATCACCATCGTGACGACGATCTACACGACGACGCTCGGCGTCCGGCTGGCCCATGCGATGGACCCCAGACCACTCAAGCGGGTGTTCGCGGTGTTCCTGATCGCGGTCTCACTGAACATGTTGCGCAAGGCGCTGGGGTACTGACCCGGTTTAGTCGCCGCTGCCGTCTTTCCTGTCGCCCACACGGGCGGCGCGGCCGCCCCGCCGCTGCTTCAGGCGCGGGGCACGGGCGGGCAGGGCGTCGATGATCGCGCGACGCTCGGCCGATGTCATCTGCGACCAGCGCGCGATCTCGTCCAGCGTGCGCAGGCAGCCGGTGCAAAGCCCCTCGGCCGGGTGGATGACGCAGATCTTGACGCAGGGGCTCTGAACCTCCTGCCGTTGCCAGACACCATCGCCGGTCATGCGCCCGTCCGTTTCAGATGCGCCAGCCTGTCCAGCGCCCCTTGCAGGATATAGCCGGCCGCCACGTGGTCGATCACCTCGCTGCGACGCTTTCGCGACGTATCCGCCTCCAGCAGCGCGCGTTCGGCGGCGACGGTGGACAGGCGTTCGTCCCAGAACCCGATCGGCAGATCGGTGAGGCGCGAAAGGTTGCGGGCAAAGGCCCGGGTGGACTGGCAGCGCGGCCCCTCGGACCCGTCCATGTTGCGCGGCAGGCCCAGCACGAGGCCGCCGATGGCCCGCGCCTCGACGATCTTCAGCAGGGCCTCCGCATCGAGGGTGAACTTGCTGCGCCGGATCGTCTGAAGCGGGCTTGCGACCGACCGAAGGCTGTCCGACACCGCGACGCCGATCGTCTTGTCCCCGAGGTCGAGCCCCGCAAGCGCGCGCATCGGCGCAAGCGCCGCGGCGAATTCCTCGATCGTTTCGTGAATCATTCTGCGATCATTCTGTGGTTCCACCCTCGGCGACGCCGGCATCCGCCGCCGCGGCGCGGATCAGTTCCAGTTGCTCCGGGCGGGTGGAAAAGGTGACCTGCGCCTCGGTCCAGATCGCGCTGGCCTGAGCGGTTTCCCCCAGCACCCCATAGGCGCGGATCAGACGCGCCCATTCCTGCGCCGTGCCGCCTTGGCTGTTGAGCCGGGCCGAGAGGCTCTCGACCATGCCCCTCACCATTGCGGCGCGGGCCTCGTCCGAAAGACCCTCAGCGGCCTCGATATCGGCGAGCGAGGGTCCGCGCGGCCCCGCCTCGGGCGGCAGGGTATAGTTCTGGCCCGCGCGCCATGCGACCTCTTCGATCTGCGCGCGCAGATAGGGGGTCCAGGGATCGTCGGCGGCACTGTCCTCCAGCAACGGGCGCCACAGCCGGAAGGCCAGATCGGGCCGGTCGGATTGCGCGAACATCAGCCCGGAATAATAGCGCGCGGCCCCATGCTGCGGGTCGCGGCGCAACGTTTCTGTCAGGGCGCGTTCCGCCTCGGGCGAGACATAGCCGCCCGCCGCAAGGATCATGAGATTGGCAAGCTCGGCATAGTCGTCGGGGGTCGCGTCAGTGCCTTTCAGGTCGATCACCTGCGCCTGCGCCCGATGGGCCGCCGCGAAATTGCCCAGCGCGGCCTCGTTCCGCGCCAGAAGCTGATGGCCGGCGAGGTCGAGCGGACGGTCCTGCAGTGCCTGCCGCAGCTGGGCCACAAGCGCCTCATATTCCTCGGCACCCTCGGCAGCGGGGGCGGGGGCCTCTGCCTCGATCTCGGCCTCGATATCGGCTTGCGCGGGACGGCTGGCGCGATAGGCGTCCGAAGCGGCGATCCGGCTCGCCAGCGGCAGATCGCCATAGCCGGGCGCGCCCAGATACCAGTAAGTTCCCAGGGCACCCGCCCCGGCAAGCACAATCAGCGCGGCGAACGCGACCGCTGCGCCCTGCGGGGTGGTGCGCGCCGTGGCCTCGCCCCCCTTGGCACGGGTCAGCGCGCGATCAGCCTCCAGTATCCGGCGCGAGACCTCGACCTGCAGGCGCTCGGCATCCTCGGAGGCGATCACGCGGCGGGCGACGTCCTTCTCGATCTCGCGCAGCTGGTCACGATAGACGCGCAGGTCGTATTCGGCCGCTGCGACAATGTCCCCTTCGCGCCCCCGGCGCACCGAAAGCCACAAGAGCACGCCCACCGCCAGCGTCATGAGCGTGATCGCGATCCAGAAAAACATGCGGCCTCCTTCGTTGCACATGATGTAACGTCGCGAGGGGCTGCGCAAAAGACCCAAAGGGCAGGCGGCCGGGTCGGGGGCAGGGGCATCGCGTCGCAGGCCAAGGCCCCCATGTCGGCCCCATGTCGCAAATTTCCCGATTGTGCCGCTATGGGCTGCGGGTAAAAGCTGGGGCTGGGCCAGAAGAGACGCAAAGCGGACGCAACGGCCAGCGGCATAAGCAGGGGACGCGAGACAGGGCATGAAACGCTATTCCGTATTCGCCATCGCCCGGGAGGCATTGCGCCACCATCAGGGATGGGAACGGGCCTGGGCCTCGCCCGAGCCGAGGGCGTCCTATGACGTCGTGATCGTGGGCGCGGGCGGCCACGGGCTTGCCACTGCCTATTACCTTGGCAAGAATTTCGGGATCACCAATGTGGCGGTGATCGAAAAGGGCTGGCTGGGCGGCGGCAATACCGGGCGGAACACGACGATCATCCGGTCGAACTACCTGCAGGACCCCTCCGCGGCGATCTATGAAAAGGCGCGCGATCTTTACGAAACGCTCAGCCAGGATCTGAACTACAACGTGATGTTCAGCCCGCGCGGCGTCATGATGCTGGCCCAGACCCATCATGAGGTGCGCGGCTACAAGCGCACGGCCCATGCCAATGCGCTTCAGGGCGTGGAGACCGAGTGGATCGGGCCGGAGCGCGTCAAGGAACTCTGCCCGATCATGAATATCGACGGGCCGCGTTATCCGGTGCTTGGCGCGCTCTGGCAGCCCCGGGGCGGCACGGCGCGGCACGATGCCGTGGCCTGGGGCTATGCGCGGGCCTGTTCGGCCATGGGCATGCACATCATCCAGCAGTGCGAGGTCACCGGCGTCCGGTCCGAGGCCGGGCAGGTAACGGGGGTGGACACGACCAGGGGCTTCATCGGCTGCAAGAAGCTGGGCATGGTCGTTGCCGGTCATTCCAGCGTTCTGGCCGAAAAGGCCGGTTTCCGCCTGCCGATCGAATCCATGGCGCTTCAGGCGCTGGTGTCGGAACCGATCAAGCCCTGCATGGATGTCGTCGTGATGGCCAACACCGTGCACGGCTACATGAGCCAGTCCGACAAGGGCGAAATGGTGATCGGCGGCGGCACCGACAGTTTCAACAACTACACCCAGCGCGGCAGCTTCCATCATATCGAGGAAACGCTGCGCGCGCTGATCGAGACCTTCCCGATGCTCTCGCGGCTCAAGATGCTGCGGCAATGGGGCGGGATCGTGGACATGACCGGCGACCGCTCTCCCATCATCTCGAAAACGCCGCTGGGGGGCTGTTTCGTCAATTGCGGCTGGGGCACCGGCGGGTTCAAGGCGATCCCCGGATCGGGCTGGGCGATGGCCGAACTGATGGCCAGGGGCGAGCCCGGGCCGCTGGCCGCGGAATTCTCGATGTATCGCTTCCGCGAGGGGCGGTTCATCGACGAAAGCGTCGCGGCGGGGGTGGCGCACTGATGATGAAGAAGAGGAACCGGAAGCCGGCCCAGTCCGTTCGTTTCACAACAGAAACGCAGACGGAGAATGCGACATGGCCGAACCGAACGGCAGTGGCGGAATGGGCTTCCTCATGGGGATCGTCGTTATCCTGCTTCTGGGGATCATCTGGTATCTTTTCACCGGCGGCGATCTTCCCGGCGGCGGGGGCGGCAACGACGCCACCATCACCATCGACCTGCCCGAACCCCAGAACTGACCCGGCGCGCATGGCGCGCCCTGCGGAGCGCGCGCCATGCTGACCCTTCATTGCCCCCATTGCGGTGTTCAGGCCGATGAAACGGAACTGACCAATGGCGGCCAGGCCCATCTGAAACGTTTCGGCCCCGGCTCCTCGGACGCGGAATTCGAGGCCTACATGTTCGCCCGCGCGAACCCCAAAGGCGTTCATTTCGAACGCTGGCGCCACAGTTACGGCTGTGGCAAGTGGTTCATCGCCGCGCGCTGCACCGCGACGCTCGAGGTCTTCGGCACCTATCCCGCCCAGACGACCGAGCCGCCCGCGCATATCATCGACACCATCAAGGACCGACGCCCCGACTGGGAGGGCCGTGAATGAGCACCCGTCTTTCGCAGGGGGGGCGGCTCATCGACCGCACCCGCCCGCAGGAATTCACCTTCAACGGCAGGCGGCTGCGCGGGTATGCGGGCGATACGCTCGCCTCGGCGTTGCTGGCCAATGACCAGATGCTTGTGGGACGCAGCTTCAAGTATCACCGCCCCCGCGGGATCGTCGCAAGCGGCGCCGAAGAGCCGAACGCCCTTGTCAATATGGGGCGCGCCGCCCGGTTCGAGCCGAACCAGCGCACAACGACGACCGAGCTTTTCGACGGGCTGACCGCCGAGAGCCAGAACCATTGGCCGAGCCTCGAATTCGATCTGGGCGTCGTCAACAGCGCCTTGTCGCGGTTCCTGCCGGCGGGCTTTTACTACAAGACCTTCATCCATCCGCGCCCGTTCTGGAAACACGTGTTCGAGCCGATCATCCGACGGTCCGCGGGGCTGGGCCGCGCGCCGCAGGATCGGGATGCGGACAGCTATGAACAGTTCTACGCCTTTGCCGATCTGCTGGTTGCCGGGGGCGGTATCGCCGGGCTTCACACGGCGCTGGAGGCCGCGCGTGCCGGCAAGCGCGTGATCGTGATGGAGCAGGCGGCCCATTGGGGCGGGCGGGCGCCGGTGGACGGTGTCGTCATCGACGGGCAGCCCGCCGCGGACTGGGTGGGGGAAACCGTCGCCACGCTCGGCGCGATGGAAAACGTCACGCTGCGCCTGCGGGCCACCGTGGCCGGGGTTTACGACCACGGCTATGCACTGGCCGCCGAACGGCTGACCGACCATCTGCCGGGTGCGCCGGGACCGCGCCAGCGGCTGTGGCGGATACGCGCCGCGCAGATCGTCGCGGCGACCGGTGCCATCGAACGCCCGCTGAGCTTTGCCGGAAACGATGTCCCGGGCGTGATGCTCGCCAGCGCGGTCAGGGATTACGTGGCGAACTGGGCCGTGAGCGCCGGCGACCGCACGGTTCTGGTCACGAACAACGACGACGCCTATCGGACGGCGATCGCCTTGGTTGAGGCGGGGCTTTCGGTTCCGGTCATCCTCGATGCGCGCCCCCGCGCCGAGGGAGAGCTGCCGCAGCGCGCCCGGGCGCTTGGCATCCGGGTCGAAACGGGGCGCGGCATCGCCAAGGTCAAGGGCGGCAAGCGCGTCACCGGGGTCGCGATCTGCGCGCAGGCCGGCGAAGGCGCGGTGCTGGAGGAGATCGCTTGCGACGCGGTCGCCATGTCGGGCGGCTGGTCGCCGGTCGTGCATCTGTGGTCCCATTGCGGCGGCAAGCTGATCTGGGACGAGGCGCAGGGCATGTTCTGCCCCGATCCCGCGCGCCCACCGCTGGGGGCCGACGGGCAGGGTTTTGTGACCACTGTCGGCGCGGCATCGGGCGCGATGCAGGCGGCGGACTGTCTGCCCGGCCTTGCGGTCGAGGCCCCGACAGAGGCGCCCATGCAACCCGTCTGGATGATGCCGCAGGGTGCAAAGGCCGAGTTGCGCGCCAAGATGTGGCTCGACTACCAGAACGACGTAAAGGTTTCGGACGTCCAGCTTGCGGCGCGCGAAGGTTACGAGAGCGTTGAACATACCAAACGCTACACCACGCTGGGAATGGCGACGGATCAGGGCAAGTTGAGCAATATCAACGGCCTTGCGGTGCTTTCCGACGCCATCTCTCAGCCCGTGCCGCAGGTGGGGACGACCACCTTCCGCCCGCCTTACACACCTGTCACGCTCGGCACGCTGGCCGGCGAGGCGCGGGGCGAGATATTCCAGCCGCTGCGCCGCACGCCCATCCATGACTGGCATGAGGCCAACGGCGCATGGTGGGAACCTGTCGGCCATTGGCGGCGCCCCTATTGCTATCAGCGCCCCGGCGAGACCGTGGAAGACGCCGTGCATCGCGAGGTCCGGAACACCCGCGCGGCGGTCGGGCTACTCGATGCCTCGACCCTGGGCAAGATCCTGGTCAAGGGACCGGATGCGGGGCGTTTCCTCGACATGCTCTATACCAACATGATGAGCACGCTGCCCGTGGGGAAATGCCGCTATGGCCTGATGTGCAACGAGAACGGCTTTCTGATCGACGACGGAGTTGTCGCACGGCTGGATGACGACACGTTCCTTTGCCACACGACCTCGGGCGGGGCGGATCGCATCCACGCGCATATGGAAGACTGGCTGCAATGCGAATGGTGGGACTGGAAGGTCTATACCGCCAACCTGACCGAGCAGTTCGCCCAGATCGCCGTCGTCGGACCCAAGGCACGGCAGCTTCTGGAACGTCTGGGCGGGATGGATGTCAGCCGTGAGACGCTGCCCTTCATGGAGTGGCGCGAGGGTGTTCTGGGTGGCATCGCCGCGCGGGTCTTCCGGATCAGCTTTTCGGGCGAATTGTCCTATGAGATCGCCGTGCCGTCCGGGCAGGGACGCGTGCTTTGGGATCTGCTTGTGGCCGAGGGCGCCGATCTGGGCGTCATGCCCTACGGCACCGAGGCGCTGCATGTGCTGCGGGCCGAGAAGGGCTTCATCATGATCGGGGATGAAACCGACGGCACCGTGATCCCACAGGATCTGGGCCTCGACTGGGCGATTTCGCGAAAGAAGGCGGATTACATCGGCAAGCGCGGACAGGAGAGGACGTTCCTGACCGACCCGGACCGCTGGAAACTGGTGGGGCTCGAAACGCTCGACGGGTCGGTCCTGCCGGACGGCGCCTATGCGGTGATCGAGGGCGTGAACGGGAATGGCCAGCGGCTGACCGAGGGGCGCGTCACCTCCACCTATTACTCCCCCACGCTGGGGCGCGGCATCGCCATGGGCCTGATCCGGCGCGGGCCGGAACGGATGGGCGAGACGGTGGTCTTTGCGATGCTCGACGGCAGCAGCGTCAAGGCGCGGATCGTCTCTCCGGTCTTTTACGATGCCAAGGGGGACAAGCAGAATGTCTGATCTTGCAATGACGTCAGGGGCTTCCGGCGCGATCTTCAGGGGAATTGCGACGGTGGAGGAGCTTTCGGACCGGGGCATGATCCTGTTGCGGGCGCCGCTTGCCGATCCTGCGACCTCGACCGCAGTGAGGGCCGCGATTGGCCTTGCCGTGCCGGACCAGCGCGGTCTCTTGCACGATGGCGATCGCGCCGTGGGCTGGATGTCGCCGGATGAACTGTTGCTGGTCCTGCCGCATGCGGGCGTCGCGGCGACCCTTGCCGCGCTGAAGGACGGGCTGGCGGGCAGCCATCATCTGGTGCAGGACGTGTCGGACATGCGGGCGGTTTTCCGCATCAGCGGTCCCCATGCGCGCGAGGTTCTTGCGAAACTCGCCCCCGTGGACATGGGGCGGTTCGGACCGGGCGAGTTGCGCCGCACCCGCGCGGCGCAGGTTCCGGCGGCGTTCTGGATGGAGGATGACGGCGCGATCACGCTTGTCTGCTTCCGCTCGGTCGGGCGCTACATGTTCGACCTCCTCTGCGCGGCGGCGACACCGGGATCGGAGGTGGGGGTTTTCTGACCTGCCGGGCCGGGACCCCTTTCATCCCGCCCCCGGTCCGCCGGTTTTCTGGCCCGGGGCCGCGCGAAAATTCCCTGCCGAGCCTTGACCTTGCCGTTCCAAGCCGCCTTATTCCCCATGGACGACACGAAAAGCGCGAGAGGAACACGCGATGGCTTTCGAACTTCCCGATCTTCCCTATTCCCATGACGCCCTGGCCGATCTCGGCATGTCGCGGGAGACGCTGGAGTATCACCACGACATTCACCACAAGGCCTATGTCGACAACGGCAACAAGCTGATCGCCGGGACCGAGTGGGAAAACAAGAGCCTCGAAGAGATCATCAAGGGCACCTATCAGCCCGGCGCGGTCGCACAGAACGGCATCTTCAACAACGCGAGCCAGCACTGGAACCACAACCAGTTCTGGGAGATGATGGGCCCGGGCGAGAAAAAGATCCCCGGCGAGCTTGAGAAAGCGCTGACCGAGACCTTCGGTTCGGTGGACAAGTTCAAAGAGGAATTCTCGGCCGCCGGTTCCGGGCAATTCGGTTCGGGCTGGGCCTGGCTGGTGAAAGACGCGGATGGCAGCCTCAAGGTCACCAAGACCGAGAACGGCGTCAACCCGCTGTGCTTTGGTCAGACGGCGCTTCTGGGCTGTGACGTGTGGGAACACAGCTATTACATCGACTTCCGCAACAAGCGGCCGGCCTACCTGAGCAACTTCCTTGAGAAGCTGGTCAACTGGGAAAACGTGGCCGCGCGCATGGCCTGATTGGCCCAAGGGCGCAGGACCGCAGTTTCAGCCCCGTGCCATTCAGTGGCGCGGGGCTTTGCATTTCAGCCGGTTCAACCGCCGAGCGCCGCGATGATCTCACCGAATTCGTCCGCGGTCAGGGACGCCCCGCCGACCAGCGCGCCATCCACATTGGGCACCCCGAAAATCTCGGCCGCATTCGCGGGCTTGACCGATCCGCCGTAAAGCAGCGGAATGTCATCGGCTGCCGGGCCGAAGCGGATGGCAAGCGTCTCGCGCATCGCGCCGTGCACCCTGGCGATATCGTCGAGCGTCGGTGTCCGGCCGCTGCCAATGGCCCAGACGGGCTCATACGCGACGACGAGCAGCGCGGGATCGTCGGGAAGCGAGCCCGAAAGCTGCGCCTTGACCGTAGGCAGCGCATCGCCCGCATCGCGCTGCGCCTCTGTTTCCCCGACGCAGATGATCGAGGTCAGCCCCGCGGCCTGCGCTGCAAGCGCCTTGTCCCGCACCATTGCGTCGGTTTCGGCATGATCGGCGCGACGCTCCGAATGGCCAAGGATCACATGGCTGGCGCCCGCATCGAGCAGCATCCGCGCCGAGATGTCGCCGGTATGGGCACCGCTTTCACCGCTGTGGCAATCCTGCCCGCCGACAAAGTAGGTCGTGTCGCGAAGACGCTCGGCCATCCGGGACAAGAGCGTGGCAGGCGGGCAGATCAGCACCTCGCATCGCGGCGAGGGATGGGCGGCCCAGAGACGTTCGACCTCGGCAAGATCGGCGGCGAGCCCGTTCATCTTCCAGTTTCCGGCGGCGAGTTTGCGGGCCATCCCTGTCTCCCTTATGGAACCAATCCAAAGGGATACGGGAGCCGGGGCAGGGGGTAAAGACTGTTAGCGCCGGACAGTCGCCGACAAAATCGCCGGTCGCGCGGGATAAGGCGCGCAGCCGGCAGACAAGGGGTCAGACCGGCGCGTCCTTGAACTTGATCGACTCACCGCAACCGCAGGCCTCGGCCACGTTCGGGTTGCGGAACTTGAAACCGGCTTCGAGCAGCGAGGTTTCGTAGTCGATTTCCGTTCCGATCAGGAACATCTGGGCCATCGGTGCGATCATCACGCGCGCACCGTCCTGTTCCACGACCTCGTCCATCGGGTTCACCTCGGACACATAGTCCATGGTGTATTCCATCCCCGCGCAACCACCCTTTTTCACCCCGATCCGGAGGCCGGCGGCGTTCTGGCGCTCCATCAGGCGCCCGATCTGGCGGGCGGCGGTGGGGGTCAATGTGACGGCGGCTTTGCCGGGAATACCGAACATGGGCTCAGGTCCTTCGCTTGGGCTTATGGACAATGTAGTCATCGGGGCGGGAAACGGCAAGCAGGCTGGACGCCGCTGCGGCAGGCGCTAGGCTGCCATGAACGCCACAGGGCCGATATGAAGGGGGAAAAGCGGCATGGACTGGACGACCTTCGGCATCTTTCTTGTGGCCTGCGGCGCCTCGGCTGCGACGGGTGTGCTGTTCCCGCCGGGCAACTGGTATCGGCAACTGGACAAGCCGGGTTTCACGCCGCCCAACTGGGCCTTTCCGGTCGCCTGGAGCCTCCTTTACCTGATGATGGCCGCCGCCGCGGCCCGCATCGCACCCCTGCCGGGCGCGGGTCTGGCGCTGGCGCTCTGGGCCGCGCAGATCGCGTTCAACACGCTCTGGACGCCGGTTTTCTTCGGGCTTCGCCGGATCATGGCGGCGCTGGTGGTGATCGCGATCCTGTGGTTTCTGGTCACGGGAACGCTGCTGGCCTTCTGGCGGCTCGACTGGATCGCGGGGCTCATGATGCTGCCCTACCTCGTCTGGGTCAGCTACGCGGCGGCGCTGAACGCGGCGATCTGGCGCCTGAACCCGCGACCGCCCGCGTGACGTCTACATGAAGCCAAGCTCGAGCCGGGCCTCATCGCTCATCATGTCCATGCCCCATTGCGGCTCGAACGTCATCTGAACGTTCACCTGCTTGACGCCGGCCAGGGGTTCGACCGCATCTGCGACCCAACCCGGCATCTCGCCCGCCACGGGGCAGCCGGGCGCGGTGAGCGTCATGATGATCTCCACCTCGTTCTCGGGGCTGATGTCGATCGTGTAGATCAGACCCAGATCGTAGATGTTGACCGGAATTTCCGGGTCGAACACGGTGCGGCACGCCTCGACCACCTGATCGTAAAGCGGGTGATCGGTCGTCGAGGGGCGGATGAGGGGCGTGCCCTCAACGGGTTCGGATGCGGGAACGGTCATGGGGGCCTCGCTCATGGTTGAGCAAAGATATAAGGAATTGAGACGCCCGGGTAAAGTGGCCCACGCGGCTGTGACCGACGCCCGTCCCTCCGGAAGGAGCCGCGCCACCCTCAGCCGCGCGGGATCTTCCGGCGCACGGGTGTCGGGCGGACGCGCTTTTCGATCTCGTCGAACAGCGCCGCGGCGATGTTGCGCCCGCTCGCCGTCTCGATCCCCTCGAACCCGGGCGAGGAATTGACCTCGAGCACCTTCGGCCCCTCGGACGAGCGCAGCAGGTCCACCCCGGCAAGGTTCAGGCGGAAGGCCCGGGCGGCGCGGATCGCCGTGTCGCGCTCGGCCCTGGTGATGCGGACCGGCTCGGCGCTGCCGCCCTGATGAAGGTTCGAGCGGAATTCGCCCTCGGCGGCACGGCGGCGCATCGCCGCGACCACGCGGCCTCCGATCACGAGACAGCGGATATCCTCACCGGCGGCTTCCTTGACGAAATGCTGCACCAGGAAATTCGCGCGCAGCCCCCGGAAGGCCGAGATGACCGACTGCGCCGCCTTCTTGGTTTCGGCCAGCACGACGCCTTTTCCTTGCGTGCTTTCCAGCAGCTTGACGACCAGCGGCGCGTTCCCGGCCAGCGCGATCAGGTTGTCGGTATCCTTGGGGCTGGAGGCAAAGGCGGTGGCCGGCATCCCGATCCGGTGCCGTGCAAGGATCTGATGGGCGTGCAGCTTGTCGCGGCTGGCGAGGATGCCCTCGGCCCCGTTCACGCAAAAGGTGCCGATGGATTCGAACTGCCGCATGACGGCAGCGCCGTAGGCGGTGACGGAAACGCCGATGCGCGGGATCACCGCGTCAAAGCGGGGCAGGCGGGCGCCATCGTAATGGATCTCGGGGGCAAGGGCGTTGATCGCCATGTAGCAGCGGGTGGTGTCGATGACCTCCACCACATGGCCGCGCGCCTCGCCCTCGGCCACGATGCGGCGGGTGGAATAGGCGCCGCCTTCGCGCGACAGGATCGCGACACGCAGGGTGCGGGCAGGGGCAGCCGCCGCGACCTGTGCGGAATGATAGACGTCATAGGACAGCGCAGGCTGGCAAAAGCTTTCACCCGGCGCAATCACCACATCCTCGGACAGGGCCTGGCGGCCCAGAAGCATCCGGTAGGCCATCGACCCGCGATCGGTCAGTGTCAACTCGATCGGCCAGCGGCGCGTCCCGATGACGATATCCGAACGGATGACAAAGCGGAATTCGGTCTCGCCGTTCGAGCTCGTGACCTCGCGCCGGTCGATGACCTCGGCCGAACAGGGGATGACAAGATCGGTGCGGCCGGGGATCGGATGGACCGAAAAGCGGACATGCGGCGTGTCGACCGGGCCAAAGGGCTCGATGTCAAAGGCATGGAGCGCCGAGGTGCGTGCGCCCGTGTCCACCTTTGCCTTGAGCGCGGGCAGGCCCAGGCCGGGCAGGGCCAGCCACTCCTCCCAGCCGAGGCGAAAGGTCTCGGCAAAGCCCGGGTCCATGTCTTTCATCATCACATCTCTCTGAAAAAGCGCCCGGCCCTTGGCATCGCCGGGGAATCGCCTACAAGGGCTGCGGCCCGAAGGACGCGCAGAGATACCAGATGACAAAGAAATTCAACTTTGATGTGACAGCGACCGACGGGCGTGCGCGGACCGGCGTCATTTCCACCCCGAGGGGCGAGATCCGGACACCCGCCTTCATGCCCGTGGGCACCGCCGCGACTGTCAAGGCGATGCTGCCCGAAAGCGTGCGCGCGACAGGGGCGGATATCCTTCTGGGCAATACCTATCATCTCATGCTGCGCCCGACAGCGGAACGGATCGCACGGCTGGGCGGGCTGCACCGCTTCATGAACTGGGACCGGCCGATCCTCACGGATTCCGGCGGCTTTCAGGTCATGAGCCTTGCGGGCCTGCGCAAGCTGACCGAAGAGGGCGTGACCTTCAAAAGCCATATCGACGGATCGCGCCACGCGCTGACGCCCGAACGCAGCATGGAGATTCAGGCGCTGCTCGGCTCGGACATCGTGATGGCATTCGACGAATGCACCCCCTTTCCGTCGGATGAGGCGACGGCACGCCGCTCTATGGAACTGTCGATGCGATGGGCGCGGCGGTCGCGCGAGGCTTTCGGCGACCGGCCCGGACACGCGCTGTTCGGTATCCAGCAGGGCAGCGTCTATCGCGACCAGCGGCAGGAGAGCGCGGACAAGCTGCGCGAGATCGGTTTCGACGGCTACGCGATCGGCGGTCTTGCCGTCGGCGAGGGGCAGGCGACCATGTTCGAGGTGCTGGAATATGCGCCCGCGATGCTGCCCGAGGACCGGCCGCGCTATCTGATGGGGGTGGGCAAGCCCGATGACATCGTTGGCGCGGTCGAACGCGGCATCGACATGATGGATTGCGTCCTGCCCTCGCGGTCGGGGCGGACGGGGCAGGCCTTTACCCGCTTCGGCGTGGTCAATATCCGCAATGCGCGCCATCAGGACGACCCGCGCCCGCTGGACGAACATTGCACCTGCCCGGCCTGCCGGAACTATTCCCGCGCCTATCTGCACCACGTGAACCGGGCGCAGGAGATCATCGCCTCGATGCTGTTGACCTGGCACAATCTGCATTACTTTCAGGAACTGATGCAGGGCCTGCGCGACGCCATCGCCGAGGGGCGGCTGGCGGCATTCGTCTCGGATTTTCATGCCCGCCGGGCAGAGGGGGATATCGAGCCGATCTGACCGACGCCGGGGCCCATGACCGGAAGGATGTTTCGATGCGCCTCGCTGCCGCCCACGCTGCCGCCCTTGTGTTTACCCTTGGCCTGCCGGCCACAGCCCTTGCGAATTGGTGCGACCTGCCCGAGGATCAGTGGCCCGAGATCGTGGCCCCCTCGGTCGACGGGGCCTGGTCGAGCGAGACGCTCTCCGGCCTCGCCTTTGTCGAGGGAGAGGCCGTCGCAATGCCCGAACGGATCAGCGGTCTCGCGACCTTCCGGGCCGATGGCGGGATGCTGTTCCTTGCCCCGCCCCAGACGCCAGCCGAGTTCGAGCTGTTGCCCGCCGGTGGCGAAAGCTGGGACCTTGCCATGGGCGGAGAGGACGCGCTGCCGGCCCAGACGGTCTTTGACGATCCGACCTTCGGCTTTGGTCTTGAATGCCCGCTGGATGCACTGCCGCGCTATCGCACGGGCGGGCGGCTGGAAGATGCGGAAGGCGGGGTCGATTTCATGCTCTACCTCGTGATGCCCGATGCCGACACGGTCTATGCCGTCACCGTGGCCGACCTCGACGCGCCTGACGGGACGGCCGGCGTCGCCCGCGTCATCAGTCGTTTTACGAGGTAGCCGGGACCTCATCTCGGGGGTTGAAGCGGCGCGGCCGCTCCTGCATTCTCTGTCACGAAGCTGTAACCGGAACTGGTTGAATCCCGAGGGGCGATCCCCCAGATATGGACCAATACGGGGGAGGCCGGGGCCGCCGATGTCCGGGGCCGGTGCCTTCCTGCCAGCATAAGGAAAGATGATGCAAGATCCCCTCGCACATAGCTATCCCGTCCTGCCGCTGCGCGATATCGTGGTGTTTCCGCACATGATCGTGCCGCTGTTCGTCGGGCGGGAAAAATCGGTGCGTGCCCTCGAAGAGGTCATGTCCGATGACAAGCAGATCCTGCTGTCGAGCCAGATCGACCCGACCGTCGATGATCCGTCGACCGAAGGCATCTATCGGACCGGCGTTCTGGCGAATGTGCTGCAACTGCTCAAGCTGCCCGACGGCACCGTAAAGGTGCTGGTCGAAGGCCGCCGGCGGGTGCGCATCGAGGAGTTTCTGGATAACGCCGACTTTTTCGAGGCCCGCGCCTCGGCGCTGGACGAAGAGCCGGGCGACCAGGAGACGGTCCGCGCGCTGCTCCGCTCGGTCGCCGAAGAGTTCGAGCGTTACGCCAAGATCAAGAAGAACATCCCCGAAGAGGCGCTCTCGGCCGTGACCGAGGCGAAGGAGCCCGCCAAGCTGGCGGACCTGATCGCCGGGCATCTGGGTCTTGAGGTCGGCCAGAAGCAGGAGCTTCTGGAAACGCTCGACGTGGCCGAGCGGCTGGAAAAGGTCTATGGCCTGATGCAGGGCGAGGTTTCGGTCTTGCAGGTCGAGAAGAAGATCAAGACCCGCGTCAAGTCGCAGATGGAGCGCACCCAGCGCGAATACTATCTGAATGAGCAGATGAAGGCCATTCAGAAGGAGCTGGGCGACGGCGAGGAAGGCCAGAACGAGATCGCCGAACTGGAAGAGCGGGTGAAGGCCACCAAGCTGTCCAAAGAGGCGCGCGCCAAGGCGGATGCCGAAATCAAGAAGCTGAAGTCGATGTCGCCGATGTCGGCCGAGGCGACGGTTGTGCGCAACTACCTCGACTGGATGCTGTCGATCCCGTGGGGCGTGAAAAGCCGCGTCAAGAAGGACCTGAACAAGGCACAGGAGGTTCTGGACCGCGACCACTATGGCCTTGAGAAGGTCAAGGAGCGGATCGTCGAGTACCTTGCCGTTCAGGCGCGGTCGCAGGCGCTCAAGGGTCCTATCCTCTGCCTCGTCGGCCCTCCGGGCGTCGGCAAGACCTCGTTGGGTAAATCGGTGGCAAAGGCCACGGGGCGCGAGTTCATCCGCATCAGCCTTGGCGGCGTGCGCGACGAATCCGAGATCCGCGGCCACCGCCGGACCTATATCGGCTCGATGCCCGGCAAGATCATCCAGGCGATGAAGAAGGCCAAGACCACGAACCCGCTCATCCTGCTCGATGAAATCGACAAGATGGGGCAGGACTTCCGTGGCGATCCGGCCAGCGCAATGCTCGAGGTGCTTGACCCCGAACAGAACGCGACCTTCGTCGACCACTATCTGGAAGTGGAGTATGACCTCTCGAACGTCATGTTCCTGACCACGGCCAACAGCTACAACATGCCGGGGCCGCTTCTGGATCGGATGGAGATCATTCCGCTGTCGGGTTACACCGAGGATGAAAAGCGCGAGATCGCCAAGCAGCACTTGGTGCCGAAGCAGATCAAGAACCACGCTCTTCGCAAGGGCGAGTTCGCTGTGACGGACGGGGCGCTGACCGAGATGGTGCGCACCTATACCCGCGAGGCCGGTGTACGGAACCTTGAGCGTGAGATCGCAAAACTTGCGCGTAAGGCCGTGACCGAGATCATCAAGGGCAAGACCAAGACGGTCGAGGTGACGCCGGAACGGTTGGAGGACTTCCTTGGCGTGAAACGCTTCAAGTATGGTCTGGTCGAGAAGGAAGATCAGGTCGGCGTCGTGACGGGCCTTGCCTGGACCAGCGTCGGTGGTGAGCTTCTGTCGATCGAGGCGCTGCGCCTGCCGGGCAAGGGCCGGATGAAGACGACCGGCAAGCTGGGCGACGTGATGAAGGAGTCGATCGACGCGGCTTCCAGCTTCGTGCGCTCGATCAGCCCGCAGCTTGGGGTGAAACCGCCGAAATTCGAGACCGTGGACATCCACGTCCACGTCCCGGAAGGCGCGACACCCAAGGACGGGCCGAGCGCGGGGATCGCGATGGTGACCTCCATCGTCTCGGTCCTGACGGGCATCCCTGTCCGCAAGGACATCGCGATGACGGGCGAGGTGACGCTGCGCGGCAACGTGCTGCCGATCGGCGGATTGAAGGAGAAACTTCTGGCGGCGCTGCGGGGGGGCATCAAGACCGTGCTCATCCCCGAGGACAATGCCAAGGATCTGCCCGAGATCCCCGACAACGTGAAGGAAGGTCTGACGATCATCCCCGTCAGCCATGTGCGCGAAGTGCTGAAACACGCACTGGTCCGCCAGCCCGAGCCGGTGGAATGGGACGAGGCCGCCGAAGAGGCCGCACTCGCCGCCCGCCGCAACGAGGGCCAGGGAGAGGCACGCACCGCGCATTGAGCGGGTCGTGCAGGCGCCGAACTGCGATGAAGGGAAAGGCCCGCCAGATGGCGGGCCTTTTTCGTTCGGGCTGGTGCCCCGAACTCAAGGCGGGGTGGCGTAACACCGGATCAGGGGAAGGTTGCAGGTGCGGGTTTATCGAGGCGTGTCCATCGCCCATCCCCCGGCGCGTTAAGCGGTACCGAAATTCCGCGGTAGGCCCCCTACAACATGGTCCATGAGGTGAAACCTCCGGCATGGCCCGGGAGCCCTCCCCAAACAGAGCTTCGCCATCACCCCCACCATTACCCACAATCCACGCCATCTGTCCGGAACCTCGCATTTTCGGTCAATGCCCCCTTGCGGCACCCAACGGATGGCGATAATAGCAGCGCCCAAGGGTGATTAGCTCAGTGGTAGAGCGCTTCGTTCACATCGAAGATGTCAGGAGTTCGAATCTCTTATCACCCACCATGATTTCAGTGACTTGTCTGCCATCTGCAAAGCGTTCTGAGGTTTGTTGAACCTTTCGAAGCTTTTCGAAGTCAAGAATCCCCGCGGCCTCTGCCAGATGATCTGGCACATAGCGGGCGTAAGCGCGCGGTGACGGCTGTTGGTTGGCCCGGATACCGGCTTCCTCGACATTGGAACGCCGCCCTCTGCCATGTTATCCGCCGCAGTATGCCGCAGAACGCGCGGTGAAACCCCGTCAAGCTGGTGTAATGCCGGAGGTCATGATGAGGCGGCTTTCGTGATTATGCTGCGAGCGGGCGGGTAGACGACAACTGCAGCGTCCATGGCGTGCGCGGGGTCTGACATCCGCGCACCACTGCTTGCAGGTTGCAAGCGGCGGGGCATACCCGCTATGCCCCCGGCCCAGGATCAACGGCGACCGATCTGCGGCAAAGGGCGGCGCGGAGTCCGCGACAAGTCGTCGTCCCGTACGCGCACCGTATCCCCCGCCAGGATCGGCAAGGCGCCGCCGGCATTTACGATGAAGCCTCCCAACCCCGTGACAGTGCGGGAAAAAATTGCTAGTCTCGCACCAAACAACAAACCGGGCGGGACAAACGATGGGCAAGTATCTGACACGCAGGGGCGTTCTGCTGGGCGGGCTTTCTTTGACCGCGCTTTCGGCCTGCGGGAATCCGATCGGCAGCGACGGGGCGCAGCGGCTCGATGCGCGGGTCGACGCGACGCGCGATTTCCTGTTCAGCCGGTATCCGGGGACGCAGGATCTCGCCAGCCGGGCGCAGGGCATCCTTTACATGCCGCTGATCACCGAGGCGGGGCTGGGCTTTGGCGGCAGCTACGGGCAGGGGGCGCTGCGCATCCGGGATGTGACGGTCGATTACTATTCCGCCGCGCGGGCGACCATCGGCTTTCAGATCGGCGCGCAGCAATATGCCCATGCGCTCTTTTTCATGACGTCAGAGGCGCTGACCGAATTCCGCCAGTCCGAAGGGTGGGCCGTGAACGCCGATGTGCGCTATGCGCTGCCCGATGGCGGCGGCGCGGCGGGGCTCGACAGCACGACGCAGCAGGCGCCGGTGATCGCGGTGGTCTTTGGTCAGTCGGGGCTGATCGCAGGCGCGACGCTGGGCGGGACGAAATACACGCGGATCATTCCCTGACGGGCATCGCCTGAACGCCGGTTCCTGACGGGAACAGGGGGGCGCAACCCCCGCGCGCGACAGCGCGCGGCCCGGCCCAACGGGATGAGGCGCGGCAGCGTCGAAGACGGGCGGGAGAGCCCCCGTCTTTGCCCGCGGGCCCTCCGTCCGATGGCCTTACTCCCCGACCTGCCCCGCAGGCGTCACATCGCCCGTCCAAGCAGCCGCGCAACCTCGGGCGCGAAATAGGTCAGGATCCCGTCGCAACCCGCGCGCTTGAAGGCAAGCAGGCTCTCGATCATCGCCGCTTCGCCATTGATCCAGCCGCGATCCGCAGCACCCCGGATCATCGCGTATTCACCCGATACCTGATAGGCATAGGTCGGCACGCCAAAGTTCTCCTTCACCCGGCGGCAGATGTCGAGATAGGGCATACCCGGCTTGATCATCACCATATCCGCGCCCTCGGCCAGGTCGCGCGCCACAAGGCGCAGCGCCTCGTCGCTGTTTCCGGGGTTCATCTGATAGGTCTTCTTGTCGCCGGTCAGCAGGCTGCCGGCGCCGACCGCATCGCGGAACGGGCCGTAAAACGCGCTCGCATATTTGGCGGCATAGGACAGCAGGACGACATTGCGATGGCCCGCGCCTTCCAGCGCGTTGCGCAGCGCACCGATCCGCCCGTCCATCATGTCCGAGGGGCCGATGATATCGGCCCCGGCCTCGGCCTGTGCCAGCGCCATCCGCACCAGCGCCTCCAGCGTCTCATCGTTCAGGATCTCGCCGTCGCGCAGGAAACCGTCATGCCCGGTGATGTTATAGGGGTCGAGCGCCACATCGGTCATCACGGCGATGTCGGGTACCGCAGCCTTGATCGCCCGGATCGCCCGGTTTGTCAGGTTGTCGGGGTTCCACGCTTCCTCGCAGCCCTCGGTCTTCAGGTGAAGCTCGGTATAGGGAAAGAGGCAGATCGCCGGGATGTCCAGACCCGCCGCCTCTTCCGCCGCGCGCACCACGCGATCGACCGACAGCCGCGATACGCCCGGCATCGAGGCGACGGGTTCCTCGACATCGGTGCCTTCGCGCACGAAGACCGGCCAGATCAGGTCCTTTGCCGTCAACACGTTCTCCTGGCAGAGATCGCGGAGCGCGGGGCTCTTGCGGGTGCGGCGCAGCCGGCCGGCCGGGAACGGTGCGTGGATCGGGTGCATGGCAACCTCGCTTATCGAACGTGTAGAACCCCGTTCGCAGATTTGCGCCGCAGGCTCAAGACCCGGCGCGGCGCTTGTCCTTTGGATTGGCAAGGCGGCAGAGACCCGGCCCGGAGTCACGTCGCGCCGCAGCGGCGCAAGCGGGAGGATCATGCGCTGAAGCACCAAGACCCGCCGCGGGTCTCCGACGCAGCCTTGCTGCGTCACAGGGCGCCTCTGGCATTCCGGTGCGGCGGCGGCTAGTCTAATGCGACCCTCCCCAATGACAGGCCGACCGAACGTGAGCCTTTATCAGAGCCTTCTGGAAATCCTCGACACCCGCTCCTTTTCCACCCTCTGGTACTGGATCGCGCTTCTGGGCTTCTGGTCGGCTGCGGGCGGGCGGGTTCTTGGCCTGCCCTATGACATTGCCTTTGCGGCCCGGCAGGGAAGCGAGACCGCCGCCGCCGATCTGGAGACGATGACTCCCATTCTGGCCCGGCGGCAGATGGCCCTGACGCAAGGCACAGGCGGGTTGATCGCCGTGGCCCTCGCGGCGCTGGTTCTGGCGCTGCTGCTGGTGCTCGGATTCTTCTACGGGCTGGAACTTGCCCAGGCGGCGGTTTTCTTCGCCTTGCCGCTCTGCCTTCTCATGCTGATGCGGCTTGCGCTGGCGCGGCGCATCCTGCGCGACGCCCCGGCGGGCGAGGATCTGGCGCGGCTCATGCTGCGGCATCGCGGCTGGGTGCAGTTTCTGGCGATGACGAGCGTCTTCCTCGCAGTGCTGTGGGGCATGTGGCACAGCCTGACGACCGGTGTGTTGGGCAATTGACATTGCCGCCGCAGCCGTTACCTCCGGCCCCATGACCAAAGCTGCACGTATCACACTGGGCGGTGCGCCCGAAGGCTATGACGCCCGCCTGCTGGCGCGTGAAATGGAAAAGACCGGCGCGCCGGTCATCCATATCGCCCGCGACGACAAGCGGCTTGAGGCGATGCGCGAGGCGCTGCGCTTTTTCGCGCCCAAGGCGGTGGTGCTGGCCTTTCCCGCCTGGGATTGCCTGCCCTTCGACCGGTCCTCGCCCAATCCGGCGATCTCGGCGGCGCGCATGTCGACGCTCGCGGCGCTGGCGCATGGGGTGCCGGGGCCGTTTGTCCTGCTCACCACGCTTTCGGCCGCGATGCAGCGCGTGCCGGCGCGGGATGTGGTCGCGGGCGCGTCCTTTTCCGCCCGGGTCGGGGGTCGCGTCAACGAAGGGGCGCTGCGGCAGTTCCTTGTGCGGATGGGCTTTTCCCAGTCGCCCACGGTGACGGAGCCCGGCGACTATGCGGTGCGGGGCGGGATCATCGACATCTATCCGCCGGGCGAGGGCGGGCCGGTGCGGCTCGATCTCTTCGGCGATGTTCTGGACGGCGCGCGACGGTTCGACCCGGCGACGCAGCGGACGACCGAAAAGCTCGACATGGTCGAGCTGGCGCCCATGTCCGAGATCATTCTGGACGACGCGGCGATCACCCGGTTCCGCCAGAACTACCGGGTGGAATTCGGCGCCGGCGGCACGGACGACCCGCTTTATGAGGCGGTGAGCGCGGGGCGCAAGCATCAGGGGATGGAGCACTGGCTGCCCTTTTTCCATGAGCGGCTGGAAACCCTGTTCGACTACCTTCCCGGGGCGTCGGTCCTGCTCGATGACCAGATCACCGCGCAGCGCCTCAGCCGGTGGGAGGGGATAGCCGACCAATACGACACCCGGCGCGAGACGATGGGCGCGAAGAACCGCAGCGATACGGTCTACAAACCCTGTCCGCCGGGGCTCCTGTATCTGGACGACGCCGCATGGGAAGGGGCGTTGACCGACCAGCGGGTGCTGCAACTGAACCCGCTGCCGCAGGGCACGGGGCCGGGCGTGCTGGATGCCGGCGGACGGATCGGGCGCAACTTTGCCCCGGAGCGCCAGCAGGAAAACATCAGCCTCTTCGCGGCCTTGGCGGCCTATCTCAAGGAACTGCGCGAAGACCGGCAGGTCGTCGTCGCCAGCTATTCGGACGGCGCGCGCGAACGGCTGAAAGGGTTGATGGAGGATCAGGGCGTCACCGGCGCCACGCCCATTCGCGACATGCGCGACGTGCCCGAGGGGCGCGGCGGCCTCTTTCTGGTGACATGGGGGCTGGAACACGGGTTCATCGCCCCGGGGCTTGCCGTGATCTCGGAGCAGGACGTGCTGGGCGACCGGCTGATCCGCGCCCCCAAACGGCGCCGCAAGGCCGAAAACTTTCTGACCGAGGCGCAGGCGCTGTCACCCGGCGATCTGGTCGTGCATGTGGATCACGGCGTCGGGCGCTACACGGGTCTTGAAACGATCACGGCCATGGGCGCGCCGCATGAATGTATCGCGCTGGAATATGCCGGTGGCGATCGCCTGTTCCTGCCGGTCGAAAATATCGAGCTTCTGTCCCGCTTCGGCCATGAAGAAGGGCTGCTCGACAAGCTTGGCGGCGGGGCATGGCAGGCCAAGAAGGCGCGGCTGAAAGAGCGTATCCGCCAGATTGCCGACAAGCTGATCCGCATTGCCGCCGAACGCATCCTGCGCAGCGCGCCGATGTATGAACTGCCCGGCGCCGCGTGGGAGGCGTTCTCGGCCCGCTTTCCCTATACCGAGACCGACGACCAGCTTGCCGCCATCGAGGATGTGCTGACAGACATGGCCGCCGGACGCCCCATGGACCGGCTGATCGTGGGCGATGTGGGCTTTGGCAAGACCGAGGTCGCGATGCGCGCGGCCTTCGTTGCAGCGATGTCCGGCGCGCAGGTGGCGGTGATCGCGCCTACGACCCTTTTGGCGCGCCAGCATTTCCGCAGCTTTTCCGAACGCTTCCGCGGCTTTCCTGTCAACGTGCGTCAACTGTCGCGCTTTGTCCCCGCGAAAGAGGCATCGGCAACCCGCGCGGGTCTTGCCGATGGCAGCGTCGATATCGTGATCGGTACGCACGCGCTGCTGGCCAAGGGGGTGAGGTTCCGCAACCTCGGCCTGTTGGTCATTGACGAGGAACAGCATTTCGGGGTGTCCCACAAAGAGCGCCTGAAAGAGATGCGGAGCGAGATCCACGTCCTCACGCTCACTGCGACGCCGATCCCCCGGACGCTGCAGCTGAGCCTGACCGGCGTGCGGGATCTGTCGATCATCGGGACGCCGCCGGTCGACCGACTGGCGATCCGCACCTATGTCTCCGAATTCGACGCGGTCACGATCCGCGAGGCGTTGCTGCGCGAACATTATCGCGGCGGGCAGAGCTTTTACGTCGTGCCGCGCATCAGCGATCTTGCGACGATCGAGGAGTTCCTGCGCGAACAGGTGCCCGAGGTCACGTTCGTCACCGCACATGGACAGATGGCAGCGGGTGAGCTCGACGACCGGATGAACGCCTTTTATGACGGCAAGTATGACGTGCTGCTGGCGACGACCATCGTCGAATCCGGTCTCGATATTCCGACCGCGAACACGATGATCATTCATCGCGCCGACATGTTCGGGCTTGCGCAGCTTTACCAGATCCGGGGGCGGGTGGGCCGCGCCAAGACCCGCGCCTATTGCTACCTGACGACGCGGCCACGCACGCCCCTGACGCCGCAGGCCCTGAAACGCCTGCGCCTTCTGGGCAGCCTCGACAGTCTTGGCGCGGGCTTTACGCTGGCCAGCCAGGACATGGACCTGCGCGGCGCCGGCAATCTGCTGGGCGAGGAACAGTCGGGCCATATCAAGGAAGTGGGATACGAACTCTACCAGTCGATGCTTGAGGAAACCATCGCGCGGCTGAAATCGGGTGAGCTGACGAGCCCGGCGGATGACGGCGAATGGTCGCCCCAGATCAACCTGAGCGTGCCCGTCCTGATCCCCGAGGAGTATGTGCCTGATCTCGATGTGCGGCTGGGTCTCTACCGGCGGCTTTCGACGCTCTCCGGCAAGGTGGAGCTTGAGGGTTTCGCGGCCGAACTGATCGACCGCTTCGGCCCTCTCCCGCGCGAGGTGAACACGCTGCTTGCGATCATGCGCATCAAGGCGATGTGCAAGCTGGCGGGGATCGCGCGGCTGGACGGCGGGCCAAAGGGCATCACGATCCAGTTCCACAACGACAAGTTCGCCAATCCGGCGGGGCTGGTCGAATTCGTGCAGAACGAGGGGGCGGGCGCCCGGATCAAGGACAACAAGATCATCGTCCAGCGCGATTGGCCCAAGGAGAGCGACCGCATCCGCGGCGCCCACGCAATCGCGCGCGATCTGGCCGCCAAGGTAAAGGCGGTGGCGAAGGCCTAGCGGCGGTTCGCCACCATCGTCAGCAGCGCAAGAGTGGAAAAGATCAGAACGCCGATCATCAGCGGCAGCGGCGTGCCGTCGAAGGCCAGGCTGACCGGCACTGCCATGACAACCGCCAGCACCGTCGAGATGGCGCCGATCACCGCCGAGGCCACGCCCGCGATATGGCCCAGGGGCTCGATCGCCAGTGCGTTGAGGTTGCCGAAGGTCAGTCCCGCGATGTAAAAGACGCCCACCGCCCAGAGGAAGAAGACCGGGAAAGCCTCGGGCCCGCCGAAGGTGCCGCTGGCCCAGAGCCCGGTCGCCAGCGCCGAGGCCGCGATCTGGAACGCATAGGCCGCCATCACCATGCGGCGCATCCCCAGCCGCACGACAAGGGCCGCGTTCAGCATCCCCGCCGTTCCGGCCGCCAGCGCCTGAATCGCGAACCACATGGCAAAGCTGTCGCCGCGCCCGAAATAGACGTCATAGACCGGCTGCGACGCGGACAAAAGCGCGATCATCTGTGCAAAGCCGAAGACCAGCGTCAGCACATAGAGCATCACGCGGCGGTTCGACACGACCTCTCGCATCCCGGCTGCAATCGTGCCGGCGCGGAACGGCCGACGCGCCTCAGGGGCAAGCGTTTCCGGCTGGCGCAGCAATATCCACATCATCACCAGCGTTCCAAAGATGATGAACGAGGCAAAGATCATCCGCCAGCCCGCAAACCCGAGGATCGTCTGACCCAAGAACGGGGCGGCCGCCGGCACGAGGATGAAAACCGTCATCACGAAGGACAGGACCCGCGCCATCTCGCGCCCCGCATAGCGGTCCCGGATCATCGCGACGCTGACCGTGCGCGGCGCCGAGATGCCAAGCCCCTGCAAGACCCGTGCCGCAAGAAGCATCGTCATGCTGTCCGCGATCACCGCCAGAAGCGCCCCCACGACATAGAGCGCGACGCCAAGCGCGATCACCGGGCGCCGTCCGATCGCATCCGACAGCGGTCCCATGACCAGCATCCCGAACCCGATCCCGACCATGAAGCTGGTCACGACAAGCTGCGCGCGGTTCGGGTCGTCGGGGCTCAGGTCCGCGGCGATCTGCGGGATGGCCGGCAGCATCGCGTCGATGCTCAGCGCCGCAAGCGCGGTCAGGGCCGCCATCAGGGCGACGAACTCGGCAAAGGGAACCGGGCGGGTGGGGCGGAAGAGCTGCGACATTTCGACCGGCTAGCATGGCGCAAGCAGCCCCGCCAGAGGAAAAAATGCGTGTCACGCAGTTGTTGCAGTTCATGCAAAGCCGGTCTGCGACGAGGTCAGGGCTCAAGGCTTGCGCCGCGCGGCTAAAGCCTGGCGCCCGGCTTTCGCAAAGCCAGAGGCGGGGTTGTCCCCACCCAAGCGGGGCTGCTCAGTTCCCCGATGCAATCGTTTCGTCGATCACCTCTTGCCACAGGGCGACAGGCTGCGCCCCCGGCAGCACATGGCGGTCGGCGACGATGAAGGTCGGCACCGCCCGGATGCCGCGCTCGCGGCCATGCGCCTCATGCCGCTGGACCGTCTCGCGGTCCGCATCGCTGTCCAGCAGCCGCCGCAGCACCGCGCCGTCCATCCCTGCGGCCGCGCCGATTGCGGCAAGCGTCGCGGCGTCGCCGATGTCCTGACCGTCGCGGAAATGCGCCCGCATGAGGCCCGCGACGACCCGGCTCTGCACGCCCTCAAGGCCCGCCCAGTGGCTCAGCCGGTGCGCGTCGACCGTGTTGGGCATCCGCCTGATCCGTGCGGGGTCGAGGTCCAGCCCCGCCCGTTCGGCGGCGGCCGCAACCTGCGCCAACGCCTCGACCGCCTTGGCACGGCTTCCGAAACGCGCCTCCAGGAACGCGGTATGCTCCATTCCCCCGGCCGGCATGTCGGGGTTGAGCTGGAACGGATGCCAGCTGATCGCAAAGCGGTGGCCGGGCCTGCTTTCCAGCGCCCGGTCCAAAAGGCCTTTGCCGATATAGCACCATGGGCAGACGGGGTCGAAAAAGATGTCCAGACGGATCATGGGGCGTCCTTTGCATATCGGGCGCGCAGGGCACGCCGCAGAACCTTGTTGTTTGCGCCGCGCGGCAGGCTGTCGGCATGGATGTAAACGCGGGGCTGCTTGTAGCGCGCCAGACGGGTTTCGGCAAAGGCCGCAAGCTCGGCCTCGGGCAGGGGCGCGGATGCCACATAGACGGCGGCGATCACGGTCACATCGGCGCGGACGGCAAGCTCGATCGCTGCCACCTCGGCAATTCCGGGATGCTGCGCCAGCGCCGCCTCGACCTCCAGCGGGCTGACGCGAAAGCCCCCCGCATTCATCATGTCGTCGCAACGCCCCAGATAGGTGATCGCCCCGTCGGGTCCCATCTCGACCATGTCGCCGGTCAGGAACCAGTCGCCCTGAAAGCGGGCGGCGGTCTCCTCGGGCGCGCCGTCATAGCCCAGGAAGAGACCCGGGTCGCGCCGGTCCACGGCCAGAACCCCGGGCGTTCCCCGCGGCACGGGTGCCCCGCCTTCGTCCAGCACGGCGATCCGGCGGCCAGGCTGGACATAACCCGAACTCCCGCCCGGTGCCGGGTGTGCGGGGCTGCCCGAGACGAAGGTCGAAACCTCGGACATGCCAAGGGCCGGGTGAATCTCGGTCCCCGTGGCGCTGCGCCATGCCGCGCGGACACCGTCCGAGAGATGCTCGCCCGCCGAAAGCGCATGGCGCAACCGGGGTAGCCGACGGCCCCCGTCGCGCAGCATCTGGCGAAAGACACCGGGGGCCGCAGCGAACAGCGTCGCCTTCGCCCGGTCCAGCAGCGCAAAGAGGTCGCCCGGCGCGGCGCCGGCCGGGATCAGCGCGGTCGCCCCCATGGCCCAGGGGTCCATCAGCCCGGTCCCCAGCGTATAGGTCCAGTTGAACGCCCCGGCATGAAGAAGCCTGTCCGTCGGACCCGCGCCATACCAGCCCTGCCACATCATCCGGCGCGCAAGGATGGCGCGATGCGCATGGGCCACCGCCCGCGGGGTTCCGGAACTGCCGGAGGTGAAGATCAGATAGGCAAGCCGGTCCGGCGCCCCCATCTCCCAGTCGCAGGGCGGCCCGTCAAAGAAGCTCCGCAGCCGGTCGAGGCCGAGCAGCAGAACGGGCGTGGTCCCGTCCGGCAGCGCCACGCCCTCCTCGGCCACGATCAGTGCGGGCGACACCTGACGCGCCATCGCCGTGATTTCCCGCACCGTCAGCTGGGCCGAGGTCGGCACCGGCACCAGCCCCGCCGCGATGGCCCCCAGAAAGAGGATCGGGAATTCGACACGGTTGCCGATCCGCATCAGGATACGGTCGCCCGGCCCAAGCCCCATCGCCCGCAGGCCCGCCCCCGTGCCGCGCACTGCCGCGATCAGCCGCGCATAGGTCCAGCTTTCGGCGCGGTCGGCGGAAAGGACTTCCAGCGCGGTCCTCCCAGGCTCGCGCGACCCGGCCTGCAGCACCTCGGCGGCAAGGTTCATCTGCCTTGGGCAGGGGGGCGGCGGGCCGCGATCGTCGACGGAAATCATGGAACAGAGCTACGCCCACACGCGACCTGTTGCAAGGTGCCGGGGCAGGGCCTAAAGCCGTTCCATGACCCAGCCCGACCCCCAAAGCGATCCTCGAAGCATCATCCGCGTCGCCCGCGAAAGCGGCGAACAGGTTTCGGTCGAACCGCTCGACCTGGGCGAACGGGTGCGCGATCTGCGCAAGGCGCGGGGCTGGACACTGGAACAGGCCGCGCGGCAGGCGGGGCTGGCGCGCTCCACCCTGTCGAAGATCGAGAACGGGCAGATGTCGCCCACCTTCGAGGCGCTGAAAAAGCTGGCCGAGGGGCTCTCGATCTCGGTCCCGCAGCTCTTCACGCCGCCCAGCCGGACGCAGGTGACGGGCCGCATGGCGCTGACCCGGGGCGGCGAGGGACAGCATGTCGCGACCGTGACCTATGAACACGAACTTCTGGCCGGTGCGCTGACCCGCAAGCAGATGCTGCCCTATCGCGCCCGCATCCGCGCCCGGCGGTTCGAGGAATTCGAGGGCTGGATCAGGCATGACGGCGAGGAATTCCTCTACGTCCTGACCGGTGTGATCCGGCTTTACACGGAATTCTACGAACCGGTCGAGATGCGGCGCGGCGACAGCGCCTACTATGACGCGTCGATGGGGCATAACGTGATCTCGCTCAGCCCCGAGGATGCGACGATCCTTTGGGTGACCTCGCTGGGCTGACGGGCTGGGCTGATGGCGCGGCTCCTGGATGGGTGTGGCGATGGGTGTGGCGCGGGGATCGAATTCCTCCGTCGCGTGTTCTTCCTTGGTGACAATCAGGAGGACATCATGGCGCGACCGACAAAGCCGGTGGATCGCAAGGAGACCAAACGTTCGCTCGGGATCATCGTCGTTCTGGCTCTGATCCTTGCCGCGGCAGGGCTTTATGCCTGCAGCTGGCAGGGCGAGGGGACCTCGATGCCCGAGGTCGATGCCGAAACCCTGTTGCCGCCCGAAGGTGCGGTTCCGGGAGGCGAAACGCCTGGCAGCGAAGGGCCGACGACCGACACAAGCGAACCCCAGGCGCCCACAGTGGATGAGCCTGCCGCCCCGGCAGCACCGGCGAACTGACGGGCGAGGCCGGAGCCGCCCCTCCCGACCCGCTCTGCGCGCAGGACGCGCCACGCGCTCGCGGGTCATCCACGGGCAAGTGATCAACGGAAGTGGTGGGGGATCCGTTACCACCGGAAAGGTTCCAGACACGAAAAAGCCGGAGCGATGAACGCTCCGGCTTTTCTGGTCGAAAGACGAGATCAGGGCAGCAGGGCACCGCCGACGCCGCCGATCGCGGCACCGGCAACCGGTTCGCCCGCGATCACCTGACCGGCAACTGCACCACCGAGGGCGCCGGTTGCGGCACGCTGGGTCCGGGTTTCGCCGCAAGCAGCGACAAGCAGAAGAACGGCAAGGCCGGGAGCTACGAGTTTGAGGCTACGGGTCATGGATTTCTCCGTCGGTCTGAGGGGACGCCGCGCGGCCAATCCGCGTGGTTCATGCGTCGAATGAACGCCTCAACTCCGGAAAAGGTTCACAAAATCTTCTCCGTTCCCATGGCAAGCTCGCGGCAAAAGGGCCGTAGCACCCCAGAACCCTCCGGCGCCGCTGGCCTGCGCTCGGGCCCGAACCGCCTTCCCCTCATTCTTCTTGGCAGAAATATCCCGGGGTCCGGGGCAGAGCCCCGGCGGCCACCCACGCGCGCCACAGCTGACCATCCTGCCCCGCCTCGCCACTCCCCCGATCCGGGCGACGGGCGGAAACACCCGTCCGTGATCTTTCCGGGCTGGACAGTTGTGCGGGCTGCGGGCAGGCTGCGGGCGGAAGGGGGCGTCATGACCTATCACGTGGAAACACCGTGGCATTTCTGGCCGATGGCCCTCGTGACGACCGTGTGGCAGGGGGCGCTCGCCGCCGGCCATGTCCTGAGCAGGAGCGGCGCCGAGGCCTGGGTCACGCGCGTTCCGCCGCAACTCGATGCCTATCTTGCTTCGCTGCCGCTCTGGGCCGACCTGCTCTGGGCCTTGTCGGTCTGGGCGGGGCTTCTGGGGGCGCTCCTGATGATCGGACGGGTCGCGGGGGCGGCGCTCGCGCTTGCCATCGGGTTTCTCGGGGCGCTGGTGCTATTTGTCGGCCTTTTCTGGATCCCGCCCGGGCTGTTGGCGGTGGCACGGGGCGGGCATATCGCGCTCATCGTGGCGGCGGTGGCGATCTCGGCTGCGATCTGGGCCTATGCGCGCGAACAGAAACAGGCAGGTGTGCTTGACTGAGGACGGTGTGCCCGACTGAACAGCTGTGCCCGGCTAGCTGACCTGTGACCCGCGCCAGCGCGCCCAATCCTCGGGTGTGTCGAGATCGGTCAGAGCGCGGCGGCCGGTCAGGGGATAAAGGCGCACCATATCGGCATGGGAGCCAAGGATCGCCCGCGCGCCGCTATCCCCGGTCAGTTGCGCGAAGCCGGGGAAAAGGGCGCGCGGAAATATGACCGGGTGGCCGGGCAGGTCGCCCGCCGCACCCCGCAGGATCTCCGCGCCGTTCCAGTCGCCGATCATCGCCGCAAGGTCCGTCGCCTCCAGTTCCGGCATGTCGGCGGGCAGGATCATCACACCCGCATGATCCGCCAGCGCCGCCACGCCCTCGCGCAGCGAGGCTGACATCCCCCGCGCTGCATCGGGAACGACCAACACCTCGGCCCCCGGTATCGCGGCCCGGCGCGCCGCGGCATCCGGCGGCAGCGTCACCAGAACCCGGGCCCCCGTTTCCCGCGCGATGCGATGCTGGCGCGCCAGCATCGGCTCTGCCCCCACCCGCTCCAGCAGCTTGTCGCCCCCGCGCATCCGGGCCGAGGCGCCGGCCGCAGGGATCAGGATGCCAAGCCGCGCGGGATCAGCCACGCAGCCGCGTCCCCTCGGGATCAAAGAGCGGCTGCGTCACCACGCGGGCGGGACGGCGCTCGCCCAGGATCTCGATCTCGACCTCCCGCCCTTCGGTGCCGGCATCGGGCGGCAGAAACCCGAGCGCCACCGACTTGCCCGCATGGTGCGAATACCCGCCCGAGGTGCAGAAGCCCGCGACCTCTCCGTCCAGCCAGATCGGTTCCCAGGCCACCACATCGGCATCCGTCGCATCGACCACGAAGGCGCAAAGCCGCCGGCCGGGCACGGCCCCGTGGGCGGCGGCGCGGCCGATGAAATCGCGCTTGTTCCAGCGGATGAACCGGTCGAGCCCCGTTTCCGCCGGGGTATAGTCGGGCGAATATTCCCGCCCCCATGACCCGAAGAACCGGTCGAGCCGCAGGCTCATCATCGCGCGCATCCCGAAGGGACGCAGGCCAAGATCCTGACCGGCCTGCCACAGCACATCCCAAAGCGCGCGCTGGCTCATGTGATCGCAGAAGATCTCATACCCCAGATCGCCGGTATAGCTGACGCGTTGCACGATGCAGTCGGCCATCCCCACGGTCAGGCGCCGCACATCCATGAAGCGCAGGGCCGCGCCCGAAACATCCGCCCGCGTCACCCGCGACAGCAGTTCCCGCGCCTGCGGCCCCGCGATCTGAAAGCCCGTGCGGCTGTCCGAGATGTTCTCGACCCGCACATCCGGACCAGGGTTCTGCTCGAACCAGCGGCTGTGCCAGCCCTGCGCCCCGTAGGACGCCGTAAGCATGAACTCCGTCTCGGACAGGCAGGACACGGTAAAGTCGCCGATGATCTTGCCCGATGGCGCCAGCATCGGGTTGAGCGCGAGCCGCCCCGGCGCCGGGATGAGCCCCGCCATGATCCGGTCCAGCCAGGCACGCGCCCCTGTGCCGGTGACGCGATACTTGCCGAAATTCGCGACCTCGTTGATGCCGACACCGCCGCGCACCGCGGCGACCTCTTGCGCCACAGCCTCCCACGCGTTCGAGCGGCGGAAGCTTGGGGTTTCATAGACGGGTTCGCCGGGCAGGGCGTGGTAGTTCACGACCTCCAGCCCGTATTGCTGGCCCCAGACCGCGCGCATTTCCGTGAACCGGTCATACATCGGCGTCGTGCGGAAGGGTCGTGCGGCGGGCTTTTCCTCATTCGGATAGGCGACAGAGAACCGGGTCTGATAGTTCTCGATCACCTTGGGGACGGTATAGCCCGGCGTGGTCCAGTTGCCAAAGCGCGCCACGTCAAAGCCGCGCGGATCACGCTCGACCTCGCCATGGATCATCCATTGCGCAAGGGCCAGCCCCATGCCGCCGCCCTGGCTGAAACCGGCCATCACCGCGCAGGCGGACCAATAGTTGCGCAGCCCCGGCACCGGGCCGATCAGCGGGTTGCCGTCAGGCGCAAAGGTAAAGGGGCCGTGGATCACCCGTTTGACACCTGCGCGTTCCAGCACAGGGAACCGGCGATAGGCGAATTCGACGCTGTCGGCGATCTTGTCGAATTCCTCGTTCAGCAGTTCGTGCCCGAATGTCCAGGGGGTGCCATCGACCGCCCAGGCCTCGCACGGTTTTTCGTAGAACCCGATGCAGAGCCCGCGCCCCTCCTGCCGCAGGTAGCTTTCGCCGCCAGGGTCCATCACATGGGGAAACTCGGTGCCGCGATTGTAGATCTCGGGGATGTCGTCCGTCACCAGATACTGATGCGCCATCGGCAAAAGCGGCAGGTAGACCCCCGCCATCGCCGCCACCTCGCGCGCCCAAAGGCCCGCGGCATTGACCAGATGTTCGGCAATGATCGTGCCCTTTTCGGTCACGACCTCCCAACCCTCGGGATGGGGGTTGGTTTCCAGGACCCGGTTGTGCAGCACGATCTCGGCGCCGCCCATCCGCGCGGCCCGGGCATAGGCATGGGTGGTACCCGACGGGTCCAGATGCCCGTCCAGCGGGTCGTAAAGCGCACCGATGATATTCGTGGTGTTCACCATGCCGTCGGTCATATCGGCGACCTCGGCCGGCGTCAGGATCGCGGTATCAAGGCCCATGTAGCGATGCTTGGCCCGTTCGGCCTTGAGCATGTCGAACCGTTCCGGCGTGTCGGCAAGGGTGATGCCGCCCACATGGTGCAGGCCGCAGTTGAGCCCGGTGATCGCCTCGAGTTCCCGATAGAGGCGGATCGTGTAGCCCTGCAGCGCCGCCATGTTCGTATCGCCGTTGAGCGTGTGGAACCCGCCCGCCGCGTGCCATGTGGACCCGGAGGTGAGTTCCGACCGCTCCACCAGCATGACATCCGACCAGCCGAGCTTGGTGAGGTGGTAAAGCACCGAACACCCGACCACGCCGCCGCCGATCACCAGAACCTTCGTATGGGTCTTCATGGCCCCTTGCTCCCTGTTCGTCTGGGGGCAGAGTGGAAGCGCGCCGCGCGGGCGGCATGGCGAAAGACGACAGCAAATGTCGCGGAAGGGCAATGGGTGGATGAAGAAGGGCGCCCGAAGGCGCCCTGCTGACCGCGCTTTCGCGTGGTGCCTATTTCTCGGGGATCAGCCCGCGCGGGCTGAACCGCAGCACCAGAAGCAGGATCACGCCCATCGTCAAAAGCCGCATATGCGCCGCGGATTCGATCAGATGTGTGCGCAGCATCCCCGGCCCCATGCCCGCGACGACCGACTGGATCAGCCACAGGCCGATCGGCTCGACCATCACCCAGAGCCACCAGATCAGGAAGCCGCCCAGAACGGCGCCCCAGTTGTTGCCCGACCCGCCCACGATCACCATCACCCAGATGAGGAAGGTGAAACGCAGCGGCTGATAGGTGCCCGGCGTAAGCTGGCCGTCCAGCGTCGTCATCATCGCGCCCGCGATGCCGCAAACGGCGCAGCCGATGACAAAGATCTGCAGGTGCCGCTTGGTCACGTTCTTGCCCATCGCCGCGGCTGCGATCTCATTGTCGCGGATCGCGCGCATCATCCGGCCCCAGGGCGAACGCAGCGCCAGTTCCGCCAGCAGCACGAGCACGAGCAGGACCGTCGCGAAGAGCCCCGCATAGGCGAGCTTTACCGTAATCCCCGAGGCGGTGACCGGGTCAAAGCCCCAGGCGGTCACACGCTCGACGAACTCGGGGCTGCGCTGCAGGTTGACCTCATACGGGACAGGGCGGGGGAGGCCCACGACGTTCTTGACCCCGCGCGCGAGCCAGTCCTCGTTCTTGAGCACCGAGATGATGATCTCGGCGATACCCAGCGTTGCGATGGCCAGATAATCCGACCGCAGCCCCAGCGCCGTCTTGCCGATCAGCCAGGCGCAGCCGGCGGCCAAGAGACCGCCCGCGGGCCAGGCCAGCAGGATCGGCAGGCCCAGCCCGCCCAGATAGCCCGTCGCGGCGGGGTTCACCGCCTCGACCGCCGAGACCGCCGGGTCAAAGACCGCCCGGAACAGGAAAAAGCCGCCCACGAGGATCACGAGCATCCCCAGCGCCCGCGCGCGCCCCGGTGCCATGCGTTTCCAGAACTGGATCGCCAGCGCGATGGTCGCCGCGCCCAGGATCAGGCCAAAGATGATCTGGAGACCCCCCGCCGCCCATGCGTCATTGACCGGCGGCATCGAGACCAGCACGGCGGCGAGCCCGCCCACCGCGACAAAGCCCATGATCCCGATGTTGAAAAGCCCCGCATAGCCCCATTGCATGTTCACGCCAAGCGCGAGGATCGCCGAGATCAGCCCCATGTTGAAGATGGTGAGCGTCACGTTCCAGCTCTGCGTCATCCCGGTAATGACAAAGAGCGCGGCCACGAGGGCGAAAAGCCCGACATTTCGCAGGTTCACGGTCATGACTGTTGCCCCTTGAACAGGCCCGTCGGCTTGAACAACAGCACGATGATCAGGATCGCGAAGCTGACGGCGAATTTGTAATCGGTGGACAGAAGCTGGACCAACCCGTCCGGCGCAAGGTTTTCAGGCAGAAGATGCGTGAGCATCCGCTTGAACGCATAGGTCACCATGATTTCCGAATAGGCGATGATGAACCCGCCCGCGATGGCCCCCAGCGGGTTACCCAGCCCGCCCACGATGGCCGAGGCGAAGATCGGCAGCAGAAGCTGGAAATAGGTGAAGGCCTTGAAGCTTTTGTCGAGCCCGTAGAGCACGCCGGCAGTCGTGGCGAGCGCCGCCGTGATGATCCAGGTGACGGCCACGACCCGTTCCGGGTTGATCCCCGACAAGAGCGCCAGATCCTCGTTATCCGAAAAGGCGCGCATGGACTTGCCGGTGCGGGTGTGGCGCAGGAACCAGAACAGCGCCGCAACCATGATGACCGCCATCACGATGGTGATGACCTGCGTGGTGCGGATCGCAAGCCCCTCGGCCAGGCCCGTCATCTCGCGGAAACCGCGGGCGTCGATCACGAAACGCGCGCCGTCCTCGAACCGGTATTCGTTCACCCCGATCCCGAACCGGACCAGCGCGTTCATCACGAACATGACGCCAAGCGACACCATCACCAGGATCACCGGCGCCGCGCGCACCTTTCGGTAGAAGCGGTAGATCATGCGGTCGGTGCCCAGCAGCAAGAGCGCCGTCACCCCGATCGCCACGGGCAGCGCCAGCAGCGCCGTCGGCAGCGGGCCAAAGGTGATGCCCACCGCCTGCAATCCCCATGTCACCAGGATCGCGATCATCGTGCCGAAGGCCATCGTGTCGCCATGGGCAAAGTTGGAGAAGCGCAGGATGCCAAAGATCAGCGTGACCCCCAGCGCCCCGAGCGCAAGTTGCGCACCATAGGCCGTGGCCGGTACGACGACGAAATTGGCGAAGACCACCAACGCGTTGAGAAAATCCATCGGCTCAGCCCCCCAGGAAGGTTCTGCGGACCTCCGGGTCGGCCAGAAGCGCCGCGCCGGTGTCGGTGTATCGGTTCGCGCCCTGGACGAGCACATATCCCACATCGGCGATTTCCAGCGCCTGCCGGGCATTCTGCTCGACCATGAGGATCGAGATCCCGGTGCGGGCAACCTCGATGATGCGGTCGAAAAGCTCGTCCATGACGATGGGGCTGACGCCCGCGGTGGGTTCGTCGAGCATCAGCACCTTGGGCTGGGTCATGAGGGCGCGACCCACCGCCACCTGCTGCCGCTGGCCGCCCGAAAGCTCGCCCGCCGGCTGGCGCCGCTTGTCGCGCAGGATCGGAAAGAGGTCATAGACCTGTTCCATCGTCGGGCGGATATCGTCGCGGCGCAGAAAGGCGCCCATTTCGAGGTTCTCCTCGACCGTCATCGAGGTAAAGATGTTCTGTGTCTGGGGCACGAAGGCCATGCCCTTGGCCACCCGATCCTGCGGCGAGAGGGTGGTGATATCCTCTCCGTCCAGCCGCACCGCGCCGCCGCGCAGTTTCAGCATCCCGAAAACCGCCTTCATCGCGGTCGATTTTCCGGCGCCGTTCGGGCCCACGATCACCGCGATCTTGCCCTTGTCGACGGCCAGGGTGCAGCCATGCAGGATGTCGGCGGCGCCATAGCCGCCGGTCATGTTCTCGCCGATGAGAAAGCTCATGCCGTGGTCCCCACGATCTTGTTCTTGAGCCCGGTGCCAAGATAGGCCTCGATCACGCGCTCGTCGTTCTTGATCTCTTCGACGGTACCCTGGGCCAGGACCTTGCCTTCGGCCATGCAGATCACGGGATCACAGATGCGGCTGATGAAATCCATGTCATGCTCGATCACGCAGAAGGTGTAGCCGCGTTCGCGGTTCAAGCGCTCGATGGCGTCGCCGATGGTGTTGAGCAGCGTCCGGTTCACGCCGGCGCCGACTTCGTCCAGAAAGACGACCTTGGCGTCGACCATCATCGTCCGGCCGAGTTCGAGCAGCTTTTTCTGACCGCCCGACAGGTTGCCCGCCCGTTCATCCGCCAGATGCGAGATCGTCAGGAACTCCAGCACCTCATCGGCCTTCTGCGCCAGCGCGCGTTCCTCGGCGGCGATGGCGCCGCGCCGGAACCACGTGTTCCACAGCGTCTCGCCCAACTGGCCCGCAGGCACCATCATCAGGTTCTCGCGCACGGTCATCGAGCTGAATTCATGCGCGATCTGGAAGGTGCGCAAGAGGCCCTTGTGGAACAGCGCGTGCGGCGGCAGGCCGGTAATGTCCTCGCCATCCATAAGTACCCGGCCCGATGTGGGCGCAAGCCGCCCGGCGACCACGTTGAACAGTGTCGTCTTGCCCGCGCCGTTCGGGCCGATCAGGCCAGTGACCGACCCTTGCCGTATCTCCAGCGAAGCGCCGTCGACGGCGTGAAAGCCCCCGAAGTGCTTGTGGAGGTTTTCCACAACGATCATTGCTGATCTCCCTGTCCCCACGATGCCGCTGCCCATGAGGTGCGGCCCGGAGGTTATCTATTGAAACAGCCCGGGCTGTTGCCCCGGGCTGCCTGTTCCTGTCAATACTCTAAATCGTTTCAGCGGAAGCCGACGGTCTCGATCACGCCGTTCTGGATCTCGATTTCTCGGTAGTTGCCCGCGCTTTCACCGGTTCCGATCAGTTCGACGGCAGTTGCACCAACATAGTCGATCTCGCCGCCTTCCTTGAGGATTTCGATGGCCTTGGCCAGTTCGCCCGGATAGATCGGCTCGCCCGGCTCGTTCGCGACGGCCATGATGTGGTCCTTGAAATCGGCCGAGCTGGTGGAACCCGCAGCCTGCATCGCCAGCATGATGAGTGCCGCAGCGTCGTAGCTTTCGGACGAGAAGGCCGAGGTGCCGTCAAAGCCAGCGCCCGAGGCCATTTCGGCATAAAGTGCCGCGCCCGGGCTGTCGGTGCCGGGGTACTGGCCGAACGAACCGTCGAGGCCCGAGCCGATGTTTTCGACCAGGCTTTCGCCGACCATGCCGTCGGGCAGCACGAACACGTCGAACGCGCCGCTGTCGAGCGCCGCCTGGATGATGCCGCGGCCACCCTGGTCCACATAGCCCGCGACGACCAGAACCTCACCCCCGGCAGAGGCGAGCGCGCCCACCTCGGACGAATAGTCGGCGCGGCCGTCTTCGTGCGAGGCGTTGATCGTCACGGTGCCGCCGGCTTCGGTGAAGGCCGAGACGAAGCTGTCCGCAAGGCCCTGGCCGTAGTCGTTGTTGGTATAGGTCACGGCGACCGAGCTGATGCCGCGATCCATCAGGATCTCGGTCATCACGACGCCCTGACGCGCATCCGACGGCGCGGTGCGGAAGAAGAGCCCGTCATCGTCATCGGCCGAAAGCGCGGGCGAGGTGGCCGAGGGCGACACCATCACCACGCCGTTCGGCTTGGCCACGTTGTGCAGGATCGCCGAGGTCACGCCGGAACAGTCGGCGCCCATGATGGCGTTCACGCCTTCCGAGGTGATCAGCCGTTCGGCCGCGGCAGTGGCGGCCGAGGCGTCGATACAGGTGCTGTCGGCGCGGATCGAGGTGACGGTCTGGCCGTCGAGCAGCGTGCCGGCCTCGTTCACCTCGGCGATGGCGAGTTCGGCGCCCGCCGCCATGTTCGGCGTGATCGATTCGAGCGGCCCGGTAAAGCCGAGGATGATGCCGATCTTGATGTCCTGCGCGGCCGCGGCACCGGCCGCAAGCGTCAGCGCCGCCGTGCTCGTCAGAAGCAGCTTTTTCATTGAAGACTCCCTGTCTGGATCTTTGGGCCCTTGGGCCTGCAGCAGACGTTAGAGCGGCTTCGGCAATAAGAAAAGCGTTTTCGGCAGGGACGTTGCGGGCTTCACATCGGGGTTATGAAACTGGCATCGCGGGGGTGCCGCGCTAGATCCGGGTCAGGATTGCAACCTTGAAGGAGGATCGGATGCCCCCCCGGAAAACGCCGCTGAATCGCGGGCTGATCGCGTTGGGCCTTGGCGCCGGCATGGCGGCGGCAGGCGCCGCCACGGCACAGGACGCAACGCTTGAGACCTCGCTGGGCGAGGCGCAGCTTTCGACCATCGCGACCGGCCTGAACGAGCCCTGGGCCATCGCCTTCCTGCCGCAGGGCGAGGTTCTGGTGAGCGAGCGGGACGGGCGCCTTCTGCATTTCCGCGACGGCGAACAGCATGAGGTGACGGGCCTGCCCGAGGTCTTTGCCCAAGGGCAGGGCGGGCTGCTGGATGTCGTCGTGCCACAGGATTTCGACACCACGCGCGAGATCCTGTTCAGCTTTGCCCGACCGCAGGGGCAGGGGGCAGGTACGGCGCTGGCCGCCGCAGCGTTCGACCCCGAGGCGTCGGAACTCAGCAACCTGCGCATCCTTTTCGAGGCCGCCGAGGGGTTCGATGGCGGCCGCCATTTCGGTTCGCGCATCGTCGAGGGTCCGGATGGCACGGTCTTTCTGGGTCTCGGCGACCGGGGCACCGATGACAGCGCGCAGGATCTTTCGAACCACAACGGGGCCGTGATCCGCGTCAACCGCGACGGCTCGGTTCCCGCCGACAATCCCTTTGTCGGGCAAGAGGGCGCGCAGCCCGAGATCTGGTCCTATGGCCACCGCAACATCCAGGGCGCAGCGATGGATGCGCAAGGCCGGCTCTGGGTCAGCGAACATGGCGCGCAGGGCGGCGATGAGATCAACCTGGTCGAACCGGGGCTGAACTATGGCTGGCCCGAGATCGCCTATGGCCGCAACTATGACGGAACGCCCATCGGCATCGGGACCGAGGCGCCCGGCATGGAGCAGCCCGACCACTACTGGGACCCGTCGCCCGCGCCATCGGGTCACATGATCTATTCCGGCACACTCTGGCCCGAATGGGAGGGGCACCATTTCATCGGGATGCTGCAGGGCGACCATATCGCGCGGCTCGACCCGGCTGACTGGTCCGAGGAACAGATCGCCAGCGGGGAAACCATCCGCATCCGCGACGTGCGCGAGGCACCGGACGGCACGATCTGGTTCCTGTCGATCGGGCAGGGGGCGCTGATACGCATGGCACCTGCCGATGCCGACCTGACCGAGTGAATGCGAGCTCCCTCGGACCGGGCGCTCAGGGGCCCGTCCGGGGGCGAAAGGCAGGCAGCACCCTCAGATCGAAAGGCGCGTGCCCTGCGTGCCCCTCTCCCGATAGGGGGTCGTATTGTAATGGGACCGGTAGCATTTTGAAAAATGCGACGGGCTCGCGAAACCGCAGGCAAGCGCCACGTTGATCACGCTCATATCCGTCTGCATCAGCAGGTTGCGCGCCTTTTGCAGCCGCAGTTCCATGTAATACCGCTTGGGGCTGCGGTTCAGATAACGGCGGAACAGGCGTTCAAGCTGCCGCGTCGACATCCCCACGTCGCGCGCGAGCGTCGCGGGCGAAATCGGGTCCTCGATATTCTGCTCCATGATCTGGATGACCTGCCCCAGCTTGGGGTGCCGGACGCCGATCCGGGTGGGGATCGACAGGCGCTGCGTGTCCTGATCCGTGCGGATCGCGCTGTAGATCAGCTGATCGGCCACGGTGTTGGCCAGTTCCTCACCATGGTCATTGGCGATGAGCTTGAGCATCAGGTCGATGGAGGACGTCCCGCCCGCCGTGGACAGCCGGTTTCCGTCGATGACGAAAACCGATTTCGTCAGGCGCACCTCTTCGAATTCCTCGACGAAACTGTCCTGGTTCTCCCAGTGGATCGTGGCGCGTTTGCCGTCCAGCAGCCCGGCCCGCGCCACCGTATAGCTGCCGGTGCAAAGCCCGCCGATGGTCGCGCCGCGCCGTGCCTCTCGCCGCAGCCAGTTCAGGACCGCCCGGGTCGAAGCCGCCTGCACATCGACGCCGCCGCAGACGAGCACGGTATCCTCGCGGTCGATCTCATCGAGTTGCATGTCGAGCCGGAAGGCCGCGCCGTTGGAACAGACGGCTTCGGTGCCCTCACCGGCCAGCACCCATTCATATAGCTTGCGCCCCGAAACCCGGTTCGCGATCCGCAATGGCTCGATCGCGCCGGCGAATGACAGCATCGTGAAACGATCGAGCAGCAGAAAGACGAACCGGCGCGGCGGGGCGGTTTCGCGGCTGTCCACCGCGCGGCGGCTGGGGCTGTTCATCTGGCGACCCGTTCATGTCGTATCCGTGACACGGAAACAGGAAATCGGTGCGGGCTTCAAGCCTCATCTTTACGCGCAAGCGGGCTTTTCCGGGTTTGCAACAAAGCGCCTTCGCCGTTATATGCGAAGCCTGCTATCGCTAACCCGGAGTAAGACCATGACCAAGGGCTGGAGCAAATCTGACTGGCGCGCGAAACCGCGGGTCCAGATGCCCGACTATACGGATAAGGCCGCGCTGAACGCCGTCGAGGCGCAGCTTGCCAAATATCCGCCCTTGGTCTTTGCCGGAGAGGCGCGCAAGCTGCGGCGGCAACTGGGCGAGGTGGCGCAAGGCAAGGCCTTCCTGTTGCAAGGCGGCGACTGCGCCGAGAGCTTTGCCGAATTCACCGCCGACACGATCCGCGACACGTTCAAGGTGATGCTGCAGATGGCGGTCGTACTGACCTATGGCGCCAAGGTGCCGGTGGTCAAGGTCGGCCGGATGGCGGGCCAGTTCGCCAAGCCGCGTTCGGCCGCGACCGAAACCGCAGGCGGGGTGGAACTGCCCAGCTATCGCGGCGACATCATCAACGGGTTCGAGTTCACGCCCGAGGCGCGGATCCCCGATCCGCAGCGGATGTTGCAGGCCTATACCCAGGCCGCGGCGACGCTGAACCTTCTGCGCGCCTTCAGCACGGGCGGTTTCGCGGATATCCACCGGGTCCACAGCTGGACGCTCGGCTTTACCGAGGGGGAAAAGGCGGAACGCTACCGCGACCTCTCGAACCGGATCGCCGACGCGCTCGACTTCATGGATGCGGCCGGTGTGAACGCGGAAACCGCGCATGAACTCGGGACGGTGAATTTCTACACCAGCCATGAGGCGCTGCTGCTGGAATACGAAGAGGCGCTGTGCCGGATCGACAGCACCACGGGGCTGCCGGTGGCGGGCTCGGGCCACATGATCTGGATCGGCGACCGCACGCGCCAGCCCGATGGGGCGCATGTGGAATTCTGCCGTGGCGTGCAGAACCCGATCGGCCTGAAATGCGGGCCGAGCCTGCAGGCCGATGACCTGAAGCGTCTGATCGAGCGGCTCAACCCGGAAAACGAGGCCGGGCGCCTGACCCTGATCGCGCGCTTCGGCGCGGGCACGGTGGGCGACCACCTTCCGCGCCTGATCCGCACGGTGCAGGACCTTGGCGCCAATGTCGTCTGGACCTGCGACCCGATGCACGGCAACACGATCAAGTCGGCCTCGGGCTACAAGACGCGGCCGTTCGAAAGCGTGCTGCGCGAGGTGCGTGAGTTCTTTGCGGTCCACAAGGCCGAAGGAACCGTGGCGGGCGGTGTCCATTTCGAGATGACGGGCCAGGACGTGACCGAATGCACGGGCGGCGTGCGGGCAGTGACGGATGAAAACCTGTCGGACCGCTATCACACCGCCTGCGACCCGCGCCTGAACGCCAGTCAGGCGCTGGAACTGGCCTTCCTCATCGCCGAGGAGCTTTCGGCGAGCCGGCAAACCAGCCCGCGCCGCGCGGCCATCTGAGCGGGGATGGCCGGCGCGCCATTCCCGACCAATAGAAATGAGTAGGCTCGCCCGCGGTTGAACCCGTTGGCGAGCCTTTTCAGTCTCGCGGGTCAGACTTGACCAGACGCAGATAAGGGCGCCGCGAGGGCGTAGGTGTGTGGAACGGCGCCTGTTCCTCGGCGAAACCGCCAGCCCGGGCCGCAGGTGGCGGTGGTGCAGCGAGGCCGGGGGGCAGGTCTTCGGCGCTTGCCGTTGGCCGCGCCAGCGGTTCGGTCCGCGCCTCGGTCACGGTCAGGCGACGGGGCGTGCGCCCCACGGTGCCCTTGGTGACAAGACAGCCCATCGCGCGGGTGATCGTCCCGCCCTCATCCCGGAGCGGCAGCAGAAGGAGCGTCCCGGCCAGCACCTCATGCCGCAACCCGCCGGGGCTTTGCACGCCGATCTCGGCGACCTGCGGATTGGCGAACACCCCTTCCAGCAGGCGCCCGACCGTGTCGCGGGCATTCGGCAGGAACAGGGCCGAAAGCGGCATTCCCCGCATCTCCATCCCCATTAGATCGCCAAGGTGATGCCCGGCGACGCGAAACCGGGCCATTCCGGGCGCGATCCGTTCCAGCAGAAAGGCGTGGTCCAGCACCGTCTCAAGCCCGCGCGGATCGACCCGCGACCGCAGGGGTATCCCGTCCTCAAGCCGCAGCGCGTCCCAATAGCTGCGGACGGCCAGGATCATCGGGTCCCTGCATGTTTCCTGCGCCCGAGAGAAGGGGACTATTTCCGCGATGCGATGGTCATCTTCTTTCATGGTCGAAGCCCGGCGCTGGTCACGGGCGAATGCCGCCGCGTTGCCCCTCACGCCCCCCTCTGGTAACTGTCACAAACTTACTTACCCAAACGTTAATAGCACCCGCTGAGTTCGAAGTCCGGAGGATTTTAAGTAAATGGTAAACTCTATGACCGGCTTCGCCAGTCGTCGCGGCGAGGGCGCCGGGGCAAGCTGGCTGTGGGAATTGCGGGGCGTGAACGGCAAGGGGCTCGATCTGCGGCTGCGGATTCCCGAAGGGATCGAGGGGCTGGAGCCCGCCATCCGCAGCGCGATATCTGGGGCTGTGGGGCGGGGCAGCCTGCAACTTTCGCTGCGGGTGACACGTGACACCGGCGCCGAGATGCCGCGGGTCAACCCGGCAGCCCTTGCCGCGACGCTGGCCGCGCTGCGCCAGATCGAGATGGCCGCCGCGCAGCAGGGGGTGACGGTGACACCGGCGCGCAGCAGCGACATCCTGACCCTGCGCGGCGTTCAGGAAACCCGCCCGCCCGAAGAGGACGGCCAACCGGCGCTGCGTATGGCGCTCTTGTCGGACCTGCCCTTGCTGCTCGCGGCCTTCAACGACATGCGCGCGATCGAGGGGCAGACCCTTGCCGAGGCGCTTTCGCGGCATCTTGCGACGATCGCCGATCTTGTCGCCCGTGCGCGCGACGCTGCCGAAGCTCAGACGGCAGAAGCCGCCGGGACGCTGCGCGCGAACCTTGCCCGCGTGATGGAGGGGGCACCGGGTGCCGATCCGCAGCGGGTGGAACAGGAACTGGCACTCATCGCCGTCAAGGCGGATATCAGCGAAGAGCTCGACCGGCTGGAGGCGCATGTGGCGGCGGCGCGGGCGCTTCTGGCCCTGGCCGACCCCATCGGGCGCAGGCTCGACTTTCTGATGCAGGAATTCAACCGCGAGGCCAATACGCTCTGTTCCAAGTCGCAGTCCGTGACGCTCACCCGGCTCGGACTTGACCTCAAGGCGGTCATAGATCAGATGCGCGAGCAGGTTCAGAACGTGGAGTAGGCATGACGCGGCGCGGGCTTCTGATTATCCTTTCCTCGCCGTCGGGCGCGGGCAAATCGACGCTTGCCCGCCGGCTGATGGCCTGGGACCCGACTTTGCGCTTTTCGGTGTCGGCCACCACCCGCGCCCCGCGGCCCGGCGAGGTGGACGGGCGCGAATACTATTTCCGCTCGCGCGAGGAGTTCCTCGCCATGGTCGATTCCGGTCAGATGCTGGAACATGCCGAGGTTTTCGGAAACTTCTACGGCTCGCCGCGCGGTCCGGTCGAAGAGGCGATGACCGCCGGGCGCGACACGCTCTTCGACATCGACTGGCAGGGCGGCCAGCAGGTCCGGAATTCCGCGCTTGGCAAGGACGTCGTTTCGATCTTCGTGCTGCCGCCGTCGATTGCGGAACTGGACCGACGGCTGCGCGAACGGGCGCAGGACAGCGCCGAGGTGATCGCCGGCCGCATGGCCAAAAGCCGGGACGAAATCAGCCATTGGGCGGAATATGACTATGTGCTGATCAACCGTGACCTTGACACGACCGAGGCCGATCTGCGCACCATCATTCTGGCCGAGCGGATGCGCCGCGACCGCCAGCCCGACCTGACGGATTTCGTGCGCGGGCTCAACCGGGAATTCGAGGCGCGCAGATGATCTACGAACTGGACGGAACCGGGCCCGACCTGCCGCAAGACGGCGATTTCTGGATCGCGCCGGGGGCGCATGTCATAGGCCGCGTGACACTGGGGCAGGGCGCCTCGGTCTGGTTCGGGGCGGTTTTGCGTGGCGATAACGAACCCATTACCGTCGGAGCGGGCACGAATATTCAGGAAAACGCGGTGCTGCATACCGACTGGGGCTTTCCGCTGACCATCGGCCGGATGTGCACGATCGGCCACAAGGCGATGCTGCATGGCTGCACGATCGGCGACAACAGCCTGATCGGCATGGGCGCCACGGTTCTGAACGGGGCGCGGATCGGGCGCAACTGCCTGATCGGGGCGGGCGCCCTGATTACCGAGGGCAAGGAAATCCCGGATGGCAGCCTCGTGATGGGCGCACCGGGGCGCGTCGTGCGGCAACTCGATGACGAGGCCATCGCCCGCCTTGCCAAAAGCGCCGAGGGCTACATGGCCAATATGCGCCGTTTCCGCACCGGTCTGCGCGCGCTGTGACATCCCCCAAACGACAGGAAGACCGATGACCGATACTCTCGTCCGCCGTACACCCTGGCCCGATAGCGTCAGCCGGGCGGTGGTGACACCTCTCCAGCCCTCGGTCGTCTACGCGTCAGAGTCGCCCGACGAACTGGATGCGCAATATGCGGGCCAGGTGCAAGGTTATACCTATGCACGCGAAGGCCATCCAAACGCGACGGTGCTGGCGCAAAAGATCGACGCGCTGGAAGGCGCGACCGGCGGGCTTGTGGTGGGCTCGGGGATGGCTGCGGTCTCGGCCGCGCTTCTGGGCCTTCTGAAAAGCGGCGATCATATCGTCGGGGGCAACCAGCTTTACGGCCGGTCGCTGCGGATGATGACGCAGGATCTGCCGCGCTTCGGGATCGGGCACAGCCTTGCCGACCAGACCGACGCGGCGGCGGTCGAGGCCGCCCTGCGCCCCGAAACGCGGATGATCCTGATCGAGACGGTCTCGAACCCGACACTGCGTGTGGCCGATATCGAAGGCATCGCAAGGCTGGCGCGGGATCGGGGCATTCTGCTGGCGGTGGACAACACCTTCACGACGCCCCGGGGGCTGCGGCCGTTCGATTTCGGGGCGGATATCGTCATCCACTCGGTCACCAAGCTGCTGGCGGGCCATGCAGATGCGACGCTGGGCTATGTGGCGGCCCGTAACCCCGATCACCGCCGCGCGATCTATGACATGGCGACGACCCTTGGCCTGACGGCAAGCCCGTTCGACTGCTGGCTGGCGGAACGGGGGCTTTATTCCTTTGCGCTGCGCTATGACCGGGCCGAAGAGAACGCCGCCCGTCTGGCCGAACATCTGGCGGCGCTGCCCGGGGTGCGCCGCGTGATCTATCCGACGCGGCCCGATCACCCCGACCACAACCGGGCCATCGGGCTTCTGGGCCGGCGCGGTGGCAACATGCTTTCGTTCGAGGTCGAGGGCGGCCGTGCCGCGGCAAACGCGCTGACCCGCGCCGCGCCCCAGATCGCCTTTGCCCCGACGCTCGGCGATATCGGGACGACGCTGTCGCATCCGGCGTCTTCGTCGCATCGCGGGATGTCGGCTGAGTCGCGCGCGGCCAACGGGATCTCCGAAGGGTTCTTTCGCGTCTCGGTGGGCGTCGAAGAGATCGAGCTGCTCATCTCGGAATTCAGCGCCGCCATCGAGGCCGCGACCCGCGCCTGAGGCGGCCGGGAACTGCGCATCGGCCCGGCGGCAGCGCCGGGCAGCCGAACCTCTGGCCGGGTGTCAGGTCTGGCCAGGCAGGATCAGCGTCACATCGATCCCGTCGGCGGCGGCGTTCAGGTCATCCTGAACGATTGCCGGCCGGGGCAGGGACGGCGCGAGTATGAAGAGCCGCCCACGGTATCCCATCATCGCCAATCGTTCGACCAGATCGAGTGCGTCATACCCGCTTCCGAACAGAGGGGCGACGATGGTTTCAGGTCGCATCTGCGCCAGAATCTGCGGACAGAGCATGCGAAATGTGGTGGCCACCGGCGGCTCATTCACAAGCCTGTCACAAATGATTGGTCTGTTCTGCATCTGGCCGATGCAGTCAATCGCGAGCAGCGGCCCGCATCCTGCCAAGGCAGGTCGAAAGGAAACCGCCAGTGACGAGCTGTTTTTCATGTTTGGCATCCAGCGCCTGTTTGTCAGGGGTTCAAAAACAAAAAAGGGACACTGGAAAATTAGTCGAACATCAAAGTCAAAATACCGTTAACACAACCTCTGCAAGAGCAATACCTGAAGATTGTATGCCGTTTACAAAGCCGCCGCAGTGCAGCACTGTCGCCACAGATTTGCGCGCCGGGCACGGAGATTGGCCGATATGAACTCGGAACTTGTGCGGACAATCCTCGCCGGGGTTCCCCTTCCGATTGTATTGATCGGCGACGACGCCCGGGTGGTGGCCGCGAATGCCGCCGCCGAATCCCTCTTCGGCACGGGGATCGAGGGGCGGAATTACATCATCGTCCTGCGTCAGCCCGGCCTTCTTGACTGCATCGAGGGGACGCTGCGCCACCGGCAGACGGGGCAGGCGCGTTATATCGTCGTGGGGCCCTCGCGGGAAACGACCTACCGTGTCCAAACCTCGGCGATCGAGGGGGCGGATGGCGGCGGCGTGCTCGTGTCGTTCGAGGATATCACCGATATGGAAACCGCCGGCCGGATGCGCCGCGACTTTGTGGCGAATGTGAGCCATGAGCTGCGCACGCCGCTGACCGCGCTTCTGGGCTTCATCGAGACGCTCAAGGGCGCGGCCCGCGACGATGCTGCGGCACGCGAGCGGTTTCTCGACATCATGGAGCGTGAGGCGACGCGCATGAACCGGCTTGTGGCGGATCTTCTGTCGCTCAGCCGGGTCGAGGCGGCCGAGCGCGTCAGACCGACGGAGCTTGTCGATCTTACGGCGCTGGTCAAGGCGTCCATCGCCGCGATCCGCCCGATTGCCGCCGACCAGGGGATCACGCTGGAATATCTGGGTCCGGAGGACGCGCTGGAGGTGCGCGCCGACGCCGACCAGATCACGCAGGTCATGCACAATCTCATCGAGAACGCGATCAAATACGGATCGACCGGGGAAAAGGTGACGGTCGCGGTCAGTCACGAAGAACGCGACATCTCGCTGCGTGGCCCGGCCGTCCGGATCGATGTCATCGACCGTGGCGACGGTATCGACCCGATCCACATTCCGCGCCTGACGGAACGGTTCTACCGGATCGACGATCACCGCTCGCGGGAACGGGGTGGAACGGGGCTCGGGCTCGCCATCGTCAAGCACATCGTCAACCGCCACAGGGGACGCTTCCGGATCGAGAGCGAGCGCGGCGTCGGCAGCCGCTTCAGCATCAGTCTTCCTATGGGGTAGTTTCCGGCGCCGGGACTTTGCGCGAGCAACCCATAATCAGTATTATGTTGCATCAGCCCCTGGCCGTTCCGCGGGATCCGTCGCATCATCAAGCTGGATCAATGCGTCCTCGGTCGAAACCCAGATCATGTGGACGTCCGACAAAGACGGTTGTGCCGCCGCACCTTCTCGTAAAGCGTCTTCCAAGGCGAGCAATGCCTTGTGCAGACGCCTTGCGCCCATCACTGCCGCGGCACCGGCAAGCCTGTGTGCGAGCGCTGAGCATCTCTCCGCATCCTCCGTGCTCTGTGCGTCCAGTTGCGGCAGCGCTGTCGCCATCTCTGCGCGAAATCGTTCGATCAGGTTATGCCGCAGGTCGGCGCCAAGCATTTCACGCGTTTCTTCCTCGACCGCCGGATCAATGAGCGGATAGTCAGCCAGAGTGACGGGCTGCAGCTGTGGAGCAGTTGATGAATGCCGCTCCGTCTGGACAGGCTCCACCGCGACCGGTTCGGCTTGCGCCAGCGCCGCCAGGGCTGCGTCAAGCGCCGCACCCGATACCGGCTTGGTGATGACCTCGGTCATGCCGCAGGCCTTGAAGCGATCGATCTCTTCGGGAATGGCATGGGCTGTGACGCCGATGATGGGCGTCGTGCCGACCCTGGCGTCCGCCCGGATCAGTCGTGTCGCCTCCAACCCGTCCATGACGGGCATGCTGATATCCATGAGGATCAGATCGAACCGTCCCGTGCCGGTTGCGGCATCGACGGCCTGTCGCCCGTCGCAGACCTCGTGAACATCATGCCCCCGGCTTCGCAATATCTCGCCCAGGACGAAGCGGTTGATCTCATTGTCCTCGACGATCAGAACCCGAAGGCTCGTCGTCCGCGCGTCGCTTTCATCCGGCGGTTCCACTGACGCCAGCGCGGGGTCGCGCGTCTCATTCGATTTCATTTCCACAGAGGCGGCGGTCACGCGCGGAAAGCCGACGCGCAAGGTAAAGCTGCTGCCCAACCCCAGCTGGCTGGTCACGCTGATGGTGCCGCCCATCACATCGGCGGCCATCCGTGCAATTCCCAGCCCCAGGCCGGTTCCAGTCGCCACGCGGGAATAACTCCCATCAATCGTCTCAAAGTTGTTAAATATGCGTTCCAGGTTCTCGGGCGCAATGCCAATCCCGGTATCCGTGACCTCCAGAAGCAAGTCGATATGTGTTTCGCTGCGCTCGTGAAGCGAAAGCGAGACGCGGACCTTGCCGTTCTCGGTAAACTTCACCGCGTTTCCGATCAGGTTGGCCGCAACCCGGGAAAACTGCTGCCGGAGACCCATGACCTGCATTTCTGCCAAACCCGGCCCCAGGTTCAACCACAGGCGGTTTCCGCGCGCATGTGCCATTGCGCGGTTCTGATCGAGGATTTCCTGAAGGACGTTGGCCGGACGGAATGGCGCAGCCGCCGGCGGCACCGTATCGGAGGCCTCGATCCGCGTGAGTTCGAGAACGTTGTTCACCTGTTCCAGCGTCATCTGGCTGCAATTGCGCGCGACATCCAGCAACCGGCGCTGCCGGTCGCTCAGCCCGGATGTTGCCTCCAGCAGTTCGAGTGCTCCGATAAGCCCGTTCAGAGGGGTCCGCATCTCGTGGCTCATGATGGCCAGAAAGCGTGACTTCGCCTGCTCTCCCTGCTGCGCGGCATTGCGCGCCTCACGGAGCGAGTCCTCATAGCGGCGCTGTTCCTCGACGTCGCGGACAAAGGTGATGAAGACCGGGCGCCCGCTTGCGTCGCTGGCGCGCGACAGCGCGACCTCCACCGCAAAGGAGGTCCCGTCCCCGCGCGCCGCCGTCGAGGTGAACCGCCCCTGATTGATCAGCGCGGAATGCCCATTCTGGAGGTATCGCGCGATTTCCAGCCGCAGCGAGTTGTCGTTGCCGCCGGTCTGGATGACCTCGCCGAAATCCTTGTTGATCGCGTCCTGCCGGCTGCGGCCGAACATCCTCTCGGCGGCACCGTTATATTCGAGGATCTTCGCCTCGGCGTCGATCACGATGACGGAATCGAGCGATGCCTCGATCGTCGTGCGCAGGTTCGAGGCGATGCGCGACGAGATATGGGCGCGTCGGTCCAGCGTCCGGTAGAGGATCAGGACATAGACCACCACGATTGAGACGAGGGTGATGAGGATCAGCGAAACGGTCGCGAAATTTCCGACGCTTGCGCGAAAGGCTGCACGTCGCCTGTCGCTTTCGTTTACCAGCGATTGGAAAAGATGGACGATTCCGGTTCTCACGCCCGGCGCCAACTGGTCGAGCTGCGCCTCGATCCGGGGCAAGGCCGCGGCAACCGCGCTGTCGGGTCCATCGACCACCATCGCCCAGGTATCGAGAAAGCTGCGCATTTCGGCCATCGACCCGCGCGCCTGTTCCGGCACCTCCGCATGGCGGAGCACATAGCTGCCCTCGATCAACTGAATACGGCTGTAGAGGATGTCGAAGTTCTGGCGGACAGCGCGCAGCCCCCGGGGCGTGGGCGGGTCCTCATCCCCTGCCCGCATGACGGCGAGTTGCAGGTTCATCGCATCCACCTGCACCTGTGAAATCAGCCAGGCCGTGTTGTCGGAATATGTGCTGCGGACGATTTCAAGCTGCCGTTCGATCCCGTTGAAGATCACCAGCAGCATCACCAGCCCGCCGGCGAGCAGCGCCGCGAGCCCGCCATAGGCGAGGTAACGCCGCGACATCTGCCGTGGCGCGGTGCCATCATCCTCTTCTGAAAGCCAGCGGTGCATGGTCGTTATTCCAGCACCCGAAGCAGATTCAGATGCCAGATGCTCCGGGCAAAGGCGGTATCCGTGCGATAGCGGATGGCCGCATCATAGGGATAGACGACCCAGAGCGGCCCGTTCTGCCGCAGCGACATCTCGGCACCGTCCATCTCATAGGCAATGATCGGGACGTCCTCCTCCAGCTCGGCTATGGGAATTTCCACCTCATAGTCGTTGAGCGCATGGGCGATGACCAGATCGCCCTGCGCGCCAACCGCGTCCAGCACCGCGATCAGCGGCACGCCGGTAAAGCTCCGCTCCCCTTCGGTCCAGATCGTGTTGGTGGCAAAGCTTACCTGCGGCAGGTCCCGCAGCATCGCCATGTCAAAGACGGCGCGGTCCCCGTCATTGGTGTGGGTCAGGGCGCCTTCGATTATCAGAACCGGATCGCCCTGCGGGCTGCGCAACCCTTGTGCCGACGACGGCGAGGCGATGAACAGCGCAGAGAGGATGGCCGCAACCCGCGCCACCGCCGCCTTGTCGACAAAATTTAGGGTTGTGCCGGTGCCTTTCCTGTCCATGGCTTCAGTATTGCGCAAAAATCCCGGGGCCGCGACATGCTCAAAAGTATTGGTCGTCCGATTCAAATCGGGGCCGCGACCGGCTGCCCCCTTCCCCCACCGGCCCACATCTGGGAAAAGGGCCGGGATTCGCAGCCAAGGGGGCCGGCATGACCTTTTCCCGTTCCATCAAGATCGCGCCGTCGATCCTTTCCGCCGATTTCGCGAATTTCGGCGCCGAGTGCCGGGCGGTCGAGGCCCAGGGCGCCGACTGGGTGCATGTCGATGTGATGGACGGGCATTTCGTGCCGAACATCACCTTTGGTCCTGCCACCTGCGCCGCGATCCGGCCCCATATAAAGGGCGTCATGGACGTGCATCTGATGATCGCGCCGGCCGACCCTTATATCGAGGCCTTTGCGGCATCGGGCGCCGATATCATCACCGCGCATCTGGAGGCCGGGCCGCATATCCACCGCACCCTTCAGGCGATCCGGGGCGCCGGGGCGCGCGCCGGGCTCGCGCTCAACCCGGGCACGGGCATCGACGCGGTGGAGCATCTTCTGGACATGGTGGACCTGATCTGCGTGATGACGGTCAACCCGGGCTTCGGCGGGCAAAAGTTCATCCATTCGCAACTCGACAAGATCCGCCGTCTGCGCGCGATGATCGGCGACCGTCCCGTCCATATAGAGATCGACGGCGGCGTGACGGTCGAAACCGCGCCGCTGGTGGCCGCTGCGGGGGCGGATGTGCTGGTCGCGGGCTCTGCGGTGTTCAAGGGCGGCTCGGTCCAGGACCCCGAGCCTTACGGCGAGAACATCCGTGCGATCCGAACTGCGGCCGAGGCCGCGACCGGCCGCATGGCATGACGGCGGTCATCTTCGATCTGGACGGCACGCTGGTCGACTCGGTCCCCGATATCCATCGCTGCGTGACGCTGGCGCTTGCGGGCGAAGGGCTTCCGCCGCTCTCGCTGCCGGTGGTTCGGGGCTTTGTGGGCAATGGCGCGCCGATCCTGATCGAACGCGTCATCGGCGCCGCTGGCCTTCCGCAGGATGCCGGAACGCTCGCACGGGTGCTGGGGCGCTTCCTCGATCACTATGAAGATGCGGTGGGGCTTACGACGCTTTATCCCGGTGTGGCGGACTGCCTGCGTCGCCTCGCGGATGCGGAAGTCCCGATGGCGCTTTGCACGAACAAGCCGCTGGCGCCGACGCGCAATGTGCTGGCGCATTTCGATCTGACGGCGTTTTTCCCGATAGTGGTCGCCGGCGACAGCCTGCCGGTGAAAAAGCCGGACCCCGCGCCCCTGCGACAGGCGATGGCCGATCTGGGCACCAGCCGCGCGATCTTTGTCGGCGACAGCGAGGTGGATGCCGAAACCGCCTCGCGCGCGGGGGTGCCCTTTGGCCTTTTCACCCAAGGGTACCGCAGAACCCCGGTCGAGGCCCTGCCCCACAGCTTTGCGTTTGACGGGTTCGAGACGCTCGCCCCCCGGATCATGGCCTCGCGCGTCAGATAATCGCGCGCTCGGCAAAGGGGGTGTTGGTCTGCAGGCGTTCCGCGCCCAAGGGCGTCATGTCGATTGTCCGATAGCCCCCGGTCATGATCAGTTCCGCGATGCCGCGCCCGACGGCCGGCGCCTGCTGCAACCCGTGCCCGGAAAACCCGTTCATCAGGTAAAGGTTTGCAAGCCCCGGAAGCCGCCCGACAATCGCGTTCTGGTCCAGCGTGTTGTAGTCGTAATGCCCCACCCACCAGCGCAGCACCTTGACCGCGTCGAAGCCCGGCGCGCGGTCGTAAAGGCGCGGCCAGATCAGATCCTCGAAATCCGAGGCGCGGGGCTCAAAATCGGAAGGGTCCACCGGGCCGTCGCCCTCGGGCACGATGGCGGTGATCCAGTGCTCGCCCTCGGGGCGCAGGTAAAAGCCCGTGTGATCCACGATCAGGGGCGCATCCGGATGCCGGGCATTCGGCGCGTCGATCATGAAAACGGTTCGTTTACGGGGTTCTACAGGGATATCTTCACCCGCTGTTCGAAGAATATCGGCAGCCCTTGTGCCGGCAGCGTTGATCAGGGCGCCACAGGAAATCTCTTGCCCAGAGGCGAGACGGACGCCGGTGATGCGTTCACCCGCGCGCAGCAGATCCGTGACGCGATCGACCAGATATTCGGCGCCCTGTGCCCGTGCGGCCAGCCGGAACCCGTTCAGAAGGCCCATATTGTCGAACCAGCCTTCGTCCGAGGGACCGAAGGAACCCGCAGTCACATCGTCAAGCCGGAGCCACGGGAAACGTGCGGCGAGCGCATCGGCGTCCAGAACCTCGGTTCCGGCCCCAAGGGCGCGCTGCATTGCCGCGACCTCTTGCATGGTCGCTGCGGCCCCGGACGTCCCGGCAAGGAACAGATAGCCGTTTTCCCGCAGCCCGAGCGAGGGGATGCCGACCTCGCGCCCCAGGGACCCCTCCAGATCGCGGATAAAGCCGATGCCAAAGCGGCTGATTTCCACATTCACCGGGTTGGTGAACTGCTGCCGGATCGACGCGACCGACAGGGCGGTCGCGGAATAGGCATAGCTCGGGTCCATCTCGATCACCAGGACCGAGAGATCCGGCTGCATCCGCGTCAGCCAGAAGGCGGCCGAGCTGCCCATCACGGCGCCGCCCACGATGATCACGTCATAACGTTCAGAAGTCATTGAATTCCCCGGCAGTCACAGCGCCTTCTAGCACGGCATGGCGCATACGAAAGGGGGTTGCTGCCGCGAATGCGACAGAAAAATGAAAAGGGCGGGCACCGTGGCGCCCGCCCCTGAAATGTCATCCGAAACCGGTCAGCCGGCGAGGGTCTTGGCGACCTCTGCCGCGAAGTCCTCTTTTTCCTTCTCGATGCCTTCGCCCACGGACATGCGGACAAAGCCGAGAACCTCGACCCCGGCTTCCTTTGCGGCCTCGGCCACGGTCAGGTCGGGGTTGATGACGAACTTCTGGCCCAGCAGCGTGACCTCTTCAAAGAACTTGGCCATGCGGCCGACGATCATCTTTTCGATCACCGCTTCGGGCTTGCCGGATTCGCGGGCCTGCTCGCTCAGAACGGATTTTTCGCGCTCGACCAGTGCCGGGTCCAGATCGGCCTCGGAGAGCGAAGCCGGGTTGGTCGCCGCCACATGCATCGCGATCTGCTTGCCGATGCCGTTGTCCGTGCCCTTGAGCGCGACCAGAACACCGATGCGGCCCATGTTGTCGGCGGCAGCGTTGTGGACGTAGGACACGACCGTATCGCCCTCGAGCACCGCCATGCGGCGCAGGGTCATGTTCTCGCCGATGACGGCGATGGCTTCGGTCAGCACGGTCTCGACGGGCTTGCCATCGACCTGCGCGGCCTTCAGCCCCTCGATGTCCGACACGTTCAGCGCGGCATTGGTGAAGTTCGTGACCAGTTTCTGGAAGTCGGCATTCTTGGCGACGAAGTCGGTTTCCGAGTTCAGTTCGACCGCGACGCCCTTGCCGCCGGAAACGGCAACGCCCACCAGACCTTCGGCGGCGGTGCGGCCCGACTTCTTGGCGGCCTTGGCCAGACCCTTGGTGCGCAGCCAGTCAACCGCAGCTTCCATGTTGCCGTCGGTTTCGGTCAGGGCCTTCTTAGCGTCCATCATGCCTGCGCCGGTCGTCTCGCGCAGTTCCTTCACCATCTGTGCGGTGATCGCCATTGGGCTTCTCCTCGAATTGATATGATCGGGCGGGGATCGCCCCCGCCCTTTGTCCGGTCATGGCGGGGAATATCCCCGCCGTGTGACAACTATCTGACAGCCGTCAGCCGACAGCCGGGCTCAGGCCTCGGCTGCGACCTCTTCCTCGGGCGCCTCTTCCAGCGCGCCAAGATCGACGCCGGCAGCGCCGAGCTGGGCCGACATGCCGTCAAGCGCCGCGCGCGACACCAGATCGCAGTAAAGGCCGATGGCGCGGGCCGCGTCGTCGTTGCCGGGGATCACATAGTCCACGCCCTTGGGCGAGCAGTTGGTATCGACCACGGCGACGACCGGGATGCCGAGCTTCTGCGCTTCGGCGATGGCCAGGTCTTCCTTGTTCACGTCGATGACGAACAGAAGGTCCGGCAGGCCGCCCATTTCGCGGATGCCGCCCAGGCTCGCCTGCAGTTTCGCCTGCTCGCGTTCCATGCCCAGACGCTCTTTCTTGGTCAGGCCCTCGGCGCCCTGCCCCATCAACTCATCGATCTGCTTGAGCCGCGCGATCGACTGCGACACGGTTTTCCAGTTGGTCAGCGTGCCACCCAGCCAGCGGTGGTTCATGTAGTACTGGGCGCATTTCTCTGCCGCTTCGGCGATCGGCTTTTGTGCCTGACGCTTGGTACCGACAAAGAGGATGCGGCCGCCCTTGGCCACGGTGTCCCGCACGACGTTCAGCGCCGCGTCCAGCATCGGGACGGTCTGCGTCAGGTCGAGGATGTGGATGCCGTTCCGCTCGCCATAGATGAACTCGGCCATGCGGGGGTTCCAGCGCTGCGTCTGGTGACCATAGTGAACGCCAGCTTCAAGAAGCTGACGCATCGAGAAATCGGGAAGCGCCATATCGTGTTCCTTTCCGGTTTGCGCCTTGGCGGGACGTTTCAGGCTTTCGCCCAACCGGTGGACCTGATGGGATTTCTCCCCAAAAGGCCCTGTCCCGCCTGTGAAGTGCGCGCCCCTTAGCGCGTTTTTCCGGTGGTGGCAAGGGCTACGGGCATCAGTTGGACCTTGCGGCGCGCCGCGGGGCGCGGCAAGAGGGCGCGATGACGACCAGACCTGACATTCTTTGCATCGGCTCGGTGCTGTGGGACATCATTGGCCGTTCGGCCGCCACGATGCGGCTGGGCAGCGATGTGCCGGGGCGGATCACCCGCCTGCCCGGCGGCGTCGCGATGAACATCGCGATGACCCTGCGCCGGTTCGGGTTCACGCCGGCGCTGCTGACCGCCATCGGCCGCGACGCCGAGGGGCAGGAACTGCTGGCCGCCTGCGCGCGCATGGGCATGGTGACCGACCATATCTATCTCTCCGACGACCTGCCGACCGACCGCTACATGGCGGTCGAGGGCGCGAACGGCCTGATCGCGGCCATCGCCGATGCCCATTCGCTGGAGGCCGCGGGCGACAAGATCCTGCGGCCGCTTGCGGATGGGCGGCTGGGGGAATGGCGCGGCCCCGTGGCGCTTGACGGCAACCTGACCGAGGCGCTGCTGGCCGAGATCGGGCGCAGCCCCCTATTCGCCGCGGCCGACCTGCGCGTGGCCCCGGCGAGCCCGGGCAAGGCCGAACGTCTGACGCCGCTGCTTCACTGCCCGCAGGCGACGCTTTACGTCAATCTGGAAGAGGCCGGGCTGCTGTGTCTCACGCGGTTTCCGGATGCAGGCGCCGCCGCCGAGGCGCTGGTCGCACGCGGCGCTGCGCGCGTGCTGGTGACGGATGGCGGGCGGCTTTGTGCCGACGGGGCCAGCGGCGGGGTGCTGACGGCGGTGCCGCCCCAAGTGCTCGTGACCCGGGTGACGGGCGCGGGCGACACCTTCATGGCGGCGCATATCGCCGCTGAAACGGCCGGCGCGGACCGGCAAGAGGCGCTGGAACGTGCCCTGCGCGCCGCCGCCGACTATGTATCAGGAGATATCGGTTCATGACTGCCCCGTTCGTGTTCGCGCCCGAGGTTGAAACGGCCCGCCGCAATGGCGCCCCCGTCGTCGCGCTCGAATCCACCATCATCACCCATGGGATGCCCTGGCCCCAGAATGTCGAGGCCGCGGCAAAGGTCGAACAGGTGGTCCGTGACGCCGGCGCCGTTCCTGCCACGATCGCCATCATGGACGGACGCATCCATATCGGCCTCACCGACGCCGAATTGCAGGCGCTGGGTCAGGCGCAGGACGTGATGAAGCTGAGCCGCGCCGATCTGGCCGCCTGCCTCGCCATGGGGCGGACGGGGGCGACGACCGTCGCTGCGACCATGATCTGCGCGCATCTTGCCGGCATCGCGGTCTTTGCGACCGGCGGGATCGGCGGCGTCCATCGGGGGGCCGAGCACAGCTTTGACATCTCGGCCGACCTGCGGGAACTGTCGGAAACACCCGTCAGCGTGGTTGCGGCGGGGGCCAAGGCGATCCTCGACCTGCCCAAGACGCTCGAGGTTCTCGAAACGCTGGGCGTGCCGGTCATCACGCTGGGTCAGGATGAGTTTCCGGCCTTCTGGTCGCGCAGCTCGGGCCTGCCTTCGCCGCTGCGGATGAACGATGCGGCGGAGATCGCGGCGGCGCATCTGATGCGGGGGCGCCTGGGGCTTCCGGGCGGGCAGCTGATCGCCAACCCGATCCCGGCCGGGGCAGAGATCGCGCGCGACGTGATGATCCCGGTCATCGAACAGGCGCTGGCAGAGGCCGAGGAACAGCGGATCGCGGCCAAGGGGGTCACGCCCTTTCTGCTTCAGCGCATCTTCGAGTTGACCGAAGGACGCTCGCTTGTGGCCAATATCGCGCTGGTCGAGAACAACGCCCGCCTCGCCGCGCAGATTGCGGCTCAAATCGCCGTACAGGCCTGACGGAACAGATTGTAATCGCCCCGCTTCGGCCCTAGGTTCCGCCTGCCCTTGCGTTGCGAGACGACGATGAACCAGCCCGATCCGCTTCTTCCGCCGCGTCGCCGGACCCTGTTCGGCAGCCTGCGTGCCAGCTTTCTGACCGGACTGGTGGTCATCCTGCCGATCACGCTGACGCTTTGGCTGATCTGGGCCGCCATCGGCTGGATTGACGGCTGGGTCCTGCCCTTCGTCCCCGGCCCTTACCGGCCGCACAACTACATCGGCTACGATGTGCGCGGGCTTGGGGTCATCATCTTCCTCGTCTTCACGGTGCTGGTCGGATGGATGGCCAAGGGGCTGATCGGCCGGTCGCTGATCGGCTGGGGCGAACGGCTGGTGGACCGGATGCCGATCGTGCGGTCAATCTACAGCGGCACGAAACAGATCGCCGAGACCGTCTTTGCCCAGACCGAGACGACCTTTGATCGCGCCTGTCTGGTGGAATACCCGCGCCCGGGGCTCTGGGCCATCGGCTTCATCTCGACCCAGGCCAAGGGCGAGGTCGCTTCGAAGGTGCCCGAGGACGGCACGATCCTGACCGTCTTTCTGCCGACGACACCGAACCCCACCTCGGGCTTCCTGCTGTTCGTGCCGGAACGGGATGCGATCATGCTCGACATGAAGATCGAGGATGCGGCCAAGCTCGTGATCTCTGCAGGTCTGGTCTATCCGAACCCGAAGGACCCGCGCCTGCCGCCGGCCAGACTGTGACGCCTAGTCCAGAACCTCTTCCAGCTTGAGCGTGGAGCAGTGCCCGAGATCGGCGCTGTGATCCTGCAGGAACCGGTCTGCGGCGGCGCGTCCAGCCTCTTTCAGCCGATACAAAAGTAGCGGAGACGGCACCAGCTTGGTCGTCTCGCTGAGCTGCGTCATCAGGTCGTCGTCCGAGATCATGTGCAGCAGAACGTCCTTGATCCCGCCATCGGTGATGGTGCCATGGGCCATCATTTCCTTGGAGAGCGCGATGGTCCGAAGTTCACGCAGCAACGAAGAGTTGAAGCTTATCTCGTTGATACGGTTCATGATTTCCTGCGGCGTCGTCGGCAGCGTGTCGCGGCGCAAGGGATTGATGTTCACCACAACGATATCACGCGGCAGTTCCTCGGCGAAGAGAGGAAAGAGCGCGGGATTGCCCGAATAGCCGCCGTCCCAGTAGGGTTCCGCCTCGCCCGTCACCGGATCGGGCAGATCGACCGCGCGGAACAGCGTCGGCAGGCAGGCAGAGGCGAGGATGACTTCGGTCGAAATCTCGTCCCCCGAAAAGACGCGCAGCTTGCCGGTCCGCACATTCGTCGCGGAAATGAACAGCTTTGGCCCCTCGCGTGAACAGACATGGCCGAAATGCAGGCGGCTGACGACGCGTTCAATCGGGTTTCGATAAAAGGGACCAGAGGCATAGGGACTGAAAACACGGGTGGCGAGGTCAAGCGGCGTGAGCGCCGTGAACCCGTCCATGATGCGCGTCAACACACCCTGCGCCGGAAGGACCGAGGAAAACCACCCGGTCAGGCGCATGTCCCCCACAGCCCCCATCTGCGCCCAGACCCAGTCCAGCACCTCGCGCGCCTGTGCAGGCCCGCCCTGCGTCAGACCCGCCTTCAGCGCGGCGCCGTTCAATGCGCCCGCCGAGGTGCCGGAGATTCCGGCGATTTCAATCGTCTCATCCTCCAGCAGCCGGTCGAGGACGCCCCAGGTATAGGCCCCGTGCGCGCCCCCGCCCTGAAGCGCAAGGTTGATCCGCCGCCGTGTCATCAGAGCGCTGTCCAGCCGCCATCGACGCTGATTGTGGTGCCGGTAATCTGCTCTGCCGCGTCAGAACACAAAAAGACGGTCGTGCCACCGATCTGTTCTACCGTGGCGAACTGGCCCGAGGGCTGCCGGTCCAGCATCACCTCACGGATCACCGTTTCGCGATCCATTCCGTGCTTTTTCATCTGGTCCGGGATCTGGGATTCAACCAGCGGCGTAAGCACATAGCCGGGGCAGATCGCGTTGCAGGTGATCGGATCCCGCGCCGTCTCGAGCGCCGTCACCTTGGTCAGGCCCACGACCCCGTGCTTTGCGGCGACATAGGCGGACTTGTAAGGTGAGGCTGTCAGCCCATGCGCCGAGGCAATATTGACGACCCGCCCCCATCCGGCCGCCCGCATCATCGGCAGGGCCGCCGCCGTCGTGTGAAAGGCGGAACTCAGGTTGATCGCAAGGATCGCGTTCCACTTGTCGACGGGAAATTCCTCGATCGCGGCGACGTGCTGGATGCCCGCGTTGTTCACCAGGATATCGCAGCGCCCGGCCTTGGCCACCAGCTGGCGACAGTCATCGCCGTCCGACATGTCGGCCGCGATGTAACGGACAGGGACGCCATGTTCGTCGGCGAGTCGGGCGGCCAGCGCATGATCCTCGTCCCGGTCGGTGAAGGAGTTGATGACGACCGAGGCGCCCGCGGCGGCCAGCGCCTCGGCCACGCCCAGTCCGATGCCCGAATTGGAACCCGTCACGATGGCGGTCTTGCCCGAAAGTTGCATGCCCGAATGTTGCATGGATGCCCCCACATCTGTGTCCTGCACCCCTCAAACTTAGATGCTGCAAGTGCGAAAGGAAGATGGAACTTCCGTAACTGCCAAAAAAAACGCCCGCGAAAAAGCGGGCGTCAAGTTATTGAGGCAGGTTTCATACAGGCAAGAAACCTATCGAGCAGTAAGGCCCTTATAAGCCTATCTCCGCCGGGGGCCAAGCTAAAAGTTTGAAAAGGCGGGCAAGCGGCGGTAGCGTCGTGGCAAAAGAACAATCGGGGCAGAAGGATAATCGCGGCATGAAGAACGCATTCGCACCCCTCATTCGCGGGTTGGCGCTGGGGCTTGCCCTTGCGGCGACACAGGCGGTTGCGGAGCCCGTGCATGGCATAGCTATGTATGGGGAACCTGCGCTTCCACCGGATTTTGCGCATCTGCCCCATGTGAACCCCGACGCGCCCCAGGGCGGGCGGATCGTCTTTGGCGAATTGGGCGGGTTCGACGCGCTCAACCCCTATGTCATCCGGGGGCGGTCGCCCGGCCCCGTGCGCATCCTGTCGGTCGAATCGCTGATGGGCCGCAGCTATGATGAACCCTTCACGCTCTACGCCCTGCTCGCCGAATCGTTGGAGACCGACGATGACCGCAGCTTCGTTGAATTCACGTTAAGGGAAGAGGCTCGATTCTCCGACGGCAGCCCCGTCACGGTCGAGGATGTCATGTTCTCGATGGAGACGCTCGGCACCCTCGGCAGCCCGATCTACCACGCGGCCTGGTCCAAGATCGAGACGATGGAACAGACGGGCCCGCGGTCGGTCCGCTTCACCTTTACCGAAGCCGACCGCGAGATGCCGCTGATCCTCGGCCTGCGTCCCATCCTGAAAAAGGCGCAGTGGGAGGGCAAGGATTTCGCCACCACCGATGAAATCCCCATCGGATCCGGGCCCTACATCGTGGCGGCCCATGAATTCGGCCGCCAGATCACCTTTCGCAAGAACCCGGACTGGTGGGCCGCCGACCTGCCCTTTTATCGCGGCCAGCATAACTTCGACGAAATCCGCTACGACTATTACGCCGACGCCAATGTGATGTTCGAGGCGTTCAAGGCGGGCGCCATCGACACTTATCGCGAATTCAACGCCGCGCGCTGGCAGAGCGCCTATGACTTCCCTGCCCTGCGGCGCGGTGAGATCGTGAAGTCCGAGTTCCCGCATCAACGCCCCTCGGGCCTGACGGGGCTGGTGATGAACACGCGCCGCCCGATATTCGCCGACTGGCGTGTGCGCGAGGCGATGATTCAGGCCTTCAATTTCGAACAGGCGAACGAGACGCTGACCGGTGGCGTCGAGCCGCGCATCACCTCCTACTTTTCGAACTCGCCGCTGGGCATGGATCACGGACCGGCTGCGGGCGCAGTGCTTGCGCTGCTGGAACCCCATGCCGCCGACCTCCTGCCGGGCGCGGTTGATGGCTATGCCCTGCCCGAGGCGCGCGATCCGGCCAACCGCGCCGGCATCCGCAGCGCGACGCGCCTCTTGCAAGAGGCCGGATGGACCATCACCGATGGCGTTCTGCGCAATGAGGCCGGCCAGCCCTTTGTCATCGAGATCCTGCTGCAACAGGGTCAGTCCGAGGCACAAAGCATTGCGGCGATCTATTCCGAGGCGCTGCGGCGGCTGGGGATCACCGTGCGGGTCGCAGCGGTGGACAGCGCGCAATATGTCGAACGCACGAACAACCGGCAGTTCGACATGACGTGGTTCGCGCGCTCGGCCTCACTCAGCCCCGGGAACGAACAGATCGCCTATTGGGGCAGCGCAACGGCCGAGCTTCCGGGGACGCGCAACTGGATGGGCATGACAGACCCGGTGGCGGATGCGATGATCCGGCATCTGCTGACCTCGCGCACGCAAGACGAACTGGTCGCCGCCGCTCAGGCATTGGACAGGGTGCTGATGACCGGGCGCTATGTGGTGCCGACCTGGTTTGCCCCGGTCGGCCGCGTCGCCCACCGGCGCGAACTGCACGCGCCCGAGGTCGTGCCACTCTATGGCGACTGGCTGGGCTTCCAGCCCGAAGTCTGGTGGTTCGAGGAATGACGGGGATGACAGCGATGCGGATCTTGATGACCGGTCTCTTCCTCACGCTCGCGGCGTGCAACACGGTCGAGGGCGTGGGCCGCGACATCTCCGGCGGCGCACAACGGGTCGGAAGCTGGTTCTGAACGGGAAAATGAGAAGCGGAGCCGACCAGCGACCGTGATCCCCGGGCCGCCCCACGAAATAGGTGGCGATACCCTCAACTTTATGCCCTGACATGGATTCCGAGGATTTCGGCCCTGCTGGGTAGACGGGGATCAAGCGACGCGCCGGGGTTCGTCGTGCGGTGGAGGTGAACGCGGCGCCACAGAACGTCGGGACAAAGCGCTGCTGATACGTTATCGCCACACGCGCGAAGCCCCCGGATGGCGCGGCATGTGGTGATACCGGGGCCTGAGGGCTCACCAGTTGTTTTGCGCAACCACCGCGCTGAGAAGACGGCTTCGGTCAGGCAGTCCGCCACGACCCGCGCTGATCAATCACACATCGTCCATCAGTCGGCAGCCGCCAGCGGATGACGTTCAGCCGCCGGCCTGGGGAAAGCGCGCGCGGGTGCGGTTCGCAAAGGCCACGAGCGACAGCATCACCGGCACCTCGACCAGCACGCCGACCACCGTCGCCAGCGCCGCGCCCGAATGCAGGCCAAAGAGGCTGATGGCGACCGCGACCGCGAGTTCAAAGAAGTTCGAGGTGCCGATCATCGCGCAGGGCGCCGCGATACGGTGCGGCACGCGCAGCAGCCAGGCGGCGCCATAGCCGAGCGCGAAGATCAGATAGCTCTGGATCAGGATCGGGACGGCGATCAGCGCGATGATCGCCGGGCGGTCGAGGATCGTCTGGCCCTGCAGGCCAAAGAGGATCGCCACGGTCGCGATCAGCCCGATCATGGACCAGGGCTTCACCCGCCCCGAGAATGCCTCGATCCGGGCGGGGCCGCCAAGCGCGCGCCGCGTCAGGAGGCCCGCCGCCAGCGGCAGCACGACATAAAGGACCGTCGCCAGTACCAGCGTCTGCCACGGTACGTTGATCTCGGTCACGCCCAGCAGCAGGGCGACGATGGGCGCAAAGGCCACGACCATGATGATGTCATTCACCGAGACCTGTACCAGCGTATAGGTCGCATCGCCACGGGTCAGCTGCGACCAGACGAAGACCATCGCGGTGCAGGGGGCCGCCCCCAGAAGGATCAGCCCGGCGATATATTGCTGCGCATCCTCGGGCGCGATCCACGGGGCGAAGACATGGTCGAAGAACAGGACCGCCAGCAGCGCCATCGTGAAGGGCTTGATGAGCCAGTTGACCGCCAGCGTGATGAGCAGCCCCCTGGGCTGGCGCGCCACGCCTGCGACCGCCCGGAAGTCCACATTGACCATCATCGGATAGACCATCGCCCAGATCAGCACGGCGACGACGAGATTGATCGAGGCGATCTCGGCCCTGGCCACAGCCTGCACCAGCCCGGGGGCCAGCGACCCGAGGGCCAGCCCCGCCACCATCGCCAGCCCGACCCAGAGGGTCAGCCAGCGCTCGAACGGTCCAAGGGCGTCGATCTGTGGCTGTGTCGTGTCCGTCATCGTGGTCAAGCCTTCCCGTAGTTCGTGATCTTCCGTTGCAGGTGATGGTCCGGAACCGACGCCGGCCAGTATCCGCCGGCCCGACCACGCCTTACTGCCGGGCAGCCGTTTATTGAAGCCCTATGGCGAAAGTCCTTGCCTCGCATGCGGCGATCTGAGTGGGGGCACGATGCCGAGCCGCTCAAGGGTCCTGTGCAGCAGAGCGAGCGCCCCCAGCCCCGTCACCGACACGACAAGCACGGCACCAAGCGCCCAGGTCATCGACCAGGCGGCGGCGGCCCAGGCGAACAGGAAGGGTGAAGCCGCCCCCAGCACATTCCGGATCGCCGCCAGCCGCCCCAACCGGAGCCCGAGGCCCGATGCGCCGAAAAGAGCGACAGGCACCGCGCCGCGCACGATGCTCGACAAACCTGCGCCCGCCCCGAGGATGGCGGCGAAGCCAAAGGCCACAGCCGGAGCCGGACCGGGCAGAAGCAACAGCATGATCGCGACAAGGATCGCGCCCGAGGAAAGAATGGCGACAAAGAGCGGGTGCCGGTTTCGCCACACCGTCGCATCCATGACGCGCACGACGACCTGAGCAGGCCCCATCACCATTGCCGCGATATAGGCGGCCTCTCCGATGTCGAGCGACCGCAAGATCTCGACCAGATGCACCGTGAGTGCCGATATGGCCATTCCGGTCAGCGCAAAGCCCGCCGCCAGCAGTTGAAACGCGCGCAGCGCAAGGGCCGTGCTCATGACAGGCGGGGATGGCGGCTGCGATCGCAGGGAAGCACCGGTTGGCGAGGCGGGTGCCTTTGCCACGGGCAAGGCGGTCGCCCGGAAATGGAGGCCGGCGCAGAGGATATGCGCCGCAGCAAAGACCAGCTGCGTTCCGCGCCAGCCAAGATCCTCCACAAGAAACCCGCTGAGGGGCCAGAAGATCGTCGAGGCGAACCCTGCGATAAGGGTCAGCCGCGTGATGGATTTTCGCGTATCCTCAGGACGCTTTTGCGCCAGCATGGCAAAGGCCGCATCATAAAGGACGGCAAAGCTGAAAAGCTCGATCAGGATCGTGAGACCACCGAAGACATAGATGTTGGGCGAGAACGCCAGCAGCGTCAGCAGCAGCGCCATGCCGAGGCTGCCTGCGGTCATGACGCGCCCCGCGCCGACCCGGTCGAGCATTCCCCCCAGAACAGGCGCCGCAAACCCGCCCAGCAACAGGCCCACCGAAAAAAGACCGAAGAGGAACGGCTCGCTTACCCCGAATTCTTGCGCGACGGCGGGGGCAAGTATCGGAAAGGCATAATAGATCGTGCCGTAGCCGATGATCTGCGTGAAGCCGAGTGCGGCAACAAGGGGAAGTTTGTGGGGCATGGAGGCGCGCATCGGGAAGGTGCCTTGTTCAATCTGGCGGGTGTTCTGGCGATCTGCCGCCCCGGGCAAAGCCTTGCGGTTCAGGCATCTCTTCAGCCTTCCCGGTCCGACGCAGATACATGAATGTGGGCGGCGAAGACCGCCGGACCCCCGGCTTGTCTGCCGCCCGGAAGACGCAAAGGCATCGCCGGTGTCATGTCGTCTCTTTCAGGGAAAGGCTCGGCACGCCCGAACAGCATTCGGATGTCAGGAACGCCACCAGACGCTTCATCGCCGTGTAATCCACCCGATTGAATACTTCCCGCCCCTGCCTGTCCTGCACGACCAGCCCCGCATCGACCAGCGCCGACAAGTGATGCGCGAGTGTCGAGGGCGCGAGCCCAAGGTGTTCACCGATATCGCCGACGCGAAGCCCCGCCTCTCCCGCCTTCACCAGCAGGCGAAAGATCGCGAGACGGGCATCATGTCCAAGGGCGGCAAGCGCACGGGCGTGAGGGCTGGTCACTGTCATGCGGCGAGTTATGACTACAATACTAGTTTTGTAAATGATTCTGACACGGCACCGTCTGACCATGGCGGCGCAGCCAGAGGCGCCGTCACAGCCCGCTGTGGAAGGGCATTGTCGTTAACCGCGAAACCGCGGTGGCCGCAGAAACCGGCGACCGAGATCAGCACCGGTGCAAGCTGCTGACAGCGCCAGACCGCTAGCGCAATAGACGACCGCACCCGAGGCGCCTCCCGCGATAGTTTTTGCTTCGATCACGTCCAGGATGTCGAACAGTTCGGTGTTGCGCTGCGTCGTCCGCACTTCAAAGGTAAAATTGGCTCGTGCAGCGCTTTTTCAGGTGCGCGTTGGCGCGCCGTAGATCGACGCAAGGGAGCCCAAAGTGTCGCATGCTACACCTTACACCAAACACCAATGACCGCAAACGGCAGAAAGCCATCATCGGACGTGCCAAGTCGGCCCCTTGCTGGCATTCAATGCGGAAACTGAGGGTGCATCGCAGCTTCTCCTAAGCTGACATTTTTCATCTCAACACCTTCGTTGGCTCAGCAGGCCCATTTGGCGACAGTCAAAACCTCGCTAGTGCCCCTACGCGATATGAAACAATGGCCTTTGCGCCATCGTTGATAAAGAGCTTTAGACTCATTATTCGTGTTGTTGGATCTCGGTGGATGTGATCGAAGCTGCGTTTCAACAATTTCCATACATCTAAGATAGAGAGCCTATTGCCCTGACAAGGGATCGAAAACTGATGCCTAGTTATTAAATTGGCGCGAAAACGCTCAAAGCTGCATCGAACAAATTTAATTGGCCTATTCACTTCAATTTCTCCTTTGGCCGTATATGCCCAAACATCAAAATCTATGGTGAATAGCTCTAGGTCTCGACCTCTGTGGACTGCCTCAAACCTAACAGTGTCAGCAAGCTGACCGGCTTTTTCACACTCTTCCATTGCGTGCGTGACCGTGTTTACACACAGCAGGCTAGAGACAACCGTTGTCGGGTAGCTCATGTTCAGTTCTAGCGCGGGTTCGTTTTTCACGCGATGGGTTGTGAGTTTGATGCTGATTTCATTGCCACTGCTGACCGATTGCTTCCTGAACTCTTCCAGTGAAGCGGGGGCATATATTTCTTCCAGAGATTCCTTGATGACGATGTCGTGTACCACGGCAGCCAAGAAACGTGCCTCGCCTTTGTGCTTATCTTGCTGATTAGGGTCCCATCGGTTATGGCTCTTGAGAGAATGATGCCGCAGCTTGCCGCGAAGCGAGACAAGTGCTTTGATTTTATCCCGAACATTGGCGCAAGAGTTGAACAAATCGAGCTTTTCATCTTTGCGGGCTTGGTTCGCCTTTGTGAGCTCGGCAGCATTCTTCTCGATGCATGAACAAAGTTCTGGGTTTCGTGATAGCAGTTCAACCTGTTGAGCCGTTGTTGTTTTTCCGTCGCAGTATCGTGTTTCCAAAAACAAGAACATGTTGTTATAGGCGTCTACATACCGACCAGCTTCAAATGCGAGCCGACCTTCACGGTAATGGGATGTCGACTCTATTCGATGATCCGGAATCGGATCAGCGCAGAATGCCCTACCAAACTGTTCAAAATCGCACGAAGAATTCAGGGCTTGATCATAGCTAGTCTTGATAGATTTTAAGTGGATGCGGGACTCTTCGTCTGTACTCTCAGCACGAAACCGCATCTCAAAATTGTCATAGTCCAAGTCAATAATCTGAACTCCGCTCACAATTGCCTGCCAGTTCATGATCCTTTTTCTGGCTAAGGCAGCATAGCCACCATCACTTGTTTTTAGAATCGCTCTTCTGTTTTCATTACTAGGCGCTGTAAAACTTGGCGCATGGTCGCTACTAACGCCGGAAAATGACAGGCACACTCTCTTTAAGATACTGCCTTCTCGTTCCAAGAAGAAGGTCATGTTATCGCGCTTGAGGGGCCAACCCTCCATAACCTCGACATAATTCCTCACGTCAAAGGCAAACGTAATTATCATGCGATAAATCCCTTGCTCTCTACACCTTAACCCTTGGTCATTGGTGAATACAAGGAGTATGTAGCGGAGCTTAAGGCCCCAAAACTCAACGACCGCTCCGTCCCGCATTGCAGACGGTCAGGCAAGCCGAGTCCGTCCGCAATTGCGGCGGCTGGTCACTCTCTACATCCATGCGGGGTTCGCTCCAACTCCGTGGATCTGTGCGATCAAGCCCTCGGCCCCCTTCAGTGAAAATCCCGGCCGGGAAAAGGAGCTTTGCCTGTTCCCGGGGGTGACGGGCGCTGCGGACGCTGCCTTGCACGGGGCGGATGATCTCGTCGACGCGTTTCCAGACGACGATGTTGGAGACGCCGGTCTCATTCTCGAGGGTCAGGAAGATCACGCCCGAGGCGGTCCCGGGACGCTGACGGGTGATGACCAGCCCGGCGACCGCCACGTGCCCGGAAGCCTGCGGCAGATCGCCATGGGCGAGAATGCGCCCCAGTCTTGGGCGCAGCAGTTCCATGGGATGGGCGCGCAGCGACAGACGCAGCGAGGGGTAATCCTCGACCGTTTCCTCGCCCGGCGTCATGGCCGGCAGGGTGACGGGAGCGCGGCCGTTCATCGAAGCCTTAGTTCACGATATTGGCGCGTGCTACTAGATCAATGCGCTAGCCGGGTTTAGAACAATCGAGTGGAATGACGCGCTGACGGGACGCCTGGGGGCGCGGCTTGGGGCGCGGTGGGAGGAAAATCATGGCCATAGTGAAACCGGCGCCTGCGCCTACGGATGTGCTGCGCGCTGCGCTCTGGATGTTCGGATCGGTCCTGTCGTTTTCCTCGATGGCGGTGGCGGCGCGGGCGCTTTCGGCCGACTTCGATACGTTCGAGATGATGCTCTATCGCTCGATCATCGGAATCGGCATCGTGCTGGTCGCCGCCTGGATCGCGGGCACCCTGCGCGAGATCACGACCGAGGCTTTCGGGCTTCAGGTCGTGCGCAACGTGAGCCACTTCACCGGGCAGAACCTGTGGTTTTTCGCGGTGACGGTGCTGCCGCTGGCGCAGGTGGTGGCGCTCGAATTCACGTCGCCGCTCTGGGTCATCATTCTGGCGCCGCTGTTTCTGGGGGAAAAGGTGACGGCGCTGCGCGTGGGTGCGGCGGCGCTGGGATTCGTCGGCATCCTGATCGTCGCGCGCCCGGATTTCGGGAATGTGGATGTGGGCGTCATGGCGGCGGCGGGGGCGGCGATCGGCTTTGCCGGATCGGCGGTCTTTACCAAGGTCCTGACGCAGCGCGTGACGATCACCGCGATTCTCTTCTGGCTCGTGACGCTGCAGGCGATCTTTGCGCTGGTCATCTCGGGGGCCGATGGCGACATCACCTGGCCGCGGGCGGAAAACTGGCCCTGGATCGGGGTGATCGGGACGGCGGGTCTTGTCGCGCATTTCTGCCTGACGCGCGCCCTTGGCCATGCGCCGGCGCTTGTCGTGCTGCCGCTCGATTTCGTCCGCCTGCCGCTGATCGCGCTGATCGGCGTCCTGCTTTACGCCGAGGCGCTGGAATGGCCCGTGGCGCTCGGGGCGGCCGTTATCCTGGGCGCGAACTTCATCAACATCTGGGCAGAATCGCGACGCACCAAAATGGGCAAAAAAATCGTGACGTCACCATGAAACTGACGTCGGGTCACGTTTGACGCGGCGGAACGACGCACCCTAGGCTGAGTGTATAAAAAAAACGCTCTGTAGGAAAAAACAACCATGAAAATAGCATTGGCTTCGGCCGGGGCGTTTGCGCTCTCGGCGACGGCTGCGCTGGCGACCGTGGAACGGTCGTCCCAGTCGGTAGGCATCCTGTTCGAGGAGGGTCGTTACCTCGAATTCGGGCTGACGCATGTGAACCCCTCGGTCAGCGGCAGCGTGGCGGGCGGCCTGCTGGAAAGCGGCGACATGACGCGGTCCTACACCTCGCTGTCCTTTGCGTTCAAGACGCCGCTGACGCCGGATCTCGACCTTGCGGTCATCGTCGATGAACCCATCGGCGCCGATGTCCGCTATCCGACCGGCACGGGTTATCCGATCGCAGGCTCGAACGCCGAGGTGAACAGCATCGGCGTCACCGGCATCCTGCGCTACCGCATCAACCCGAACATGAGCGTCTATGGTGGCCTGCGCGCCGTCCGCACCAACGGCGAGGTCGAACTCTTCCTGCCCGGCCCCGCGCAATATACCATGAGCGTGGATGACGACGTGGCCTTCGGCTGGCTGATCGGTGCCGCCTACGAGATCCCGCAATATGCGGCGCGGGTGGCGCTGACCTACAATTCGCGCATCAAGCATGAGTTCAACGCGACCGAGACCTTCGTCGGCCTCGCTCAGCTGGAAACCACCTTTGAAACCGTCATCCCGGAATCGGTGAACCTCGAATTCCAGACCGGTATCGCGCCCGACACGCTGCTGATGGGCGGGGTGCGCTGGGTGAAATGGACAGATTTCGACATCACGCCCCCGTTCTATGAATCGCAGACCGGCGGCACGCTGGTCGAATACAACACCGAGGCCGTGACCTATTCGATCGGCCTGGGCCGGCGGTTCAACGAGAACTGGTCCGGCGCGATCATGGCGAGCTATACGACCGACGGCTTCTCGCCCACCTCGAACCTCGGCCCGACCGACGGGCAGAGCAGCATCGGCCTCGCCGTCACCTATACGCAGGACAATTTCAAGATCATCAGCGGCCTGCGCTATATCGACCTCGGCGATGCGACCACGGTCAACCTGGGCGGGGACTTCAGCGGCAACCATGCTGTGGCGGCGGGCGTGCGCGTCGGCTACAGCTTCTGAAGGCTGACGGGCGGTGCGGGTCCCTTGGCAGGCCCGCATCCCGCCTGACCATCCCGCTTGACCGCGCGGCGGCGCTCTGCTTTGGCAGGGATAACGGCGGGCGGAGGCAGGATGATCTACGGCAGTGGCAACGAATGGCGCAGCGCCCCGCAGAAACGCGTGGCGCTGTTCGGCATGTCGGGACTGGGCAAGACGCATGTCTCGGCCCTGTTGCGGGGGTCGGGGGACTGGTTCCACTATTCCATCGATTACCGCATCGGCACCCGCTACATGGGCGAACACATCGCCGACAACTTCAAGCGCGAGGCGATGAAGGTCCCGCTCTTGCGGGAATTGCTGATGTCGGATTCGGTCTGCATCTCCTCGAACATCACCTTCGACAATCTCGCGCCGCTCTCGACCTATCTGGGCAAGCCGGGCGATCCGGCGCGGGGCGGCCTGCCCTTTGACGAATACATGAAGCGGCAGGACCAGCATCGCACGGCGGAAATGGCGGCGCTGCTCGACACGCCTCATTTCATCGAACGGGCGCAGGCGATCTATGGCTATCCGCATTTCGTCTGCGACACCGGCGGCTCGATCTGCGAGGTGGTGGACCCTGAAAACCCCGCCGACCCGGTGCTGACCGCCCTGTCGCGCAACCTGCTGATGGTCTGGATCGAAGGATCGGACACGCATACGGACGAGCTGATCCGCCGTTTCGACAAGGCGCCGAAGCCGATGTATTACCAGCCCGACTTCCTTCACCGGACCTGGGCGCAGTATCTCGACCGGACCGGACTGCCCCCCGATGGCGTCGACCCCGACGCCTTTGTCCGCTGGGCCTATGCGCAGGCGCTGGCGCATCGGCAGCCGCGCTATGCCGCGATGGCGCGGAACTGGGGCATCAGCGTCACCGCCGGGGAAATCGCGCAGGTCACGACGGTGGCCGGGTTTGACGACCTGATCGCCGCGCGGCTCGACCAGCGGGGTTGAGCCTGCCGCGAAACGGGCATATCTGCCGATCCTTGAAAGGAAGAAGCCATGCCCATCACCCTGCCCGAATCCCTCCCCGCCTTTGACGTGCTCTCGCGCGAGGGCGTGATGGTGATGTCGGATATCCGCGCCGCCCGGCAGGACATCCGGCCCTTGCGGATCGGGCTGCTGAACCTCATGCCGAAGAAGATCCAGACCGAGACGCAGTTCGCCCGGCTGATCGGCGCGACGCCCTTGCAGATCGACCTGTCGCTGATCCGCATGACCGAGCATGAGACGAAGAACACGGCGGCCGAGCATATGGCCGAATTCTACCGCCCCTTTGCCGAGGTGCGCGAGGAACGCTTTGACGGGCTGATCATCACCGGCGCCCCGGTCGAACATCTGCCCTATGAGGCCGTGACCTACTGGGACGAACTGGCCGAGGTCTTTGCCTGGACCCAGACCCATGTTCATTCGACCTTCGGCGTCTGCTGGGGCGGGATGGCGATGATCAACCATTTCCACGGTGTGCAGAAACACCTGCTGGAGGACAAGGCCTTCGGCTGTTTCCGGCACCGCAACCTTGCCCCGGCCTCGCCCTATCTGCGGGGATTTTCCGACGACCTGCTGATCCCGGTCAGCCGCTGGACGGAAATCCGGCAGTCAGAGGTCGATGCCCGTCCGGGCCTGACGACGCTTCTGGGCAGCGATCAGGTCGGCCCCTGTCTGGTCGAGGATGCGGCGCATCGCGCGCTCTATATCTTCAACCATCTCGAATATGACAGCGGCACGCTGAAAGAGGAATACGACCGCGACGTGGCGGCGGGCAAGGCGATCCGGGTGCCGGTCAACTATTATCCCGATGACGATCCCGCGAAGACGCCGATGAACCGCTGGCGCAGCCACGCGCATCTTCTATATGGCAACTGGATCAACGAGATATATCAGACCACGCCCTATGACCTCGCCGAAATCGGCCGCTAGGCTTCTCGCGCTTGTGGCAGCCCTCCTGCTGGCGGGCTGCGCCGCCACGATCAACGGTCGCGCAGAACAGCGCGAACGCGAGGCCGAGGCGATGTATCCCCCGACCGGCCAGATCCTGAACGTCGACGGCGTGCAGGTCCATGCCCATGTCGAAGGGTTCGGCCCGGACCTGGTGCTGCTGCATGGCGCCAGCGGGAACACGCGCGATTTCACCTTCAGCCTTGTCGAACAGTTGCGCGACGACTACCGCGTCATCGTCTTTGACCGCCCCGGCCATGGCTGGACCGACTTCATCGGCGAAGAGCCGAACGCGAGCCCCATCGCCCAGGCCGACCTGCTGCGCGCCGCCGCCGACCAGCTTGGGGCGCGCCACCCCATCGTTCTTGGCCACAGCTATGGCGCGTCGGTCGCGATGGCCTGGGCGCTGCGCGACCCGGACGGGCCGGCCGCGCTGGTGATCGTGTCGGGCACCACCTATCCCTGGCCGGGCGAATTCGGGCGCTGGTATCCCTTTATCCGCAGCCGTTTCGGCGAAGGAACGGTCATCCCGCTCATCACCGGCTATGCGCCCTATGGCAAGGCGGAAGACTGGATCATGCGCGGCCTCTTCAACCCGCAAGAGGTCCCGCCCGGCTATGCCGACTATATCGGCGTGGGTCTTGCGGCGCGCCGCGAAAGCTTTCGCGCCAATACCCATCAGGTCGGCGCGCTGAAGCCGTATCTCGCCTATATGGCGCCCTATTATCCGCAGCTCCGCCAGCCGATCGAGATCCTGCATGGCAATCGCGACCGCATCGTGGGGCTGGAACTCAACTCGCTCGCCATGGTGTCGCAGGTGCCGACGGCGCATCTGCGCGTCCTGAACGGGATCGGGCATATGCCGCATCACGCCGCCCCGGCCGAGGTCGTGGCCGCCATCGACCGCGCCGCCGAACGTGCCGGCCTGCGCGAGTTGCACAAGGTCCGCCAAACGCGCTAGTCACGGGGACCGACCAAGGAGCCGCCATGACCCTGCCTTTCGACGGTGCGATTTCCGACTACCTCGCCCGGGGCGCGCCGCCACCGGTGCGCGACGCGCTGAAGGATGCGCGGGACAAGGACATCGTGACGCCCGGCTACCCCTATCCGCGCTGGATGGACAAGGCCGCCTATGAGTCAGAGCTGGGCGCGCTCCAGCTTGAACTCGTCAAGCTTCAGCATTGGGTCAGGACGACCGGCGCGCGCGTGGTCATCATCTTCGAGGGGCGCGATACCGCCGGCAAGGGCGGCGCGATTTCCCGCTTCACGGCCAACCTCAACCCCCGCGTGGCCCGGATCGAGGCCCTGGACAAACCCAGCGATGCCGAGGCGCGGCAATGGTATTTCCAGCGCTATATCGAGCGTCTGCCCCAGGCCGGCCGGATGACCCTCTTTGACCGCAGCTGGTATAACCGCGGCGTTCTGGAACCGGTCTTCGGCTTTTGCACCGAGGCGGAACGCGCGCGGTTCTTCACCCAGCTTCCGGCGGTCGAGGCGATGCTGGTCGAGGAGGGCATGTATCTCGTGAAGCTCTGGCTCGAGATCGGGCGGGCGGAACAGCTGCGGCGGATGCTGGCGCGGGAACAGGACCCTCTCAAGCAATGGAAGCTCAGCGCGATCGACGTCGAGGGCCTGCGCAAATGGGATGCCTACAGCGCGGCGATTTCCGATACGCTCGCCCGCAGCCATTTCGACTTTGCGCCCTGGACCGTCATTCTGGCGGACGACAAGTATCGCGCGCGGCTGGCGGTGATCCGGCATGTGCTGTCGGTCATCGCCTATGACGGGCGGGACATGGGCGTCGTGGGCGGGCCCGATCCCGCGATCTGCGGCGGGCCCGACATCCGCGCAGCGACCGATGCCTAAGCGCGGCTATCACCACGGCAACCTGCGCCAGGCGCTGGTCGAGGCCGCGCTGGAACTGATCCGCGAAAAAAGTCCGCAGGGCTTCACGCTCTCCGAGGCCGCCAAGGCTGCCGGCGTCACGCCCGCGGCTGTCTACCGCCATTTTGCCGGGCGCGAGGATCTGATCGCCGAATGTGCGACGCAGGGGTTCGAGATCTTTTCGGACCTGATGGATTACGCCTTCAACAAGGGCCAGCCCTCGGCGCTGGCGGCGTTCGAGGCGACGGGTCGCGCCTATCTCGCCTTCGCGCGGCGCTATCCGGGGCATTACATGGCGATGTTCGAAAGCGGGGTTTCCCACAGCCAGACCCCGGAACTCGCCGCCGCCGCCGCCCGGGCCAACCGGGTTCTGGAACGCGCGGCCGAGGCGTTGTCGCAGCATATCCCGCGCGAAAAACGCCCGCCGGCGGCCATGTTCTCGGCCCATATCTGGGCGATGAGCCATGGCGTGGTCGAGCTTTACGCCCGCGCCGCGCCCGGCACCCGCACGCCCTTTTCGCCCGAAGATCTGCTGGAAACCGGCATCGGCATCTACATGCGCGGGCTGGGCCTGCTGCCGCCCGACAGCTAGCGGTAAAGCAGCGCAAGGCTGCGGCCCATCCCAAAACGGTCGAGGGCCCGGACGACAAGAAACGCCGGGATCGCAGCGACGGGCCGCGCAAGGATCAGAACCGGCTGCCCGGCCCGCAGATAGGGCAAAACCGTGATGAGCAGCGGTTCCGGTGCGATCGGTTCCCGAAGCTGACAAAGCAAGACCGGCATGCTTTGCGAAAACCCGGACACCGCAACAGGGGCAAGTTCGGTGACTTGGGACCGGTTCGTTGGTGGGGGAATCATGCTGCCGGGGTGATCGACCGGCCAGATGCGACCCCAGCCGGCGATAGGCTCAAGCCCCTGATCGGGTTCGCTCGCCTCGGGCCGGGGCGCGTCACCAGCCGCAGATGGCACGAACCCTGCGATCTGATGGGAGAGTTCCGCCAGAAGCCGCGCTCGTTCATCTGCTGCCCCCTCGGGATCGGAACCTTCCGCGAGCTGCGAACCAGCCGATCCGCCGACCTCTCCCAGCCGCACCCGCGCTCGACGAACATCACCCGCCCCCGCGCGAACCACCCGCGCCGTACCGAACCCGGGAACAGCCGCTATCCGGACCGAGAGCGGCATCTGCCATCGACCGGCCACGAAATGCGCAAGCAACCGCTCCTGCCAGCCGGAAATACCTTCGGCCAATGGCCGACCGGCCGAAACCGCGGGGTTCATGATCATCGATGTCACCTCCCGCAGTGTACCCCGCGAACCCGCGGAGTTGATACGTCTCCCGATCTGCAGCCGTCTAGCAGGATCGCTTCTGAAAATCCGCCTGCTTTCGGAATTGACTGATCCTGCCCCGCTCCGGGCGCGGATGGAAGCGTATGTCCGGCAGCACGCGGGCTGACGCGGCGTCGGGGAGGATCACCACGCCCTCATGACGTATGTCCCACCCGCGCTCGCGGAACTGATGCGGCACTGTTCATGCTGGCGGCCTCGGGCGGGCATATGCTGCACATAGACGGAGCTTTCGTTCCACTACGCGCCGCGCCGCAGCCCTTCTCGCACCAGTTCGTCCCGTGCGCGGGGTTCTGCCCTGGCGAGCGCCGGTGCCTGTGTATCCAGCGGGTAAGTCCCTTGCGCGGGAGGTATGCCGATGCAGATGATGGGCGGGTGGACTGGTAGCCGCAAGTCCAGCGCGCGCAGGGAGTGTGCCTCGGTCCGGGCCGGCCCGGCGCCTGTCGCAATCGTAAGTCCCGCGCGCGGGGGGGTCTGCCTATAGCGAGATCGGGAACGGGTTGTGCGATCAGCTAATCCCGTACGCGGCCTCTCATTGATTGGCTATGACAACCTGCAGAACACACCGCGGTCTTTTCACGCCCGGGCCGGGCTGATCTCGATTGACGGTCCTTCCGCAACACCTTCTCTGCGCGACGGGTTCACGGGACACGCGATGCTCAGAAATGGCACCTCAACCACATTCCCGCGCGTTTGGCGCTTAGGTCGCGATTGCTTGCGGCCAGAAGGCCGCAAGGGCGTTCCCGTCACGCTCAGTTACAGCACCCGGCTGCACAACTGATCGGGGCCTGACGCTACTCGGGACAATTCCGGCCTGAGGCCCCGCCTCAGCGAAAGACGCTCTCGATCGCGATGCCGCGCTGGCGAAGTTCGGCGTAGAGCGCGGGCAGAACCCTCGTCTGGTGGATCGCTGACCGCAGCGCGTCCCCGAGCCGATGCTCGCTGATCCCCGGGCTTGCAACCCGCCAGATCAGCCGGCGCGCGACGCCATCGTCAAAGTAGATCTCATACCCCTCGGCGTTCTTGCGCATACCAAGGGAAGGCCCCCCAAAGGGGCTGTGGTAATCGGTAAGACGGGCCATTTTTGGTCTCTGGTCTTGACTGCTCTGGCGGCAGCATGACGAATCAGCACGGTCTTCGTCAATCTTGTGGACTACATTTCCTCGTGATCTGTTGCTCCGGTTGAACGGTCGATTGAACTTGGCGGTCCGACAGGCAAGCGGCTGGGCGGGCGCGGATGCCTGGCGATTCTTGATGGGCACGGTCACCCTTGCACAGATCGGTAAACCGACCGTCAAGCTGAGCCCGAAAAAAGCCGCTGCGCCATGAAAAAAGCGCAGCCCTTGCGCCCTCACATCCGCCCAAATGCCCCAAGCAGGATGCGCTTCAGGGGCCTGCGATCCGCGTGAGATTCGCCTTCCAGCCTCCAGCTTGGGCCTGCGCGAAAAACGAAAAAGCCCCGCAGAATTGCGGGGCCTTTCCAGAAACTTGCCTGCTGTGATGCAGGTTCCGGCTTAACGCTTGGAGAACTGGAAGCTCCGGCGGGCCTTGGCCTTACCGTATTTCTTCCGCTCGACCACACGGGCGTCGCGGGTCAGGAAGCCTGCCGCCTTGAGCGCGCCGCGCAGCGAGGGTTCGTAAAGCTGCAGCGCCTTGGAGATGCCGTGCTTGACCGCACCGGCCTGACCCGACAGACCGCCGCCCTTGACGGTGGCCATCACGTCGAACTGGCCTTCGACATTGGCGACCTGGAACGGCTGGCGCAGGATCATCTGCAGCACGGGACGGGCGAAGTACTCGTTGATCGGCTTGCCGTTCACGATGACCTTGCCGTTGCCCGGCTTGATCCAGACGCGGGCGACCGCGTCTTTCCGCTTGCCGGTCGCGTAGGAACGGCCCTGTGCGTCGCGCACGGGTTCACGGGGGGCCTCGGCCTCGGCGGCGGGGGTGCCCGAAACGACCGACTTCAGATCGTCGAGGGATTTGATGTCTTCGGCCATGATCATGCGCTCCGCGTGTTTTTCGGGTTCAGCGGCTTGAGGTCGAGCACTTCGGGCTGCTGCGCCTCATGCGGATGCTCGGCGCCGGCATAGATGCGCAGGTTGGTCATCTGCTGGCGCGACAGCTTGCCACCGGGCAGCATCCGCTTGATGGCCTTTTCGATCACGCGCTCGGGGTGGTCGCCTTCGAGGATCTGGCGCGCGGTGCGCTGCTTGATCCCGCCGGGATGGCCGGTGTGCCAGTAATAGACCTTGTCGTTGCGCTTGTTACCGGTCATCTGCACCTTGTCGGCGTTGATGATGATAACGTTGTCGCCCATGTCCATGTGGGGGGTGAAGGTCGCCTTGTGCTTGCCGCGCAGGCGCATGGCGACGATAGAGGCGAGGCGGCCCAGAACGATGCCTTCGGCGTCGATCAGGATCCACTTCTTCTCAATCTCCGCCGGTTTTGCGGTATAGGTTTTCATTGCTCGCCCTATTTCGAGAGAAACGGTCAGAAGGCGCGCCAAGGCCCGCCCAGGATGGCGGTGTTCTACAGTACGTCAGTTTCGCGTCAAGTGTTACATGCCATATAAAAGGTAGCAAAATCATATTGTTAAAAAATAGGTATCAAGATACCCCAAAATTCACCGCAGTTTCGGCGGCTTCGTCGGGTCCATTCCCGGCGGAGGTGGCGGCGCGGACCCCGGCAGCTCCGGCTCCGGCAGGTCGAACCGCAGCCCGGCCCGCGCTAGCGAGGCCGCGACGGGTTCATGCGCCTTGAAGAAGGCCACGTCCATCTCGCCGGCCTCGATGCCGGAAAAGGTCAGCGCCTCGGCGGCGGCGCGGGCCAGCGGACCCTCGGCACCATCGGCCGCGTCGATGAAGGCGAGCATGTGGCCATGGCGCCCGCCCTCATACCGGACCGCCGCGAGATAGGCAAAGCGCGCCAGCCCGCCCGCCCGCGCGAGCTTGGCGTCAAGCGCGGTCAAAAGCGCCTCTGGCAGGCCCTTGGGCGGCAGAACCTCTTCCGGGCGCGCCTCGATCTCGGACGGGGCGTTGCCCAGCGTCTGCGCCAGCCAGTCCACCGCATCCGCCGGCACGATCATCGAGGACGGCGCAACCCCGAGGTTGAGCCCCAGCCCGATCCCCTGCCCCGCCAGCAGCCGCGCGACCACCCGCCCCGGCAGCGCGGCATAGGGCGCCGGGGCGCCGACGAACTCGGCCAGCCGGTCCTCCCGGTCAAAGACCAGCACGACATCGCCATCCTCGAGAGAAAACACCCGGGGCGTCAGCGTCTCGCCCTCGGCCTCGCTTTCCAGCAGCAGGAAAAGCTCTCCATCGGCCAGACGTTCATAGAACCGGAGCCGGGCTGCATCGTCCTCGGGCGCCGTTTCCATCGCGGCATGGACGGTATCAAGCGGCGTCATCATCCAGGACCTTTCGCAGATGGGCGCGCAGTTCGGGCAGAAGCTCGGCCTCGAACCACGGGTTTTTCCGGGCCCAACCCGTAGTGCGCCAGGACGGATGCGGCAAGGGCCAGCGCGACGGTGCATGGTCGCGCCAGCGACTGACGGTTTCGGTGACGCTTGCGCGGGTTTTCAGATGCCAGCGCTGGGAATAGGCGCCGACCAGCAGCATCATCCGCAGGCCGGGCATCGCCTGCATCACCCGGTCGTGCCATGTCGCGGCGCAAAGCGGCGGCGGTGGAAGGTCGGAGCCCTTGGCGTCATAGCCGGGAAAGCAGAAGGCCATCGGCACCACGGCCACGCGGTCGCGGTCATAGAACTCGGCCTCGGTCATCCCCAGCCAGCCGCGCAACCGCACGCCCGAGGCATCGGCAAAGGGCCGGCCGGCCGCATGCACCCGCATTCCCGGCGCCTGCCCCGCGATCAGGATACGCGCGCCGGGCCGGAACCACGGCACGGGCCGGGGCTGATGGGCGGTCGCCGTGGCGGCAAAGCGCCCGGCGCACAGGCGGCAGGAAGTGATCTCGTCGGTCAGGGTCATGGCCCCCAGCTAGGTGCACCGGGGGCAGAAGAAAAGCGGGGGCAGAAGAAAAGGGATTGCGACGAATCGATATTTCTATAATTATAGAATCATGAAAGCGAACCATGTCCTCCCCCCCGAAGAAGCCGCCCTGTCCTTTGCTGCACTGGGATCGGAACAGCGCCTGTCCGTTCTCCGCACCCTCGTCCGCGCCGGCCCCGAGGGGCTGAGCATCGGCGATCTGGGCGCGCGCTGCGGCATCACCGGCTCGACTCTGACCTTCCACGTCAAGACGCTGGCGCAGGCGGGGTTGGTGACGCAGCAACGGCAGGGGCGCCAGATCATCTGCGCGGCGGCCCATGCCGGCATCCGCCGCCTGTCCGATTTCCTGCTGTCGGAATGTTGCGCCGACAGCCCCACCCCGCATGAGGATCACATCCATGGCTGACGCCGGTTCACACAGCCACGACGGGCATCACGACCCCAGTCCTGATCACAGTCACGACCACGGTCATGGCGCGCGACGCGGCGTCGACAAGGTGGTGATCGCCATTCTTGCCATTCCGGTCCTGCTGGCGCTCTTCGATCCGATGCAGGTGCGCCCCGCCCTTGTCGGCGCAGCCGGGGCACTGGCGGGGACCTTGCCCTATATCCTCTTTGCGGTGATCGCGGTGGCCTGGCTCAAGGCGGCCGAGGCCGAGGGGCTGGTCGCGCGCGCCTTTCAGGGGCATGAGCTGCGGATGATCCTGCTCGCGGCCATGGTGGGCGGCCTCGCGCCGTTCTGCTCGTGTGAGATCATACCGCTCATCGCCGCGCTGCTGGCGCTGGGGGCGCCCCTTTCGGCGGTGATGGCGCTCTGGCTCGCCTCGCCCCTGATGGACCCGGCGATGTTCGCGGTGACGGCGGGCGGGCTGGGGCTCGACTTTGCGCTGGCGAAGACCGCCGCGGCCATCGGGATCGGGATCGGCGGCGGGCTGATCGTGCGCGCCTTTGCGGCAAGCCCGGTCTTTGCCGATCCGTTGCGCAAGGGACCGGCGCCGAAGGCGTCCTGCTGTGGCGGCGGAACCCCGCGCGGGTTGACGGTGCGCCCCGAATGGCGGTTCTGGACGGACGCGGGCCGCCGGACGGTCTTTGGACGGACCGCAGCGGAACAGTTCCTCTTTCTGCTGAAGTGGCTGGCGCTGGCCTATCTGCTGCAATCGCTGATGCTTGCCTATGTCCCGGCCGAGATGATCGTCGCGACGCTTGGCGGCGAGGGTCTGCGGCCCGTGCTGCTGGCGGCGCTGGTGGGGGCACCCGCCTATCTGAACGGCTATGCGGCGGTCCCGCTGGTGGCCGGGATGGTCGAACAGGGCATGAGCCCCGGCGCGGCGATGGCGTTTGTCGTGGCCGGCGGCATCAGCTGCATCCCGGCGGCGGTGGCAGTCTGGGCGCTGGTCAAACCCCGCGTCTTTGCCGCTTATCTCGGCATCGCGCTTGGCGGTGCCGTTATTGCGGGCAGCCTGTGGCAGATGGCCTAGGCGGGCAAATGCCGCAGTGCAACACGACGGTTGTCAACGGATACGGCCTTGGCGCATAATGGGTCGTCGGGAAATATGTATGTCCGGCAATTACATGTCCCGCGCTTAATGCGCCAAAGTTGTATCGAATGCTCGAATTCACCAATGTCAGCAAATCCTTCTGGACCGGCAAACAGAGGAAGGTGATCCTCGACCGTGCGTCGTTCCGGGTCGAGCTTGGCAATTCGCTTGGCATTCTTGCACCGAACGGCACCGGCAAGACGACCGTCATCAACATGATGGCGGGGCTGGAAAAACCCGATGAGGGCACGATCCGCCGGCTGTGCCGCATCTCTTTCCCGCTGGGCTTCATGGGCGGGGTGATCGCCAGACATTCCGGCAAGGAAAACGCCCGCTACATCGCGCGGCTCTACGGGCTCGACCCCGACTATGTCGAGGCGTTCTCGCGCTGGCTCTGCGACATCGCTGAATATTACGACATGCCCGTCGGCACCTACAGCCAGGGGATGAAGTCACGATTCAACCTGTCGCTTCTGCTGGCGATCGAGTTCGACATCTACCTGATCGACGAAGGGATGCCCGCCACGACCGACGTGCATTTCAACCAGCGCGCCGGGTCCATCCTGCGCGAAAGGCTGCACAATTCGACTGTCGTGATCGTGTCGCATCAATCGGCCACGCTGGAACAGTTCTGCCGCAGCGCCGCTGTCCTGCGGGATGGCCAACTTCATATGTTCGACACGCTGGAAGAGGCGAAAGAGCTTTATGACTATCAAACCCAGGGCTAAGCGGTTCCGCACCGGGCGCACGGGAGCCGAAGGCAACCAGGCCGCGCCCGGAACCGGCGCAGCCGACGCCGCAGCACAGGATGCGTCCGAGCGTGAGGCCGAACTGGCCGCGATCCGGGCCGAGGGGCTGACCGACCGTCAGTTGGCCCGCGCGATGCAACTGGCCGAAAAGGAAGGGTTGTCGCCCGCCTCGGATATCGACGCGGTGCGCCTGCTGCGCGCCCGGGGCATCGACCCGTTCCACCGGGATCAGGCGCTCAAGGTCGTGGCCTCGGCGGAAAAGAAGGGCGCACCCGCCCAAAAGGCCGATGAAAAGCAGGCGGAGGCGCAGAAACCCCCGCAACCGCGCCGCAACCGCAGGAACGACGCGGCCGAAGAGGATTTTCTGGCCGCAGGTCCGGGGACCGATGTGCTGCGGCTCGATGGCGACCGGCTGCCGCAGAAATTCGCGCCCCCGTCCCCGCCGGGTCGCCCCTCGGCCCCCTCGGCCGAGGATGAGCGTGCGCGCCAGATCCTGCAGATCCAGCGCGACATCGCGCGGCGCAGGCGCCGGCGGATGGTGCTGCTGGTGGCGCAGCTGTTCTTCTTCGTTCTGATCCCGACGATCATCGGCGGGTTCTATTACTTCCGCGTGGCGACCCCGCTTTACGCGACCAATACCGAAATGGTGATCCAGCAGGCGGACGGGGCGTCGCATTCGGCGCTTGGCGGGCTCTTTTCCGGCTCGGGGCTGGCGACCTCGCAGGATTCCGTGACCGTGCAGGGCTATCTGCAATCGCGTGAGGCGATGATGCGGCTGGATCAGGAACTCGGGTTCCGCGAACATTTCTCGGCCGAGAGCATCGACCCGATCCACCGGCTCGCCCCGGATGCGACGAACGAATCCGCCTATCGCCTGTATCGGCGGATGGTGCGGATCGGCTATGACCCGACCGAGGGCGTCATCAAGATGGAGGTGATCGCCGCGGACCCGGCCATGGCGCGCGACTTTTCGCTCGCCCTGATCCGCTATGCCGAGGAACAGGTCGACCAGCTGACCCAGCGCCTGCGCGAAGACCAGATGAGCGGCGCCATCGCCAGCCATGAGGATGCCGAGGCACGGATGCTGGAGGCGCAGCAGCGCGTCGTCGAGCTGCAGCAATCCTACGAGGTTCTGTCGAGCGACATGGAGGTCGGGCTTCTGACCACCCAGCTTTCCAACCTTGAGACGCAGCTGACGCAGGACCGGCTTGCCCTGCAGGAGCTTCTGGCCAACCCGAACCCGAACCGGGCCCGGGTCGACCCGCTGGAACGCCGCATCGCCTCGCTTGAATCGGAGATCGCCACGGTCCGGTCACGCCTGACGCGGGACGGCAGCGAGGGCGGCCTCTCGCTCGCCCGTATCCAGAGCGAGCTTGTCGTCGCCCAGTCCAATGTGCAGACGCGCCAGATGATGCTGGCGCAATCGCTGCAACAGCTTGAAACCGCGCGGATCGAGGCGAACCGGCAGGTGCGCTATCTGTCGCTGGGCGTCAGCCCCGTCGCCCCGGATGAGGCGACCTATCCCCGCGCGGTCGAGAACACGGCGCTGGTCTTTCTGATCTTCGGCGGCATATTCCTGATGTTGACGCTGACAGCGGCGGTGCTGAGGGAACAGGTATCTGCATGACGACTGAAATGAAGCGGGTCGCGATCGGCCCGGTCACGGCCGCAAACGACCTGCCGCTGACGGTGATCGCCGGCCCCTGCCAGCTCGAAAGCGCGGATCACGCCCAGATGATCGCGGGCCGCATGGCCGGGATCTGCGCGACGCTCGGCCTCGGCTATGTGTTCAAGGCGAGCTATGACAAGGCGAACCGCACCTCGCTTTCGGGCCGGCGTGGCCTGGGGATGGACAAGGGGCTCGAAATCCTGTCGGGCATCCGCGCGGCCATCGGCTGCCCGGTACTGACGGACGTGCATGAACCGGGCCATTGCGCGCCCGTGGCCGAGGCGGTCGATGTGCTGCAGATCCCGGCCTTCCTGTCCCGCCAGACCGACCTTTTGCTGGCCGCCGGGGAAACCGGTGCGGCGGTGAACATCAAGAAGGGGCAGTTCCTTGCCCCCTGGGACATGCCGAATGTCGCGGCCAAGGTCGCCTCGACCGGAAACGAACGCATCCTGCTGACCGAGCGCGGAAGCTCGTTCGGCTACAACACCCTCGTCACCGACATGCGCGGGCTGCCGCAGATGGCGGCCACTGGCTATCCGGTCATCATGGACGCAACCCATGCGGTGCAGCAGCCCGGCGGTCTGGGCGGCGCATCGGGCGGGCAGCGGGAATTCGCGCCGGTCCTGGCGCGCGCGGCCGTCAGTCTCGGCATCGCCGGCGTCTTCATCGAGACGCATGAGGACCCGGACCGCGCGCCGTCGGACGGGCCGAACATGATCGCGCTCGACCAGATGGAGCGGGTTCTCGAAACCCTTGCCGCCTTTGACGCGTTGGCCAAGGCCCGCCCGATCCGCCTTTGACCCCCTTCCGATTTCGACCTGACCAAACCGCCTCTGCCCATACCGACTCTGACCGAAACAAGCCGAGAGTTCATGATGAAACCCATCCCTTCCGTCACGCCGAACACCTGGTCCTTCCTGCGCGACGCGATGATCGCGCCCACCGGTTTCCGCGAATATGACGCGCGCTGGAAATATCCGCAGGAAATCAACCTGCCCGGGATGACGGCGCTTGGCCTCGGCCTTGGCACGCAGATGCACAAGCGCGGGCTGGAGCCGGTGATCGCGGTCGGGAACGACTATCGCGACTACTCGCTCGCCATCAAGAACGCGCTGGTGCTGGGGCTGATGCAGGCAGGCATCCACGTCAAGGATATCGGCCCGGCGCTGTCGCCGATGGCCTATTTCGCGCAGTTCCATCTGGATGTGCCGGCGGTGGCGATGGTCACGGCCAGCCACAACCCGAACGGCTGGACGGGGGTCAAGATGGGCTTTGACCGCCCGCTGACCCATGGCCCCGATGAAATGGCCGAACTGCGCGACATCGTCATGGGCGGCCTGGGCGAAACGCGCGCGGGCGGACGCTATGAATTCGTCGATGGCGTCAAGGAGGCATATCTCGACGATCTGGCGGGCGATTTCAAACTGTCGCGCCCGCTCAAGATCGTCTGCGCGACAGGCAACGGCACCGCGTCGGCCTTTGCGCCCGAGTTGCTGCGCCGTCTGGGTGCCGAGGTCGTGCCGCTGCATAATGAGCTCGACTACACCTTCCCGAACTACAACCCGAACCCCGAAGCGCTGGAAATGCTGCATGACATGGCCCATGCGGTCAAAGCCTCGGGCGCGGACCTTGCGCTTGGCTTTGACGGCGACGGCGACCGCTGCGGCGTCGTGGACGATGAGGGTGAAGAGATCTTTGCCGACAAGGTCGGCGTCATCATGGCGCGCGACCTGATCAAGATCTATCCGGGATCGACCTTCGTGGCCGATGTGAAATCGACCGGGCTTTTTGCCTCGGACCCGGTGCTGAAGGAACATGGCGCCAAGGCCGATTACTGGAAGACCGGCCACAGCCACATGAAGCGCCGGGTGCGCGAGATCGGCGCGCTGGCGGGGTTCGAGAAGTCGGGCCACTATTTCCTGTCGGGCGCCATCGGGCGCGGCTTCGACTGCGGGATGCGCGTCGCGGTCGAGATATGCAAGCTGATGGACCGCAACCCCGAGATGAAATTCTCCGACCTGCGCAAGGCCCTGCCCGTCACCTATTCCTCGCCCACCATGTCGCCCTATTGCGCCGATGGCGAGAAATATCAGGTGCTGGAGCGGCTGGTCGAAAAGCTCGTCGCGCGTGCGGATGAGGGCGGCACCCTCGGCGGCCGCAAGATCGAGACGGTGGTGACCGTGAACGGCGCGCGGGTGATCCTCGACAACGGGGGCTGGGGTCTGGTGCGGGCTTCGTCCAACACGCCGAACCTGGTGGTCGTCTGCGAAAGCCCCGAAAGCCACGATGAACTGCGCGCGATTTTCGAGGATATCGACGCGGTGATCCGGACCGAGCCTTCGGTCGGCGATTACGACCAGACGCTTTGACCTGCTGCGGGGCGGGTCAGACCGCCTGCCCCGCCGCCCATCCCGATGACCAGGCCCACTGGAAGTTGTAGCCACCCAGCCAGCCGGTCACGTCCACCACCTCACCGATGAAATAAAGGCCCGGCACCGCCCGCGCCTCCATGGTGCGGGCGTCCAGATCGCGCGTGTCGACGCCGCCCAGCGTCACCTCGGCCGTGCGGTAGCCCTCGGACCCGTTGGGCTTGACCTCCCACTCCGTCACGGCGGCGGTCAATGCGGCCATCGCCGCCTTGGGCTGGTCGGCCAGATTGCCCTTCAGCGCCAGCCGCTCGGCCACCACCTGTGCCAGCCGTTCGGGCAGGATCCGCGCCAGCGCCGTCTTGACCGCGATCCGCCCCTGCGACGCCTTGATCGCGGCAAGATCCGCGGCCACGTCGCGATCCGCGGCAAGGTTGACACGCAGGCTGTCCCCCTCGCGCCAGTAAGAAGATATCTGCAGGATCGAGGGCCCGGAGAGGCCGCGATGAGTGAACAAAAGGCCTTCCTGAAACCCGGCCTTGCCGCAGGACACCCGCGCGGGGACCGAGATGCCGGCGAGGGGGCGCAAAGGTTCCAGAACCTCGGGCCCGAAGGTCAGCGGCACAAGCCCCGGCCGCGTTTCCACCAGCCGCAGCCCGAACTGTTCCGCAATGCGATAGCCAAGGCCCGTCGCCCCCATCTTGGGGATCGACTTGCCGCCCGTCGCCACGACCAGACGCGGGGCACGGAACCCGCCGTCGTCGGTCCGGACCACAAAGCTGCCGTCATGGCCGATCTCGCGCGGGGCCACGCCCAGCCGCAGCACCCCTCCGGCCGCTGCAAGATCGCGCAGCAGCATGTCCACGATCTGCCGGGCCGAGCCGTCGCAGAACAGCTGCCCCAGCGTCTTTTCATGCCACGCGATTCCGGCCGCGTTCACCCGGGCGATGAAATCGTGCTGCGTGTAGCGCCGCAGCGCCGAAAGCGCAAAGCGCGGGTTCTGCGACAGGAATCGCTCCGGCGCGATCTGGAGATTGGTGAAGTTGCAGCGCCCCCCGCCCGAGATGCGGATCTTTTCGCCGGGCGCCTTTGCATGATCCAGAACCACGACGCGACGCCCCCGCCGCGCCGCCTCGATCGCGCAGAAAAGACCGGCGGCACCCGCCCCAAGCACTATGACATCAAGGTTTTCCATGGCCCCGGCTTACCGGTCCGCGCCGTTCCGGACAATGTCACATTTCACGTGATTAATGTCACATTTCGCGTGATTTTGGTCTTGCGGCACCCCGCACCCTTGGCTAAATACCGCCGCAGAGTTGGGGCGTGGCCAAGTGGTAAGGCATCGGTTTTTGGTACCGTGTACCGTAGGTTCGAATCCTACCGCCCCAGCCAACTTCACCGGACCAGGGATATAAGGCGCTCAGCCCGCTGCGCATCGTCGCGTTGACGGCCCGTTTCCATGCGGCCAGACCTTCGACGCGCCGGGCGTTGTCGAGGGCGTTCCTGCCGCACATACTGCCGATGGGTTTCGGCACCGGGCGGATCATGCGCAGCCCGGCGCGCCGCCATTCCACCGTCGCTGGCCCGTCCGGATCGGAACGATGCGCGGGCAAAGATGCGCGTTCTTCAATAATTACGCTCGTTCATGTTCGTTTTTCGTGTCAGGATGGGCGCAGGATCACACGTATCCGTGAAACGTGACCGGGCTGCACAATTCTCTGCGTTGATTTTGGACAATCCCGTATCATCATGTCACGCAACCAAGAGGACGGCCCGCAGCGGCCGCCACCAGGGAGAGACTTTTGCGAGATACGACCGAAGCCTTTTCGCGCCCCCGCGCGACTCCGGCCCTCGGCCTGTTGGACCAGTTCGAGACCGAGCTTGCGGCCCGCCTGCCTGCCTCCGGCCCAGCCCCGCGCCTGATCGAGGCGATGGATTACGTCCTGATGGCGCCGTCCAAGCGGTTCCGGGCCGGCCTTGTGCTGTTGCTGGCCGAAGCGGCGGATGTGCCGCGCGCGGCGGCCCTCGACCTCGCGGCGGCGATCGAGATGCTGCATGGCGCCTCGCTGATCTTTGACGACCTGCCCTGCATGGACGACGCGCCCCTGCGGCGCGGCCGGGCCAGTGCCCATGCGCAGTTCGGCGAAAGCGTGGCGGTGCTGGCCGGCATATCGCTTTTGTCGCTGGCCTATGAGGTGGTCGCGACTTCGGCCGATATTCCGGCGGACCGGCGGGCGGCGATTGTCGCGCTGCTGACGGGGTCGGTCGGCCATGCGGGGCTGAGCGCGGGACAGGACCTTGACCTGCACGGCGATCCGTCGGGCGGCGTCGGCGCGGTCACGGTGGCGCACAGGCTCAAGACCGGGTCGCTGTTTCTCGCATCGGTGCGGGCCGTGGCTGCGCTGGCCGATCTGCCGCCCCCACAGACCGAGGCGCTTTGCCGTTTCGCCGATGCGCTGGGGCTTGCGTTTCAGGCCTATGACGATCTGATCGACCTCGCCGCCGGCGCCGAGGCCGAGGCGGCGCATGGCAAGACCACCCAGCGGGATGGCACGCGGCTGGCCCTGACACAGGTTCTTGAACGGGCCCAGATCGCGGCGCTTTACGCCGCCCGGGTGGCCGAGGTCGAAACGGCCCTCACGGAAACCGGGCTGGACGTCGGACCCTTGCGGGATTATGTCGGGCAGATGCTGGCACGGAGGCTTCCGGCATGAACGTCCTGATAAATGTCCTGCTTGTTCTCGGCACCGTCGCGCTGATGGAATTCGTCGCCTATGCGACCCATCGCTGGGTGATGCACGGCCCCCTGGGCTGGCGCTGGCACAAATCGCACCATGAGGAAACCCACGGGCCGTTTGAGAAGAACGACCTCTATGCGGTCTGTTTCGCGGTCGTGGCCATCGCGCTCTTCGCGGCCGGATCGCTCTGGTGGGGGCGGCTCACGTGGATCGCGACCGGCGTGACGCTTTACGGGCTGATCTATTTCATTGTGCATGACGGGCTGGTGCATCAGCGCTGGCCGTTCCGCTATGTGCCGCGCAAGGGCTATCTGCGCCGTCTTTATCAGGCGCACCGGCTGCATCACGCGGTCGAGGGGCGCGAGGGCTGCGTGTCCTTCGGCTTTATCTATGCGCCGCCCGTGCCGGACCTGAAGCGTCAGTTGCAGGGCAACAAGTCCATCCGACCGGAGCTGAGGCCCGAGGTTTCCCCCCGTCAGGATGTCTGATCGCCCGGGCTTCGCGGCCGGGTCCACAGGCCTTCGCGCGGCGTTTCGCGGGCCGGCAGGCGGCTTGCTGCCGCGTCGCCCAGGCCGCTGACCACAAGACGAAGCTTTTCCCCCGTTCCGGTCGAGACGCGGCCCGACAGCGCCGCAGGCCCCGCCTGACGCAGGCGGACCCCGATCTGGCGATAGATCCGCGCGGCCGAGGCGATCCCCCAGGCACAACCCGGCGGCAGTGCGCGGATGCCCACGCGTGCCGAGGCGTAATAGGGTTCGGCCATGTCCAGAAGGCGCAGCACCAGCGGAAAGACCGCCGGATCCGGCGCTTCGGGGTCAAGCCGGACCCCCGCCTCAGCCAGCCAGTCAGCCGGCAGATAGGCGCGGCCGGCGCGCGCATCCTCCTGCACATCGCGGGCGATATTGGTCAGTTGGAACGCGAGCCCCAGATCGCAGGCGCGGTCCAGCACCACCGGATCGCGCACCCCCATGATCCGCGCCATCATCACCCCCACCACGCCGGCGACATGATAGCTGTAGCGCAGCGTATCCTCGATGCTGACAAAGGGCCGCCGCTCGACATCCCAGCGGAACCCCTCCAGCAGATCGCGGGGCCAGGCATCGGGAAAGTCGTGACGCGCGGCGACCCGGGCCAGCGCCGCGAAGGGCGGGTCGAGACCATCTGCCCCCGCCAGCGCGGCGGCGGTCTGATCCTCCAGTCGCGCAAGCCGCAAAAGCTGTTCCGCCTGCGGCGGTTCGCGCAAGGCGCCGCCCATGTCCTGCCCGTCGATCATGTCGTCGCAGTGGCGGCACCAGCCATAGAGCAGCATCGCATCGCGCCGGGCAGCCCGCGGCATGACCCGCGCCGCCATGGCGAAGCTGCTCGACCCCGCGGCCATCTGGGCGCGTGCCCACTCCTCCAGCGCCGCATCACCCATGGTTGGTCACCCGGCCGCGCTGTCAGCGATCATCAGCCCTGCCGTGGCCTTGGCCGAACCGACCACCCCCGGGATACCGGCGCCGGGATGCGTGCCCGCGCCCACGAGGTAGAAATTCCCGATCTCCGCATCGCGGTTATGGGGGCGGAACCAGGCGCTCTGGGTCAGGATCGGTTCGACAGAGAAGGCCGAGCCGTGATGCGCCGCCAGTTCGTCGCGGAAATCGGCGGGCGTGAAGATGCGCGAGGTCACGAGATCGTCGCGCAGACCCGGAATATGGCGTTCCTCCAGATAGGCGAGGATGCGGTCGCGGTATTTCGGCCCCTCGACTGCCCAGTCGATATCGGCCTGCCCCAGATGCGGCACCGGTGAGAGCACGTAATAGCTCGAACAGCCCTCGGGCGCCATGCTGTCATCGGTGACGCTGGGCGCGTGCAGATAGAGCGAAAAGTCGTCCGGCAGGCCGCTGCCGCGAAAGATGTCGCGCACCAGTTCGCGGTAGCGCGGGCCGAAAAGCACCGTGTGATGCTTCAGGTGGTCGTGGCGGCGGCGCAGCCCGAAATGGATCACAAAAAGCGACATCGACCAGCGGCGCTTGTCGAGCCGCCGCGCCTCGGCCTGCCCGCGCGGGGTCTGCCCCAAGAGATCGCGATAGCTGTGCATCACATCCGCGTTCGAGGCGACCATGTCGACGGGCACGACCTCTCCGGCGGTGGTGACGACGGCGCGGGCGCGGCTGCCCTCGGTCTCGATCCGCGCGACCGGCGTGTTCAGGCGCAGATCGCCGCCCAGATCGGTGAAAAGCCGCGCCATCCCATCGACCAGCCGCCCCGTACCGCCCTTGGCGAACCAGACGCCGCCCTGACGTTCCAGCGCATGGATCAGGGCATAGATCGCCGAGGTCTCGAACGGATTGCCGCCCACCAGAAGCGAGTGAAAGGAAAAGGCCATGCGCAGCTTTTCATCCTGGATGAAGCGCGCGACCGCCTGATAGACCGAACGATCCGCCCGCAGCCGCACGAGTTGCGGTGCCGCCCGCACCATGTCGGCAAAGCGCAGGAACGGCACCATCCCCAATTTCTCATAGCCTTCGCGATAGACGGCGCGGCTGTAGTCGAGAAAGCGGCGATATCCCTCCACATCGGCCGGGTTGCGCGCGGCGATCTGGCGATCCAGCGAGCCTTGGTCGTTGTCATAGTCGAAATGGGTGCCGTCCTCCCAGGCCAGCCGGTAAAAGGGCGTGACGGGCACCAGCGGCGCGTAATCCTCCATCCGGCGACCGCTCAGGTCCCAAAGCTCGCGCAGCGCGTCGGGGTCGGTGATGACCGTGGGGCCCGCGTCAAAGACGAAGCCCTCATCATGCCAGACATAGGCGCGGCCGCCGGGCTTGTCCCGCGCTTCGAAAAGCGTGGTTGCGATGCCCGCACTTTGCAGCCGGATGGCAAGGGCAAGCCCGCCGAAACCCGACCCGATCACGGCGGCACTGCGTTCGGTCATTCTCTGGTCTCCGAAAGAAGGGGCCGCTCGGCCAGACAGGCGGCGGCGCGATGCAAGGGGATGGGCGGACGGCCGGTCACGATCCGCAGCCGGTCGGCCCATGTGAGGCGGTCCGCATAGAACCGTTCGATCACGGGCACGGGCAGGCGATAGAACCGTTCCAGCAGGCGATAGCGTTCATCGGGCGGGCAGCCCCGGAACAGCATCCGGTTCAGGAGCCGCAGGAAGCTTTGTTCGCGCGCCCGTTCCAGCGCGAAATCGCGCAGCCGCGTCATGACATCCGCTGTGTCGAGACGCGGGCTGGCCGCGATCACCTCGGCCGCGCGCACGGCCATGGGCAGCGAATAGCCCGTCACCGGGTGGAACAGCGCCGCAGAAAGCCCGATCGGCACCGCCCCACCTGCCTGTGCGGACCAGAGCGCGCGCGCATCGAGCGCAAGGGCAATCGGCAGCACGCCGCTTTCACGCCGCAACTCGGTCGCGCCCGCCCAGCCCTGTTCCTGCGCATAGGCCATGGCGTCGGCGGCGCAACTGGCCGCGTCGAGCGTCGCATGATCGCTGTAGCGCGTATCTTCGACCAGAAGGCCGTCGGGGCCAAAGGGCAGGCAATAGACAAAGCGGTAGCCGTCGCGCTGCGCGACCGTCGCGTCCATGATGACCGGGTGGCGCAGCCCGTGGCCGTCCGGCACCTGCAGTTCAAGGCCGGTGAATTTCTGCCAGCCAAGCGCCAGATGCGGGCTTTTGCGCTGGCCCCGTGCATCAAGGATCAGGGGCGCGCGCAGGGTGGTGCCGTCCGACAGGTGCAGGGCATCTGCCGCCGCCGCGGCGACCTCGGCCCGGCGGACGGTGATGTCAGGTTGCGCGGCGACCGCGTCCCGCAGCGCCCCGGGCGTCACGGTGTTGTAGCCGGTGGGCAGGCTGCGGCGATGGGCGGGAAAGCGGACCTCTTGCCCCGCCCAGTGATGGGCGATGGCGGGGGCGAGCCAGACACGGCTTTCGGGCGTTACGTCCGGATCGTGAAAGGACCATGTGTGGTCCCTGCCCGGTTCCGCCCGCCGGTCGAGCAGCAGGATGCGCAGCCCCGGCCGACGCGCGGCAAGGCACAGCGCGGTAAGGCTCGCCGAAAGGCCCGCGCCCGCAATCAGAACGTCGGGTGTCGCTGTATCGTCGGTCATGCGGCGCTCAGGGCGGCGGGCAACAACCGCTCGATCAGGTCGGCGGCCCCGTCCGCGCCCCCCGCCGCCGCAAGCTGGCTTGCCGCCGGGTCGAGCGCGCAGCGAAAGCCGGGATCCCGGATCACCTGTTCCAGCGCATGGCGCAGCGCGGCGCGGCCCCTGCCCCAGCGCGGCAGCACGACGCCCGCCCCGGCGCGCGCGACCCGCGCCGCGATCCCCGGCTGTTCATAGGCAAGCGGCAGCACGACCATCGGCACCCGATGCGCCGCAGCATCAAGCACCGTGTTGAACCCCCCATGGATGATCGCCGCCGCGCATTGCGCCAGCACCCCGCGCTGGGCAAAGTAATCCGCGACGATCGGGCGCCCGGGCAGGCGCTGCGCCTCGGCTTGCGTCAGGGCACCGCAATGGGCAAGGACAAGGCACAGGTCCAGATCGGCCGCCGCCGCCGCGATCCGCCGCAAAAGGCCCGCCTTCCCCGGCTGCAAGGTGCCGACCGAGGCAAAGACCGCCATACGCCCGCCGGTGTCGAGAAGGGGCGCGGGTGGTTCAGGCCGGCGGATCGCGCCCACCCGGCGAAATCCCGGCCCCGGGGCCAGGCGCGGAAAATCGAGCGCGCCCACCCCCTGCACCACGTCGCAGAGCGGCGAGACCCAGTCCGACAGCCGGTCGCGCGACGCAAGCCCGTGGTCGCGGCAGCCCTGCGCCAGCGCCCGGCCCTGCGCCGCCATCAGCCAGTCAGTGACGCGCCATGCCCCGGCATAGTTCTTTTCCGCCCGCGCGCCGGTCGCATAGGCCCAGCCGACAAAGGCGGGCGGCAGGCCGGGCTCGCGGTTGACCGGCAGGGCCGCGCCCAGCGTCGCGCGCGGCAGGCCCGCAGCCTCGGCCGCAAGGCTGCCGCCCGGTTCCATCTGATCGGCGATCACCAGATCGGCGCCGATGCGCGCCAGCAGGTCGGGGGTCTGGCGGCAATGGGCCGCCGTTTCAGCCGCCACATGGGCCAGCAGCGCGCGCATCCCCTGCGGCGGGGCCATGGGCGGGCCGTCCAGCGGCAGCAAGTCCGGCAGACGCTCGGGGCGCAGATGCGCGGGCATCCCGGACACAACCTGCGCCAGACGCGGTGGCGCGATCAGCGTCACCCGGTGCCCCCGCCGCATCAGCACCTCGGCGGTGGCCAGATGCACCGCAAGATGGCTGACCAAAGCCGGAGAGATCATCGCGAGATGCGCCATTATTGCCTTCGGCCGCCAATCGGTTAGCTGTGGAAGCTAAAGAGCCGCCCGGGGAAATCAAGTGAAACACGCGCGAGAGGGAAAGACGGGCGAAGACCGTGCCGATATGCCGCCGGCCGGGTTGGCGCGATGATATCCGCGCTGATGCGGCAGGATCGCTGGCTGGTCCTGTCGCAAGCGCTCTTTCTGTGCCTCATCCCGGCCGAGTTGCTGCTGGGCCGCGGATGGGACGCGATCGCGGCCCTGGGCGCGCTGGGGGCCTGCCTGATCCCGACGGCGCTGCGGGAAAACACCCGCCTCGACCTGCCGGACGGGGTCGACAGGGCGACCGCCCTGTTCGTCACGGCGACGATTTTCCTTGGCGAGAGGCTCTCGTTCTACGATCTGCTCTGGTGGTGGGATCTGGCGGCGCATGGGGTGGCGGGCGTGCTGCTGGTCCTGCTGGCGGCGCTGGTTCATGACCAGTTGCAGGGGCGCCGGGGCAGCGAGGTGCCGATCGGCGGGCCGCTGCGGATGATCTTCATCCTGTCATTCTCCATCGCGGCGGCAGCCCTGTGGGAAGTGCTGGAATACAGCCTCGACGTGATCTTCGACTCGGACGCGCAGGAGGACGGGCTCGACGACACGATGACGGATATCCTGGCGCATGTGCTGGGCAGCGTGACTGCGGCAATGCTGCTGCACCGCAATTCAAACCGAAACAGTCAGGATTGACATTCCGGCCGCATCGCGCCACCACGGCTGCATCGCCGGGGCCTGCATCCTGCATTCCCGGCCCTAATCGCAACAGGTTGAAATACCCGCCGCGCGGGTCAGCCGAGGGATTCCGGAATGAAACTCACCCGTGCCCGCCTTCTGGGGCAGACCACCGCCATTGCCCTTTGCCTGCCGGGCGCCGTCCTTGCGCAGGATGCGGCCGACCCGATGCTTTTGGGCCGTATCGAGCTGGAGGGCACCGGCACCGGCCCGGTCGCCGGCCAGACCAACCCCGCCACGCAGGCCGGGTCCAAGACCGCGACGCCCCTGACCGAGATCCCGCAATCGGTGACGGTGATCGGGTCGGAACGGATCGCGGCGCAGAACGCGGCCAAGATCGACGAGATTCTGGGCTATACCGCGGGCGTTGCGCCGCAGCCCTACGGCTATGACAGCGACACGAACTGGGTGGTGATCCGCGGCTTTCCGGCCAGCGCCACGGGGGTCTTCCAGGACGGGCTTGCGCATTATTCCTATGGCTTCGGCGGGTTCTATATCGATCCTTTCACGCTGGAACGGGTCGAGGTGCTCAAGGGTCCGGCCTCGGTGCTTTATGGCGGCGCCAATCCGGGCGGGCTCCTGAACTACGTCTCCAAGATGCCCACGGGCACGGACGACGGCATGGCCGAACTGGGCGTGGACGAAAACGGACGCGTCTGGGCCGGGGCCGACCAGAACGGCGTGACGGCGGGGGGCCTGCGCTGGCGGCTGGTCAGCAAGCTCGCGCGGACCGACGGCTATGGCGCCTTCGACGACGGCGTGCACGGGGTGATCGCGCCGTCGCTCTCGTTCACGCTGGACGGCGGCACCGACGTCACCCTGATGGCGAGCTATACCCATATCGACGAGGATCACGTCGGCGGCGCGTGGCTGCCCTATTACGGGACGGTGGAGGATATCGGCTTTGGCCGGATCGACCGCGACTTCAACAGCGGCGAACCGGCGCTGGACTGGTATCGGCGCGATCAGCTTTTGCTGTCCTCGATCGTGCGGCATCAGTTCGACAACGGCCTGACGCTGACCAATACCAGCCGGCTGTCGTGGTCGGATGTGGATGAAAGCCAGGTCTACGGCTTTGGCTATGCCGGCTATTCGCCGACGCCCACCGACCCCGACAACACGCTGGCGCGGATCTTCTTCCAGCACCAGACCGAAACGCTGAGCTTTCTGAACGACACGCGGGTCGAGACGGTGGCGAATTTCGGTGGCACGGAACACCGGCTGCTGGCCGGGGTCGATTACCGCTGGTTCCGGATGGATCAGGTGCAGGCCTCGGTCGCCTGGCCGGATGCGGCGACGGGTATTTCGGTCACGAACCCGGTCTATGGCGCGCCGCAACCCGACCCGACGCCCTATATCGACCAGCGCATCACCCAGCAGCAGCTTGGGCTTTATGTGCAGGACCAGATCCGCTGGGGTCAGGGCTGGATCGCGACACTGAACGGCCGGTTCGACGTGGTCGACCTGGAGGCGACCGGCACCCCCGCCTATTCCAGCACCGACCACGAATTTTCCTGGCGCGCCGGGATCGCCCGCGAGCTTGCCCGGGGGGTGACGCCCTACCTGTCCTACGCGACCTTCTTCAACCCGCAGATCGGGACATCCTCGGTCGGCGCGCTTTACCCGGAGACGGGGCAGCAGGTCGAGGCGGGCGTGAAATGGGCGCCCGAGGGGATGAACGCGCTCTTCACGCTCGCCGCGTTCGAGATCCGGCGCGAAGGTGTCGTGACCGGCCCCTTCAACGCGGAAACCCAGCTGGGTGAGGTCCGGTCCCGCGGGGTGGAGCTCGAGGCCCAGGCGGAACTGACCGACCGGCTGCGCCTTCTGGGGCAGGTCACGGCGATGGATGTGGAAATCACCGAGGATGCGGATACGGCCATCGTCGGCAACACCCCCTATGCCACGATCGAGCGTCAGGCCGCCTTGCAGCTTGCCTATGACCTGCCGCAGGTCGAGGGCCTGACCGTCACGGGCGGCATCCGTTATCTGGGCCGGTCCTGGGCGGATAACGAAAACACGCTGCGGGTGCCGGATGCGACGCTGTTCGATGCGGGGGCGAGCTATGACTTCGGCGAGGGCTGGAACATGAACCTTGCCATCGCGAACCTTACCGATGAGCTTTACGTCGCCTCTTGCGAAACGGCGCTGTCGTGCTTTTACGGCGAGGGGCGCCGCGCCAGCCTCGTCTTGCGCAAGCGCTGGTAATCGGGCAGGTCCCCGAAAGGGGGCCGCCCACCGGGCGTTGTCGCCCGTCACTAACAGACGGCGGCCTTGCGGGCAGCCAAGCACGGACGGTCTGATGCTGCGCCAGTTCTTTTCCTATTACCGGCCCTGGATGGGGCTTTTCTGGGTCGATTTCGGCTGCGCGGTCGCCTCTGGCCTTCTGGAGCTTGCCTTTCCTTTGGCCGTGCAGCTCTTCATCGACCAGCTTTTGCCCCGGGGCGATCTGACGCTGACGCTGCTGGCCGCTGGCGGGTTGCTTGCGATCTATCTGGTCAACACCGGGCTGATGACCATCGTGATCTATTGGGGCCACAAGCTCGGCATCAATATCGAGACCGAGATGCGGCGCCGCGCCTTCGAGCATCTGCAAAAGCTGTCTTTCCGCTATTTCGACCGGGTGCGGACGGGCAAGCTGGTGGCGCGCGTCACCCGCGACCTGGAGGAAATCGGCGAGGTCGCCCATCATGGCCCCGAGGATCTTTTCATCGCGATCATGACCTTTCTGGGCGCGTTCCTTCTGATGCTGACGATCAATGTCGATCTGGCGCTGATCACGGCGGCCATCGTGCCCGCGACCGTCGCCATCGTCACGATCTATGGCGGGCGGATGACGGCGACCTGGCGCGCGATCTATTCCCGCGTGGGCGATTTCAACGTCCGGCTGGAGGAAAACGTGGGCGGCATCCGCGTGGTGCAGGCCTTTGCCAACGAGACGCATGAAACCACGCTTTTCGCCCGGGACAACGCCCGCTATCGCGATACCAAGCTGCGGGCCTACAAGGTCATGGCGGCGTCCTCGGCGCTCAACTACATGGGGATGCGCGCCATTCAGGTCGTGGTGATGGTCGTCGGCGCGATCTTTGTGCTGAACGGGTCGCTGACCACCGGCGGGTTCGTGGCGTTCCTGCTGCTGGTGGGCGTGTTCTTTCGCCCGCTGGACAAGATCGCGGCGGTGATCGAGACCTATCCCCGCGGGATCGCCGGCTTTCGCCGCTATCAGGAACTGCTGGCGACCGAGCCTGAAATCGCCGACAGCCCCGATGCCGTCGCGGCCCCGCCCCTGCGCGGTGCGATCCGGTTCGAGGGCGTGAGCTTTGCCTATGACGACGGGCGCCCCACCCTGCATGACATCGACCTTGCCGTCCGCCCCGGCGAGACGCTGGCCTTTGTCGGCCCCTCGGGCGCGGGCAAGACGACGCTTCTGGCGCTGGTGCCGCGGTTCTACGACCCGACCGCCGGGCGGATCACCATCGACGGCCTTCCGCTTGCCGCCATGACGATCCAGAGCCTGCGCCGCCAGATCGGCATCGTCAGCCAGGACGTGTTCCTGTTCGGCGGCACCCTGCGCGAGAACATCGCCTATGGCCGGCTGGGCGCGACCGAGGCCGAGATCGTCCGCGCCGCCAAGCAGGCGCAGCTTGGCCCGATGATCGCCGCCCTGCCCGAGGGGCTCGATACGGTCGTGGGCGAACGCGGTGTCATGCTGTCGGGCGGGCAGAAGCAGCGCGTGGCGATCGCGCGGGTGTTCCTCAAGAACCCGCCGATCCTGATCCTCGACGAGGCGACATCGGCGCTGGATACCGAGACCGAGCGCGAGATCCAGTCGGCGCTCGACGCGCTGGCGGTGGGGCGCACGACGCTGATTATCGCCCACAGGCTGGCGACGATCCGCCACGCGGACCGGATCGTGGTGATGGAGGCCGGGCGCATCACCGAGATCGGCAGTCATGGCGAACTGGCTGGTTCCGGCGGGCGCTATGCCCGGCTGAACGCCGCCGTGTAGCGGGTCTAGTCGATCAGGATTTCGGCCAGATCGAACAGCTGGTCGAAATGATCGAGCAGCGCCTCGGGTTCCAGTTGTTCCACCTCTCGCCCCGAGGGGCCAAAGGTGATGAGCGCGACCGGCACCCCCGCCGCGCGCGCCGTGTCGCGGTCCGTCACCGTGTCGCCCACCAGCATGGAGCGTTCGACGACGCCCCCCGCCCGTTCGACCGCCGTGCGATAGGGCAGCGGATCGGGCTTGCGCACCGGCAGCGTGTCGGCCCCCACCAGCGAGGCAAAGACATCGCGGAACCTGAGCTGCCGAAGCAGCGTCTCGGCCAGCCCCTCGGGCTTGTTGGTGCAGACGCCAAGACGATAGCCCGCGTCGCTCAGGCGGGTCACCGCATTCTCTACCCCCGGGTAAAGGCGGGTATGGGTCGCGATTTCCTCGGCATAGGCCTGCAGAAGCAGCGGATACTGTTCATCGACCAGCATCTCGGTCCAGTTCTTCGACACGCGCCCGAACCCCAGCCGCAGCATCGCCCGCCCGCCATGAAAGGCCGTCAGCGCGTCATCCTCGGGGTGCAGCAGGTCGCCATGGCCCAATCCGCGAAAGCAGGCATTGGCCGCCGCGATCAGGTCGGCGCTCGTGTCCGCGATCGTTCCGTCGAGATCGAAAATCACCGTCCGCGTCATATGTCCCCCGGCAATGGCCCGCGTCTGAAATGCGCGGTAAAGAGAAGTGAAGCCGCCCACCCTTGCGATGGCCCCTGCCATCGGTAAAACGGGCCAGATCGAAAGAAAAGGCCCCTTGGGCCAAAGAACAGGCCCCGAGGGGCGCGCGGAAAAGGCAGAGCATGGCGGTATCCTTCATCATTCTGGCGGCGGGGCAAGGCACGCGGATGAACTCCGAGCGGCCCAAGGTGCTGCATGAACTGGCCGGCGCGCCGCTTCTGGCCCATGCGATGGCAACCGCCGACCGGCAGTCGCCCGAACGGCTGGTCGTCGTGACGGGTCATGGCGGCGCCGAGGTGGCGGCGGTGGCCCGCGGCCTCAACCCGGATGTCCAGGTGGTCGAGCAGGCCGAACAGCTTGGAACCGCCCATGCCGTGCTGCAGGCGGAACCGGCGCTGCGGGGGGCGCGGGGCGATGCGATCGTGCTTTATGGCGACACGCCCTTCATCTCGGACGCGACCATTGCCGCGATGCTGCGGGCGCGCGCCCGTCATGACGTCGTCGTTCTGGGGTTTGAGGCCGCGGATCCCGCCCGCTATGGCCGGCTGGTGGTCGAGGGGGCGGACCTCACCCGTATCGTCGAATGGAAGGACGCGACCGAGGCGGAACGTAGCCTCACCCTCTGCAATTCGGGCGTGATCTGTGCCGATGCCGGGGTTCTGATGGCGCTGGTGGCCGAGGTCGGCAACGACAATGCCGCAGGGGAGTACTACCTCCCCGATATCGTGGCCCTTGCCCGCGCGCGGGGCATGTCGGCGGGTGTCGTGACCTGCGATGAGGCCGAGACGCTGGGCATCAATACCCGGGCCGAGCTTGCCGCCGCCGAGGCCGCCTTTCAGTCCCGCGCCCGGGCCGAGGCGCTGGAAAACGGTGTGAGCCTGATCGCGCCGGAGACGATCCACTTTGCCTTTGACACGGTGATCGGACGCGATGCGGTCGTGGGCCCGAACGTCGTCTTCGGCCCCGGCGTGACGGTGGAATCCGGCGCCGAGATCCGCGCCTTCTGCCATCTGGAGGGCTGCCATGTGAGCCAGGGCGCGCAGGTCGGGCCGTTCGCGCGGCTCCGCCCCGGGGCGGAACTGGCCGAGGGCGCGCGCGTCGGCAACTTTGTCGAGATCAAGAACGCCGTGCTCGACGCCGGGGCCAAGGTCAACCATCTCAGCTATATCGGCGACGCGCATGTGGGCGAGGCCGCGAATATCGGCGCGGGCACCGTCACCTGCAACTATGACGGCGTGTCCAAGCACCGCACGGAAATCGGCGCGCGGGCCTTTATCGGGTCGGACACGATGCTGGTGGCGCCGGTGCGCGTCGGTGCCGGCGCGATGACGGCCAGCGGGTCGGTGATCACCGCCGATGTGCCCGCCGATGCGATGGCCGTGGGCCGGGCGCGGCAGGTCAACAAGGAGGGCTTTGCCCGCCGCCTGTTCGAAAAGCTGCGCGCCGCCAAGGGGGGAAAATAGCATGTGCGGGATCATCGGCGTTCTGGGCGAACATGAGGCCGCCCCTCTTATGGTCGAGGCGCTGAAGCGGCTCGAATATCGCGGCTATGACAGCGCGGGCATCGCGACCGTGCATCAGGGGCGGCTGGACCGGCGGCGGGCTGTCGGCAAGCTTGTGAACCTCTCGGATCTTCTGGTGCATGAACCGCTGGCCGGAAAGGCCGGCATCGGCCATACCCGCTGGGCAACCCACGGGGCACCGACGGTCGCCAACGCCCACCCGCATCGTGCGGGCGGCGTGGCGGTGGTCCATAACGGCATCATCGAGAATTTCCGCGAACTGCGCGAAGAGCTGACCGCGCAAGGCGCCGCGTTCCATACCGAGACGGATACCGAGACCGTCGTCCTGTTGACCGAACGCCACATGGCCGAAGGAATGACCCCGGCCGAGGCCGCCGAGGCCACGATCAGGCGCCTGACGGGGGCCTTCGCGCTCTGCTTCCTGTTCGACGGCGAAGAGGATCTGTTGATCTGTGCGCGTCAGGGTTCGCCGCTGGCCATAGGCCACGGCGAGGGCGAGATGTTCGTGGGGTCGGACGCGATCGCGCTGGCGCCGCTGACCGACCGCATCACCTATCTGGAGGAAGGCGACCGCGCCGTCATCACCCGCAGCGGCGCCGAGATTTTTGACGCGGCGGGCCGGCGCGCCAACCGGGCCGTGACGCAGATCCAGATCGGCGCGGCGCGGATCGACAAGGCCGGGCACAAGCATTTCATGGCCAAGGAAATCGCCGAGCAGCCGGGCGTGATCGGCGCGGCGCTGGACCATTACCTGACGGATGCCGGGATCGCGATGCCCGGGCTCGACTTTGCCGAATGCGACCGGCTGGTGATGGTGGCCTGCGGCACGGCCTCTTACGCCTGCATGGTGGCGAAATACTGGTTCGAGCAATTGGCGGGCCTGCCCGTCGATGTCGATATCGCGAGCGAGTTCCGCTATCGCGAGCCGCCCTTGTCGCCGGGTTCATGGTCGGTCTTTGTCAGCCAGTCGGGCGAAACCGCCGACACGCTCGCCGCCCTGCGTTATACCCGCGACAGGGTGGCCAAGGTCGTATCGGTCGTGAACGTGGCGACCAGTTCGATCGCCCGCGAAAGCGATGTGGCGCTGCCGATCCTTGCGGGGGTCGAGGTTTCGGTCGCCTCGACCAAGGGGTTCACCTGTCAGTTGACGGTTCTGGCGCTGATGGCGCTGAAGGCGGCAGTGGATCGCGGCCGGATGGATGCGGGTCAGCTTGCCGCGCATCTGGGCCATCTGCGCAGCCTGCCGGGGCTCATGAACCACGCGCTGCTTTTGTCGAACGACGTCGCCCGGATCGCCGCCGATCTGGCCGAGGCGCAGGACATCCTCTTCCTCGGACGGGGGCCGATGTATCCGCTGGCACTCGAAGGCGCGCTGAAGCTCAAGGAAATCAGCTACATCCACGCCGAAGGTTACGCATCGGGCGAACTGAAACACGGGCCGATCGCGCTGATCGACCAGCATGTGCCCGTGGTCGTGCTGGCCCCGCGCGACGCGCTTTACGAAAAGACCGTGTCGAACATGCAAGAGGTCATGGCCCGGCATGGCAAGGTACTGCTGATCTCGGACGCCGAAGGGGTGGAGGAGGCAGGGGGCGGTGTCTGGCGCAGCCTTACCCTGCCGCGGATCGAACCGTGGCTGGCGCCGGTGCTTTATGCCCTGCCGGCGCAGATGCTCGCCTATCACACCGCCATCGCCAAGGGCACGGATGTGGACCAGCCGCGCAACCTCGCGAAATCGGTGACGGTCGAATGATCCCCCGGATGACCCCGGATGCGGCGCTTGCGGCCCTGCGGGCAGAGGCCGATCCGGACCGGGCCGCGGAAATGGCCGCCTATCACAAGACCACGCGGGAAATCCTCGGCCTCGCGACGCCGGTCATCGACGATCTGGCGCGTGGCTGGCGGGCGGATCTTTCGCTCGGGGACCGGCTGACGCTTGCGGCCGGGCTCTGGGACAGCGACATTTTCGAGGGGCGGATCGCCGCGGCAAAGCTGCTGACGCAGGCGCGCATCCGCCCCGATGACAGCGGCGCCTGGGATCTGATCGCGGCCTGGGTTCCGGAGTTCGACGGCTGGGCCATCGCCGATACCGTCTGCATCGCCGGGCAAAAGCGGCTGCTGGCCGATCCGTCCCGCCTTGAGGTGGTCGAGGCATGGACGCGCAACGACAACATGTGGATCCGCCGCGCGGCGCTGGTCATCACCCTGCCCTGGGCCAAGATGAACTTTCCCAAATCCGCCGATCTTGCGATCCGGGAACGCGTGCTGGACTGGGCCGCGACCTATGTGGCCGATCGCGACTGGTTCATCCAGAAGGCGGTCGCCTGGTGGCTGCGCGACCTCTCGAAACACGATCCCGACCGCAGCCGCGCCTTCCTGGCCTCCGAGGGCGCTGGCCTGAAATCCTTCGCCCGCAAAGAGGCCGCGCGTCACCTCAGCGTGTAAAGACCTGCACCGACGGCAGCGAGGTGAGCGGCAGCCCAAGCGCCTGAAACGCCGAAAGCGACAGGCGCCCCCCGGTCCCCGTGGCCGGGATCAGCGTGACGTTCACCGACTGGCCATTGGCCGCGACGACCCGGCCCGGTGTCTCGGTGCTGACCAGCGGGGTGCGCAGCCAGAACCCCTGTTCGGCCGGGTTGCCCAGCGACACCGTGGCCCGCCCCAATTCCCGCCCGCCGGTGGCCGGGGCCGTCGCGGCCGCGCGCTGTTCCGGGGTCGCCACGTCATAGGCCGCCGCCTGCGTCCCTGCCCCGCCGACGATCGCGCCGGGACGGGGGGCGGGTGCGGCCGTGGCGGGCGCCGGGGCCTCGGCAAGGGGCGCCTGGGTGCGGGCGGCGGTGCCGTGCTCGGTATCCGCACAGGCGGCGAGCACGAGAAGCAGCGGCGCTGCGGTGGCAAGGCGGAGGGGGGACAGTCTGGTCATCTATGTGTTCCGGGTCTCTCATTCTGGTTGGACCAGAGCTTAGGGCCCTATCCGCGCCTTTCAACGCCCCGCGCCTTTCAATGCCAAAGCCCGCCCGATCTGCGGTTGCCCGCTTGCCGCGCCGCGCGGCCGCGCCTAAGTTGTGTCCATGAAAGCCCCGCTCATCGATCCGTTTGCCCGTGCCATCAGCTATCTGCGCGTCTCCGTGACGGACCGCTGCGATTTCCGCTGTGTCTATTGCATGGCCGAAAACATGACCTTCCTGCCCAAGAAGGAGCTTCTGACGCTGGAAGAGCTTGACCGGCTCTGTTCCGCCTTCATCGGGCTCGGCGTCGAAAAGCTGCGGATCACGGGGGGCGAACCGCTGGTCCGGCGCGATATCATGACCTTTTTCCGCGCCATGTCCCGCCATCTGGACAGCGGCGCCCTGCAGGAATTGACGCTGACGACCAACGGGTCGCAGCTTGCGCGGTTTGCCGACGATCTGGCGGCCTGCGGCGTGCGGCGGATCAATGTCTCGCTCGATACGCTCGTGCCCGAAAAATTCGCGGCAATCACCCGCTGGGGCCGGCTGGAACAGGTTCTGGACGGCATCCGCGCGGCGCAGCGGGCCGGCATCCGCGTCAAGATCAACACCGTGGCGCTGAAGGGCTTCAACGAGGATGAACTTTTCAGCCTTGCGGACTGGTGCGCCGCGGAAGGCATGGACCTGACCTTTATCGAGGTCATGCCGATGGGTGATCTGGGCAATGAGGACCGGCTGGACCAATACTGGTCGCTGCGCGATCTGCGCGCGCGGCTGGCGGAACGGTTCACGCTTGTCGATCTGGCAGAACGCACGGGAGGCCCCGCGCGCTATGTCCGGCTGGAGGAGACAGGGCAGAAGATCGGCTTCATCACCCCCCTCACCCATAATTTCTGCGAAAGCTGCAACCGGGTACGGCTGACCTGCACCGGGCAGCTTTACATGTGTCTGGGACAGGAAGACATGGCCGACCTGCGCGCGCCCCTGCGGGCCAGCGGCGATGACGCAGGGCTTGAGGATGCGATCCGCCGGGCCATCGCGCTCAAGCCCAAGGGCCATGATTTCGACTATTCCCGGCAGGCCGTCGCCGGCCAGATGTCGCGCCACATGAGCCATACGGGCGGCTGACGCCCCCGCTGTTGACCGGTGCGGCTCAGGACACGAGCTTGAGCCCAACCAACCCCGCCAGGATCAGCCCGATGCAAAAGAGCCGGGCCGCATGGGCCGGGTCACCGAACAGCACGATCCCCAATGTGGCTGTGCCCACCGCGCCGATGCCCGTCCAGATCGCATAGGCGGTGCCCAGCGGCAGATCGCGCAGCGCAAGGCCCAGAAGGCCGATGCTGACGATCATCGCCCCGACCGTCAGGGCGGTCGGGAGCGGGCGCGTAAAGCCTTCGGTGTATTTCAGGCCGATGGCCCAGGCGATCTCGAAGATGCCGGCAAGCGTAAGGATGATCCAGGGCATGAAAGCCTCCGTTCCTGCGCGGGCCGTCCCGACATGTCTTGGGAAAAGGGCGGGTCGTCCCGCCGCGCCGCCGACATAGGGGGCCCTGCGCTGCGGGTCAAGCGGCCAAGGGTTGCGAGCCTGCCCGCGCCCGTCTAGAACCGCCGCAACGCGCACCCCGCTGAACCGAGAGGCCCCGCATATGATCCCCCGCTATTCCCGCCCCGACATGGTCGCCATCTGGTCCCCCGAGAGCCGCTTTCGCATCTGGTTCGAGATCGAGGCCCATGCCTGCGACGCGATGGCGGAAATCGGGGTGATCCCGCGCGAAAATGCCCAGGCGGTGTGGAAGGCGAAGGACGCGACCTTTGACGTGGCCCGGATCGATGAGATCGAGGCGGTGACCAAGCATGACGTGATCGCCTTCCTCACCCATCTGGGGGAAATCGTGGGGCCGGATGAGGCGCGTTTCGTCCATCAGGGCATGACGAGCTCGGACGTGCTCGACACCTGTTTCAACATCCAGCTTGTGCGTGCGGCCGATATCCTGCTGGCCGACATGGACCGGCTGCTCGCCGCGCTCAAGCGCCGCGCGATGGAGCACAAGGACACGATCCGCATCGGGCGCAGCCACGGCATCCACGCCGAGCCGACTACGATGGGCCTGACCTTTGCCCGCTTCTACGCCGAGATGGACCGCAACCGCCAGCGGCTTGAAACGGCGCGGGCCGAGGTCGCGACGGGTGCGATTTCCGGCGCGGTGGGGACATTCGCCAATATCGATCCGAGGGTCGAGGAACATGTCTGCAGGATGCTCGGCCTTACGCCCGAACCGATCTCGACGCAGGTGATCCCGCGCGACCGCCATGCGGCGTTCTTCGCCACGCTGGGGGTCATCGCGTCCTCGGTCGAGAATGTCGCGATCGAGATCCGCCACATGCAGCGGACCGAAGTGCTTGAGGCGGAGGAATTTTTCTCCAAGGGCCAGAAGGGTTCGAGCGCGATGCCGCACAAGCGGAACCCTGTGCTGACGGAAAACCTGACCGGGCTTGCACGGCTCGTGCGCTCGATGGCCATCCCCGCGATGGAGAATGTCGCGCTCTGGCATGAGCGGGACATTTCCCATTCCTCGGTCGAACGCAACATCGGCCCGGACGCGACCGTGACGCTGGACTTTGCCCTTGCCCGGCTGACAGGCGTGATCGAGAACCTTGTCGTCTACCCCGACAACATGATGAGGAATCTCAACAAGTTCCGCGGGCTTGTTCATTCTCAACGTGTGCTTCTGGCATTGACGCAAAAAGGCGTGAGCCGCGAGGACAGCTATCGGCTGGTGCAGAGGAACGCCATGAAGGTCTGGGAGCAAGACGCTGATTTCATGTCGGAACTCAAGGCCGATCCGGAGGTGAGCGCGGTTCTCAGCGATGCGGAGATCGAGGAAAAGTTCGATCTCGGCTATCACACCAAGCATGTGGACACGATCTTTGCCCGTGTCTTCGGCAAAGACGGATGAAGGTAACGCGCCCTTAATCCTTGCCTGCGAGTCTGCCCGCAACAGGTTGGCGGAGGTCACAGGTGGCGACTGCGGTTGCATTGGGAAGTCTTGGTCTGGGCGATGGGCTCTTTTCGCGCGGGGAGGTTGTCGATGACGACCGCCCCAAGCGAATGCCACCACAACTGAGCCAGCGGCAGAAGGCGGCGGTCATTGTGCGGTTGCTGCTGGCCGAAGGGGCGCCCCTGCCCCTGTTGGCCCTGCCCGAGGATCTGCAGGCCGATCTCACGCAGGAACTCAGCCGCCTGCGTCTTGTCGACCGGGACACGATGAACCAGGTGGTCGAGGAATTCGCCGCCGAGCTTGAGGGCGCCGGTGTCGCCTTCCCCGACGGGATCTATGGCGCCCTCTCGATGCTCGATGGCCACATCAGCGCGGGCGCCGCGAACCGCCTGCGCCGCATGGCCGCGGCGACCGGTCAGGGGGACGCCTGGGACCGCATCGTCGGCCAGGATGCAAAGGACCTCCTGCCGCTTCTGGAACAGGAGAGCATCGAGGTCGCGGCGGTTCTTCTGTCGAAGCTCGGCGTGACCAAGGCGGCCGAGTTGCTGGGGCGCCTGCCCGGCGAACGGGCACGCCGGATCGCCTATGCCGTCTCGCTCACCGAAGATGTGGACCCGGAAACCGTCCGCCGGATCGGCCTCTCTCTCTCCGGTCAGCTCGAGGCGCGACCGCCCCGGGCCTTCCGGAAGACGCCGGTCGAACGGGTCGGCGCGATCCTCAATTTCGCCGCGACCGACAAGCGCGAAGAGGTTCTGCAGGGGCTGGAGGAAACGGATGCCGATTTCGCCGAACGCGTCCGCAAGGCGATCTTCACCTTCCCAAACATCCCCGACCGTGTAGAGGCGCGCGATATCTCGCGCGTCATGCGCGCCGTCGAACAGCCGCAACTCGTCCTCGCCCTTGCCAGCGCCAAGGGCGAGGACAGGATCGTGGCCGACTATATCCTCGACAACATGTCCCAACGGCTGGCCGGCACCCTGCGCGAGGAAATGGCCGAGCTTGGGACCTATCGTGAAAAGGACGCGGAGGCCGCCCGCAACGCCGTCATCGCCGCAATCCGCCGGCTGGAGGCGGACGGCGAAATCACGCTGATCTACCCCGAAGAGGATTGAGCAAAGGCCGAGGACCGGTGAAGCGCTTACGCCAGATTTCCCGAAGAATGGGGTGAACACCAGGAGGAGATACTGGAACCGTCCTTTGAAAGCAGGTTGGAGGCCTATTTCTTCTTGCGCAACGAGGATAACTTGCTTGGCGTTGAGCCCTAATGGCTGCCGGGAATGGGGCCGCAGCCTCCAGTTGTTCTCGAAAGCGATGACATCTTCGGCCGGCATGTCTGGCGCGAGGCGTTCGAGAATGCTGAACCGAAATTTGTAAGGTCGCGGCCGCGCAATTCGCGGTTCCTACCGTAACCATTGTGGGCGTAGCTTTTCCACCGGTCGTAAATCTTGTAGCGGCCCTAGGCAGAGCCGACCTAGGGTCGGCGATCGCCTTCACCGAAAGTAAGGTAGATGCCGCGCCATTCGGCTAACCTTCTTGCATCGGCGACTTCATCCTTGCGCTCCGCCTTGCGGATGAGAGAAGGTTATGCGGCCCCGCTCCCAGAACCATCGATCAGACCTGCAAGGTCCGGACGGGAAACTTCGCTGCCTTCCCACCCCGCGGCGCTGTTGAATGTGTCTTCCTCCCTAGCAAAATCCGCTCTTCGCAAGCCAGTGCCGGGCGAGCACGGAAAAACCTGGGTCCTGAACCTTGACCGCCGCCAAGCAACGGGACTGACTCATCGCCTTTATTTCCTGAAACCCCGCAATTATCCTTGAAGTCCCTCGCAGCCTCACGCTAGAGAGACCCCCACGGAGCGGTGGCCGAGTGGTCGAAGGCGCACGCCTGGAAAGTGTGTAGGCGGGAAACCGTCTCGAGGGTTCGAATCCCTCTCGCTCCGCCACTCGCCCTCGCGAAAGCGTTCTCCCGATCCGGCCGCGGCCGGATTTTCCCGTGTTTTCAAAGGCGTTTGCGGAATGGGTTGAGCACCGCCGAGGCGGCTGTTGGCCCAAAATCCGTTCTCTTGGCTGGTTATTCTCTGGACCTGATGACTGCGCTATTTCAGTAAACAGCTTGCAAGACGCTGTATCAAAACAGATTTTGTGCGCGGCACCTGAGCACTTCGACGCCAGCGGCGTTTGGTCGGGCGGAACAGAAATCGAACACTCTCCCAAAAAAAATCGGCAAGTGAAAGAATGGACTGCTCCGTCAAATTCCGTTCACGAAAGCCTATCTTCGCGAGGCAGAGTGCTCCTCAGAAGCCGCTAAAGGCTCTTGGCAAGCGCATCAGCAAAGCGCTTCAAGCCACGCCGCTCTGAGATACGACAAACACCAAGTTCAACTGCCCGGATGAGTACACCGTCTGCTACAGCCCTTGCAAATTCTGCTGCATGTCCGACCTCGTAGTGAGAGGAAGGCGCGTCGTCCACTGTCCGCGGATAGACCAGCACCACCTCGAAGATCCCCGTTGCGCGCGAGAACGCCAAAGATTCATAGATATCGGCATTGGAAATCGAGGTAGTAGAGCGATCCACATGCCCTTTGTATTTTGCGTCCACGATGACCCGGCGCGAACCAGTGGTATTGGGAATCGTGACAATCGCGTCGGGAACGACGTTGAGCACTCTTACTTCGCCATCCTGCGTTCTCGTCCCGAGCCTTCTGGGTGACTGGAGCAGCACATTCTTGGGCAAAAGTGCGTTGCGGAGCGATAGCGAAACGAGCTGCTCCCAAACTTGCCATGTCTGCATGACGTAGCCTGGCGCAAGAGCGTTCTTCGGATCATAGGCCCCGCCAAGCCCCCGCAGGATGTCGAGAGAAAGATCAAATGTTGGTTGCCAAGCGCGCGAACGGCTCGGCATTCGCCGATCCTGAAGACGTGATGGCCTTTGCTGATGCGGAAGATGTTGCGCAAGACGCTCAAGACGTACGCGGGTTTCGACGTCGGGAACAATGGGCGCAAGACCAGCCGCAGCCGCCCTGATTACAGCATTGTAGGGATTTTCGCGGGTGAAGGAGGTCACCGATTGCGGAAAGCCTTCCTCCGTTGGAACAGACAGATCCTCGGGATCAAAATCCCCTTCAATGGCGAACTCGCTGTGGGACAAACGGCGATAGGTTCGCAGTGGTCTACGCTGGTTTTTCCAGTACATTTCGACAAGAGAGCGACCGATCAGTGTCGCAAGATCTGAAGTCGCGCGTGCCGATGATTTCAATCCCTCGTTGTCGAGTAGCCGCCCATGGTGTGAAAGCGTGGCCAGAAGGAAGAAGTCCTCACGCCACCCGGGTGCATTTCCGAGAAATTTAGGAGCAATTTCGAGTTCCAGACCTGACGCAAGGACAAGCAAACCCGCCACATTCTGAAACTGAAAGCGGTCGGCATTAATGGATAGCGGAACGCTCGCCAGTCCGAGGATACCGCGCACACGGTCTCCGGCACGGAGCAAAAGCTCGCGCGCGGTGGACGCTGAAACATCGCTACGCTTGGCAATTTCCTCGTGGAGAGCCGAAGGCTTCGCATACTCAACTGCTGTGAAGCGCTGCCATTGGCGCATGACGACTAAACAGCCCTTTGGGACAGGGCGACAAACAGATCATAGACCTGCGAAGCATCAATGCTCACCGGACCATTGATCATGGCGCGGGGGGCATCTCCGAAGGAGGTTTCTTCCAAGCTGTACGGGTTTCCGGCAATGCCGCGATCTGCGTTCAAGACGATGGCGGTTCCGCGTACGTCACCGAAGAACGCTTCATCGATGTGATTTTTGACCGTTCGCCATGCTGTCGCAAAGTGGGCAAGAGCCTCAGCCACGTTTGAGGGCTTGGCGTTGTTGGCCATGAGCACGCCGTGACCGATCCTGAATTCCGGACCTCGTCCGAGTGCAATGCTTTGGTTTATCGCATCAAACGCTTGGATAGCAGCCTCGCTCACATCATCTGCGGAGCTAGGGCTTGGCGGCAAACTCGCGGTCGGTGTCGCGGAAATTCCGAAATGCGCCCGCAAAACCGAAGACTTGGGTTCCAGATTGAAAGGAGCCCAACGCCGAAGGAAGGCTACATCCAGCGGCTCGACCGAGACATCCGCCTGGTTCATTGCTGCTAGTATGTAGAGCCTCGATGGAAAAGCATACTCGATCAGATCGCCGTCTGCCGGATTGATCAAATCGAAGAACTGTGTTGCAGGCGTTGACTTGCCGTCCGGTGCAAGGCGCTTGTCGGATTCGATGGCGACGATAGCTCCACCGAAAACTTGTACGGTCGGGCCGCGGTTGATTTCATCAATAATAAGCAGCGCCGCGCTGTCCGGCTGCTTTGCATACTCACTGGCACGGTAGAGAATGCCTTCGGTAATTCTGAACGTGCCCGGTGGCGTACCTGTGCGGACGTCAGGCATCACGCCTGTCAGGAAATCACGGTACTTGCTGGACTGATGAAGAACGCAGCGAAAGACCTTCCGGTTGGAGGACGTCCCCATTGCCCCCGGCAGGGTTGTCGTAGGCGTGGGCGGGATGGGGACTGGTGCACCTGGCTGATGAATGGGCGTGCTGGAGTGCCCCTTAGCTTCAAAGAGGCTCGCAACCTCACTCAGCAGCATGGACTTGCCCGTGCCCGGCGGCCCGGCAAGCAGGACGTTGCGGCGGTTTTCCAGCAGGTCCAGAATGTCGTTGGCGTCAGACATGTGGGTATTGCTCTTTTGTTACCAGGTCTAGAAACGCTGACTTGCAGCCGTCGTCGAACCAATCCTGCGCAAACTTCTTGATTTTCGGATCCCAATTTTGGGTAAGAAGACTCGTCTCGGTCGTGAAATACAGCCAAATATCTCCATTGGCTTGCTGGAACATCATGAAAACCGAACGACCGCCACTGGGATCGTTTTGGATCAAGCCATCAAGCGCAAACTCGGAGATGCGTGCTATTCGGCATTCATTCGGGCGCGCGTCCGTGGCAGGCCATATCTCCATGGTGGCGCTCTTATCACCCGTTGGTTCATGCCAAGTGACCGTGCCACTCAGAACTTCGATTTGAGACGTAACCCCTTTTGCCTTACGTGTCTTGGTTGTCTTGTTCGGGAACATGCGCCGAAAAAAAGGCAAGAACTCGGTTTCCGGTCGAAAACGCAGATCGCGAGCGCCACCCCCGCTGTCGGCGTCATTTGACTTGGCGATAAACTTTCGACGATCTCCGTCTTCGATATTTTGAAGGAGAACCCGTTCAATGGCCTGCGAACTACTGCTCACCGCACAACCTCGTTGGATTTTTCTTGGATGCTGTTGACGAACTCGGAGCTGACATAGGGTATAGCGCCGAGTTTGCGCGCGCGTTCCACACGTTGGGCGCTTTGTTCACTTCCCGTTTCTGCGTTCCGGAGCCAAGCCGAAAGCAGGACGTCTTCTGTGACGGTGGACGATGTCTCGCCCTGTATTGCGGGTTGGCCGCGATCCAACAGGGGGAAGTCCTGCAACATGAGCCGTAGGTCATCCTCGGAACAACCATAGGCGCGTGCGACCAGAACGTCCGCTTCGCAGCGCAGTTCGGCAATGCGCCAAACATTCTCAAAGCTCGAATTTTTTGACTGGTCAAGCTCATGCAATTTTCGGGCGAGGCCAATCAGGCGCTGTGCAGGGAGTGAACTGATATCAAGGTTGGGTAGTCGAAGGGAGAGCAGGACGAAGTAATTTACTGTCGTCGTAACGATCCGCCGAAGCAGCCAATCGAAAGGAAGCGAGTTGACAATGGCGAGCCAAAGGAAAAGCCGATCATCCGATGGGTCATTGGGGAAAGAAATCGTCGGAACCTTGTTCCCGCAGATGACCTCTGGTGGGATCAACGCAGCCATCATTGATCGTTCGTTGGTTTGCCCCGTAATATCACAAAAGCCTACGCGCATGCGCCGAGAGCGCCGCGAAGCTTCTGCGGACGCGACTCTCAACGGCAGCCAGAACTGTGGTGCGACCCTGCTTTGACCTGGCGGGAGATTGTACCAAACGGCGCTTCTTCCTTCACCAGAGACATAAGATTTGCAGCCCAGACGGTGGGGTTGGACCATTCGGCCCTCAATGACCGGAAGGCATCCTTTTTCTGGCCGTTTCACGAAATAGCGGCGGCCGTGAGTCATATCGACCTCACGGCAAAACTCAGGATACCAAGGTGAATCCTCGGATGAGATCACCGACCCGTTGTTCTGCATTTTCTTGAAAAGATGCCATTCCTCTGCCGAGCGCACTTCGGGAAGAGTAAGGTCGGAGCGCAAATGCTCGATATCCTTGAGCGCAAGACGTACCTGCGGTGCGGGTATGACGCGCTCGCTATTGGCACTTGCATGGCCAATCTTCACTGCCGCTAGCGCCTTGCTGGAACTCGCCTTGCGGCGATAATTTACAACAAGAAACTTAAACCGCGTGTCAATGGCGAAATGCCGTGCACGATTTTCCATTATGGTGAAGGCAAGATCATCCGTACCCTCTACGAGCGCCCGCCGCAGAGTTTCAGTGCTGAGCGAGCGGATCAGGCCTGCCGGAACCAAGAGAGCACCGTGTCCGCCTACCCGAGTCAGCTTGTAGAGAAGCTCGACAAAGGCGACGTAGAGATCAGGCTCGCCTTTTGCCAGGACAGGGTAGCGATCAATAAGTGATCCCGCCATTGCGGCGCGCTCGGTTTTGGCTTTTTCGTACCCAGCAAGTGATTGCAGGCGGTAGCTCGTTCCGTAGTCGCGGGTTTCTCCGTTCGCTTTAGCGTATTCATGCCGTGTAAGCTTGACCTTTTCCCAAGGAGGGTTTGCGATCACGACGTCAAAACCGTCTTCACTTAGCTCAAGCCAAGTGGCGTCAGGTACAAGCAGGCTGTCCTGTGCTCGCCAGCGGGCGCACATCGTTGCGATGGCATCCAAGTCATCGGTCAGCGACGCGAGTGACAACCGAGTGCCGCGCAAAGCGAGCGGTGAAAGATCGGCGGCATAAACGGACTCGCGAAGCCATTCGCTGGCTAGTAGACGATCCGGTCCACAGGCCACGATGGAAACGGCTGTCAGCAATATCCCGGCACCGCAGGCCGGATCGAGAACCTTAGCCCCTTTCGTAAAATGCACGTCAACGCTGTGAGCGAGATGCAGGGCTAGCCGAAAGTCCGTGTGATACGCGCCGTTATTTCGTTGCTCACTGTGATCGAGTGCTTCCCGAGCCAGCGCGCTTAAGCAAAGCGAGGGGTGAATGCCGGTATCATTTAACAGCAGAACAAGCGCTTTCGCATCATCAAGCAGGCGCTCAGGGGCCATCAAGGGTTTGATCGCGAACTTCGAGCAAAATGCTTGAAAATCAAATCCACCAAGGCGGGCAGATGCCGCTTCCAATAGCTGGAAGCGCAACTCATCGTTGTTCCCGCGATAGCGTCTCAGGCATTGAGATATGTAGGCATCGGCCTTTGTAAGACGTTTGCCCTCAACTGTACTCGATGGTTTCATGCGGCGGCGCGCTTTGCTTCCTTGGTCTTCTCGATGCAGAAAAGCAGCTCTCCGACGTCGGAGGCGGCTTTGCTGGCGGCTTTGTTGGGGCGATAGCGACCGATATTCTGGAGCGAATGAACGCTGAGTTTTCCGATGCCAGCTAGAGAATCGGAAAGCGATTTGATCGGGACGTGACCTTCGGTGCTATAGGAAAGGAAAATACGGCGAGCCGGGAGTTCCGAAATAAGACGCTCGATAGCCTTCGCGGCTCTGACTTTATAGCAAAAGTCAGATGCTTTTTCTCGCCACGGACGAATGCCGCAGACCCCTTCAACTTGAGGCTCATCACCAAGGGCGATGGTTTCAAGAATGTGATAATAGGCTGCATATTGGCGTTTGGTGTAGGGAGGGTCAAGATAGACCGTATCCTCCGCCGCGCACGGCACCTGATGAACGTCCCGCGTGCTCATGGTCGCATGCGGAGAGGCTTCGAGATATTCGCCAGGCTCGATCACCAAGGCATCTAGCGATTGCCTCTGCCATTTGGACAGGAAGCAGCCGTAGGTTCCGGCAGTATTTGCGACGCGGTTTGAAGCGCGCATCAAATCGGCAATGAGAACGCGCTCTTCATGTGGCGTGATTATATCGCCTTGCCGCCAGGCGCGGATCTTCTGCCGCATGCCATCGATTTTTTGAGCGTTCTCTTCGGTGAAATACATCCGGGAGACCTCGCAATGACCTGATGATGCTGGGCTGTACTCGCGCCAAATGAAGCCGCGTACGGGCAGTGCGTCATTAAGAGCAGCAATTGCGTTGTCGTAGCCCGAAAGCCCCTTAAAAGGGATATCGGCTTTGGACGTCACGCGCGCGTAGGACATGATGGCCGAGGAAGCCAAATGATCGTTAACGTGAACGGGCCAGCCAGCGCGGGCCGCTGCTTCGGCTACTGCTCCTGTCCCCGAGAAGCCATCCACGAACACACCGCCGTCAGGCGCGCCAATGTGATCAATGATGGCTTCCACAATACGCGCCTTGGAGCCAATGTACCGGAATGACATGCGTTCGGTCTCCCTGCCTGCTTGGTTTTTGTTGTCATGCCGGGAAATGAGCGGGGTGGCATGGATCGTTTCTTAGCCCATGCAGACTGCTCAGGCGTTAACAGTGGTGATTTGTTCGGTCTGATTGGGTAGCATGGGCTTAGGTTGGTCTACTCCGCCAACATTGCACATACGGCGAGCAGGACGCAATATATTGTAGGCTCGCGCAGCATGGATGCTACTGACTTGCTCGGCTGTTGCGCTCCGTTCGTAGTGGGGCCTGCATTTGATCTTGGACTTGTCACTCGATCGCCAGGAGCTTGAGTTTCCGAGCCTCATGAGGGCGCCCCTTGGTCCTGCCGCAGGGGAGCTGCTACGCAGCGATGGGCGAAGCCGACTGGCTTGATTGGGCCTTTGTCGCCGTTCAGTCTAACCTCCACTCCCTGCGCTCCCACACCAACGGCACGTCCTTCAATACTCCCGCCAGCGTCACCTCCGGACCCTGCTTCCCGTCCAGGATTGCCTCGACCATGCAGGGCGCGAGCAGCGTGAGACGTAGGACACGGGTCATGTAGGACGTCGCGATCCCCTCCCGCTCGGCCAGTTCTGCGATGGTAGCGAACTCACCCGACTCGAGCATCCGCTTCCAGCGGAAGGCGCGGGCTAGCGCCTTGACCAGCGTGTTGTCCATCCGCCGCAGCTGCGTGGCGCCCTCGGGCATCTGCATCTCCTTCCGCCCGCCACGCTTCACGACGCAGAATGGCACGTGGATTGTAACCGTCTCGGGGACCGCCGTCGCGCGGGTCATGCCGCTTCCCCGATGCTGCCAGAGAGCATCTCGCGCGCGAGCCCTCCGAGGCCGTCCATCCGGAGCCGGACATTGAGCCCGTTCGTGCCGACGCCCACGCGCTCGACCAGCAGTGCCACGATGCGGGCCTGCTCGGCGGGGAAGAATTCGTCCCACAGTGGATCAAGTCTCTGCAGCGCCGAGCGAGCGTCAGCCTCGGTGATGTCGGCAGCGTGAGCGCGGGCGGACTTCCATGTCCCCGCAACGATCTCGGGCTGGCGGAACACGGCGCGGAGTTGGTCGATCACGGCGGCTTCGATCTCGCCCGCAGGCACGCGGCCGACCGGGCACGCCCCAGCGCCATGCTTCAGCACCGTCTGGCTCACATAGTAGCGGTAGAGCCTGTCGCCCTTGCGGGTATGGGTCGGCGAGAACGCCGCACCGTCTGGGCCGTAGAGCAGCCCTTTCAGCAGCGCGGGCGTGTCGGCCCGGGTCCGGGCAGCGCGCTTTCGGGGACTTTCCTGCAGGATGGTGTGAACCCGGTCCCACATCTCGCGGTCGATGATGGCCTCATGCTCGCCGGGGTAGCTGTCGCCCTTGTGGACCGCCTCGCCGATGTAGGCGCGGTTGCTGAGCATCCGGTAGATGTACTTCTTGTCGATTCGGTTGCCGCGCGGCGTCCGGATGCCGCGCGCGCCGACTTCCCGCGCCAATTCCGTGCAGGATCCGATGTCGAGGAATCGAGCGAAGATCCAGCGGACGTGCGCGGCGGCTTCCTCGTCCACCAGCAGTTTGCGGTTTTCCACCCGGTAGCCGAAGGGCGGCACGCCCCCCATCCACATACCCTTCTTCCGGCTGGCGGCGACCTTGTCGCGGATGCGCTCGGCCGTCACCTCACGCTCGAACTGGGCGAACGACAGCAGGATGTTCAGCGTCAGCCGCCCCATCGACGTGGTTGTGTTGAACGACTGCGTGACCGAGACGAAAGTCACCCTATTCCGGTCGAACACCTCGACCAGCTTGGCGAAGTCGGCGAGCGAGCGGCTGAGGCGGTCGATCTTGTACACCACGACTACATCCACCAGCCCGTCCTCGATGTCCTCCAGCAGCCGCTTCAGGCCGGGGCGTTCCAGGGTGCCGCCCGAGATCCCGCCGTCGTCATACTGATCGCGGACAAGAACCCAGCCCTCAGACCGCTGGCTGGCGATGTACGCCTCGCAGGCTTCGCGTTGGGCATGGAGGCTGTTGAATTCCTGCTCCAGCCCTTCCTCGGAGGATTTGCGTGTGTAGACCGCGCAGCGCAGCTTGCGGACGACCTTCGATTTCTCGGGCGGCTTCGTCATGTCCGCCCCCTGTGGTTCTTGAGACCGAAGAAGGTCCATCCGTTCCAGCGCGTGCCGGTGATGGCGCGGGCGATGGCTGACAGCGACTTGTACGGCCGCCCCTGCCATTCGAAGCCATCGGCGGTGACAGTGACGATCTGCTCGACGCCCTGCCATTCGCGCAGCAGCCGCGTGCCGGTGATCGGGCGGTCGCGATCGGCGCGGATGCTGCGCTTCCTCTTGTCGCCGCCGTCCAGTTCCTCGCCCAGCCGCTCAAGGCGCCGGATCGTCTCCGGCTTCAGCCCGCCATAGGCGAGTTCCTGGATGCGATAAGCGATGCGGCTTTCGAGATAGCGGCGGTTGAACGGCGGCGGCTCGCTGTCGAACAGGTCGCGCCACTGTTTCTTCAGGTCGGGCGTCGGCGTTGTCTTCAGCGCGGCCAGGCGCGCGGGGATGGGATCGGGCTTGTTCATGCATTTCTCCGTTGAGTTGGAGTTGCATGACGGCATTGGTCGGGCGGATAGTGTAGGCAACGTTCTCCGGTATCGTCAGATACTTCGCCCCCATCCCGCATCCGCAACCGAACCAGCCCGAGCGCAAGCAGGCCGCACAGTTCGGCGCGGCGCTCAGCGGCGCTCATCTGGTCGGGAGGGAGCGGGTTCGGGCGTTTCATGTTTCGGTGGCCATAATCGATGGTGTGCTACCGATCAAAAGCCACCCAGCTGCCTGGGACGGGACATCTCAAAGGAACGGGATGCAGAAATGCGAACAGGGAGAGAACATCAGGGCTTGCCGATCACGGATTTGTCCATGATTATCGCAGGTTGAATCAATCGAGAGCAGTAGTTCATTGAGGTGAGTTTATGGCGCGCAAAGCATCCCCGATCGGTCCGCATGTTCTGGCGCTGATCGAGGATGCGCGCGTAGACCTCGCCCGGGCTGCCCTCGCGGTGCGAGAGGGCGACAACGAGCCGGATTTCAAGCTGCCCGAGGACGTTCCCGACCTCGCCGACGAAGAAGGAGTAGAGGCGTTTCGGCAAGCGCTTGTGGAGACGCTGTCGGACTTCGACCGCGATGACCTGCGGCCTGCGGAGCAGAGATCACGAAGGATCCGAGCCCTCGCCGAGAAAAAGGGCGTCACCTCTCTCACCACCATTGTCCAGCAACAGCTCGACAACACCCGGTCGCAGGAGTTTCACCGACAACCGGATGAACTGTGCAGAAGCATCTGGGCCTATCTCCATGAACGCGAGACCTTCGAGGATGCGGAGAGCTTTCACTTCGCCCGACAGTTCCGCGACCACGGCAAACTCTACGACGCCTTCGAGGTCGAACTGGAGAACCAGGTAGCCCTCGACGCGGCGGCCATCGACGAAAAGGCGCTGGCGTCCAAGATCAAGGGCATGCTCGAGCTGAAGCCCGAGATATCCTGCACGGTCAAGGCGCTCGATCTGCCTGCCACCGATACGCACCCTGCGTCCATCATGCTGATCGTCCGGCACGGCGGCCCGCTTTCGAGCGTCTACGATCACCGGCAAGACGGACGGCGGGGAACCATCTACTACCGCCCGCCGAACGAGGCGACGCTGATCTACACGCCCTCGATGCGGCAGATCGAGGTCTGCGCGGACAGCCCCGTGGTGCGCCAGACGGTCAGCGACTCCTTCGCCGAAGTTGCGCTCGGTCACGACATCTCCCAGAAGCCGCTGACCTGGAAGCGCTATAATCTCTCGCGCTTTCGCTCTTCGCTTCTCCTGCAGCCCCCTGAGATCGAAGGGTATGCGTTCGAGTTCGCGCGCGTCATCGAAGCCGAGATCCGGCTGGGAACTTGGCGCCGCAAGCTTCAGCTCAAGGTGACGGTCGACGATGACATCCAGGAGGTTGCCGACCGATATCTCGGGGCGCGGAACATCTTTCGGCGCGCCGAAGCGTTCAGCCGGATCACCATCGCGGTGGCCTACAACCTGATCGGCGATGAGAAGCAGCGGACGCTCAATATCACCATTGCAGGCACGAAGAGCTGCAACCTGCAGAGCAAGCCCGATCCGGAGGAACGCAGCCTCGGCTTCGCGCTACTCAAGGAATGGGGAATCCTGAGCGCGTTCAGGCAGATCGCGCATGATGACCTTCGCGCGATATTCCCCCAGCTTGTTCAACTCCACGACCGCATCGAGGACGAGGTCAGCGGAAGTTATCTGCTGGAACTCGGGCTTGACCCGAAGCGTCTGATCGAAGGTGGCCTGCTCGAACGCTGCGACCGTCAGGATGTGGTTCTCATCGAGGACGACGACGTCGATGGGGAAGGCGCCGTCAAACCATCAGTGACCCAAGGCATGGTAAAGGCTGTCGGTCCTTTCGGCGAAGATGTCGGCAAGCGCCCCGCGTCGGATGTCGAGATGTTCGCGGTCAACGCTCAGTGGCTTCACGAGACGCTCATGCGCCTGATGAAGCCGCTGCTGAGCAAGCGGGCGGCCCAGATCCTGGACCCGGACCTGACCCTCGTCGGCGCGATCCAGATCGATGAGGCAGATGTGCCCGTCTATTTCGCCCGGCGGCTCAATGATCCCAACGCGGCGCAGAGACTGGATCTGATGTTGCGCGCGCGGGACACCGCTGGGGTGGGCATCGTCTTCGCCGCGAGCGAAGAGATGCCGTCACATCTTGGGCCGAACGTCGTCATGCCGCTGCTGTCCCATCTCGCATCGGCTGACGAGGAAATGCTGTTTGCGCGCGGCGGAATAGAACTCGCGTACCGAGACGGTCTTTCACTCGCACGCGGGGGCGTGTCGCCGCGGGTGGTTCGGACAGGCAAGCAGTCCGGCACGCTGTTCATTCCTGGCAGGGAGCCGCTTCACCTCGCTGGGAACGATCAACTTACAATCTTCGAGCGCCTGGTGGTCGCAGCCGCGAAAGGCAGTCCCGACGTTCAGGTAAAGGCGCTGATGGAAGGCTTCGAGTCCAGAAGCCCCCAGCAGGCGTTCCGGAAGGAGACCTGGGACAGCATCCGGGACGTCTATATCGGCAAGGGTGCGAAGAACGGATATTGGCGACTGCTACTCATTGCGCAGCCAACCGAAGCCGTGGCCGAGCCAACCGAGGAAGTGACCGTCTAACAGCGGTCTAACATGCGGCGGGAGACGGTCTAACAAAACGCTGATTACTGGAAGGGCTCCACATAGAGGAGCACTTCCATGCCGACTCCCTTTCCCTCGCGCCAGGCAGCCCCGACGAGCTGGTCCGGCGACGCGACGACCAAACCCACCACCTCCAACTCGGAATGGCGCTGCACGCGCTGTGACAAGCTGCTCGGCGTCTGCCGGGACGGCCGCATGCACCTGCGCTTCGCGCGGGGGCACGAGTATTTCGTGGGCTTCCCGGTTCAGGCCACCTGCCGCGGCTGCGGCACGCTGAACCACGCGACCGCGCCCGCGCGCTGACGCGCGCATTCACCCACCCCCCTGAAATCGCAGAGACGCGCGACGTCCTGACCTGGCCACGAGAAGGCGCCGGACGCCTGGCCGCAAGGCAGGCGTCCGATGTCCTTCGCGTGGCACGAGATCCGTGATCACCTCATGCATTCATCCACGAACCTTCACTTCCAGCGCAGTTTCGACGCCGTCAGGCGTGCGCAGGCCGCCCTCGCACCGTTCCGGGATCCGGCGGCCCTGCTGGATGGGCTGCACCGCACGCCCGGCGATCAGGGCCAGAAGAACGTGATCCTTTCCGCGCTCGTCAGGGCGGCGCAGGGCAATGGGCCCGCGTCCGACTGCGCCCTGACGCTGCTGTTGCTGGCACTCTGGCCCGGCCTCGACGCCATCCGGCGCCGGTCGATCTGGCGCAGGATCGGCACCGCCGACGAGGTCGCATCCGATGTTCTGGCGCGCACCACCGAGGCTGTCCGCGGCCTCGACCTCGGGCGTGTCAACTGGATCGCGGCCACAGTGCTGCGGAATGTCGAGCGCGACATGATCCGCGTGCGCCAGCGCGACCAGACACGCGAACATCTCGCCAGCGGCGCCGATCCCGACGAGGTGGCGGACAGCGGTGACAGCGGGATCGGCGCGGCCGGGTACGCACGGCTGAACGGCGCCGTGCGGAAGCTGCTCGGCGACGACGCCCTTCTCGTGATCCGCGTGGCGATCGAGGGTTTCTCGCAAGCCGAGGTCGCCGTCGAACTGGGGCTGACCGAGGCCGCCGCTCGCAAGCGGTACCAGCGCGCGATGCGCCGACTGAACGACGCCCTCGATGAAATCTCCTGAACCGATGTCCCGATCCGGTCCCGCCGGTGGCTTTTCCCATTCGAGCGCCCCGAGCGCCTTCCCTCCAACCGAAAGCAGACACGCATGAACCGCACTGCCGATCTGTCGCTCGAGGATTTCAGGCGTCTCCCGGGGCTCTATCGCCGCTGGGAACTGACCGAGGTCTGCGAGCCCAACCGCAACTATCAGATCGAGGACGCCGGCGCCCATGCCGACGGGACGCCGCTGTTGGCGATCTACGTCGCCGAGCCCGCGCCCGACGTCCGCGAGGTCGCCTGATGCGCCTCCTCGATCACATCATCCCACGGAGAAAAGCCATGCCGGACCAGCCGGACGACATCACCCGTCTTCGCAAGGCGAGCTACGCCCTCGAAGACCTCCCCGAAACCATCGCCCTCCTGCAGCGCCCCGGTGACGAGCCGCGCGAGCCGCTGCCGGTCGTCGATGCGACCGTCGACGAGATCGCCTTCGCCATCGTGGAGGCGGAGCGGGAGAGTACGGCCGCCTACCGCCGCGCCGACGCGCTGAAGCGGCTCTACAAGCTCGCCCGCGAGGCGGGGTGCATCGGTGCCGACCGCGCCGCCACGGCGGTGATGAATAGGGAGGGCCGCTGATGGCCCTTCCCATCATCGGCGCCGACGAACGGCTCGCGCAGCGCAAGGGCATCAAGGGCGTCATCTTCGGCCGGTCCGGCATCGGCAAGACCAGCCTGCTCTGGACGCTGAACGCCTCGACCACGCTCTTCCTCGACCTCGAGGCCGGGGATCTGGCAGTCGAGGGGCTGGAGATCGACACGCTCCGGCCCCGCACCTGGAAGGAATGCCGCGACTTCGCGGTGTTCATCGGCGGACCGAACCCGGCGCTGCGCGAGGACCAGCCCTACAGCCAGGCGCATTTCGACGAGGTCTGCGGGCGCTACGGCGATCCGGCGGTGATCGGAAAATACGAGACCGTCTTCATCGACTCGATCACCGTGGCCGGTCGTCTCTGCTTCCAATGGTGCCGCGGCCAGCCCGAGGCCTTCTCCGAGAAGACCGGCAAGCCCGACATCCGCGGCGCCTACGGGCTGCACGGCCGCGAGATGATCGGCTGGCTGACCCACCTGCAGCACACGCGCGGAAAGCACGTCTGGTTCGTGGGCATCCTCGACGAGCGGCTCGACGACTTCAATCGCAAGGTCTTCCAGCCGCAGATCGACGGCTCGAAGACCGGTCTGGAACTGCCGGGGATCGTCGATCAGGTCATCACCATGGCCGACATCCCGGACCCGGGCGGCCAGCCGCAGCGCGCCTTCGTCTGCCAGACGCTGAACCCCTGGGGCTATCCGGCCAAGGACCGCTCGGGCCGCCTCGACATGGTCGAGGCCCCGCATCTCGGGCGGCTGATGGAGAAGATCCAGCGTCCCGCGGCGCCAGCCTCCGAACGCCTGACCTGGCCGCCGGTGACGCCCGCCGATCCCGCGCCCGCGCAGGAGCCCGGCCATGGCTGAGCGCCTCTCGCCACGCCCCGTGTCCCGATCCGGTCGCCGGGGTGGCTTTCCCCTATCGACGCCGCTGCGCGTCCCATCCTCCAACTGAAAGGAGCCGCGCAATGTCCGGACCCTGGAACGACTTCAACTCCGCGCAATCCAATACCAACGTCATCCCGAAGGGCACCCTCGCCAAGGTGCGCCTGACGCTCCGCCCCGGCGGCTTCGACGACCCCTCGCAGGGCTGGACCGGCGGCTGGGCGCGCCGCGCCGCCACCGGCGCCGTCTATCTCGACGCCGAATACACGGTGCTCGAGGGGCCCTATGCCCGGCGCAAGGTCTGGTCGCTGATCGGCCTCTACAGCCCCAAGGGCCCGGACTGGGCCAACATGGGGCGCGGCCTGATCCGCGGCATCCTCAACTCGGCGCGCGGCGTGTCAGACAAGGACAACTCGCCCGAGGCGCAGGCCCGCCGCCGCATCAACGGCTTCGGTGATCTCGACGGCGTCGAGTTCATCGCCCGCATCGACATCGGCACCGACACCAACGGCGAGGACAAGAACGAGATCCGCGCCGCCGTCACGCCCGACCATCGCGATTACGCCGCGCTGATGGGCGCGGTCGCGCCGCAGTTCACCGCCGCCCTGGCGCAGGGCCACGCCCCGCAGCAGCTCACCACGGCCACCCAGCCCAGCCAGCCCGCGTCCGCCCCCGGCGCCGCCGGGCGGCCGAGCTGGGCGCAGTAAGGGGGAGACCGGCCATGCGCCTGCGCCCCCGCCAGAAGACCTTCGTCGAGCGCAGCGTGGCTGCGCTCGCTTCCCGCGGCAACACGCTGGGCGTGGCGCCCACCGGTGCGGGCAAGACCATCATGCTCTCGGCGGTCACCGGCGAGATGATCGGCGACGGGGCCAAGGCTTGCGTGCTGGCCCATCGTGACGAGTTGACGGCGCAGAACCGCGCCAAGTTCCAGCGCGTGGTGCCGGGCGTCGCCACCTCGATCATCGACGCCACGGAGAAGTCCTGGAACGGCCAGGTCGCCTTCGCCATGGTGCCGACGCTGGCGCGGGCGTCGAACCTCGCCGACATGCCGCGCCTCGACCTGCTCGTCGTCGATGAGGCGCACCATGCCGTCGCCGACAGCTACCGCCGCATCATCGACCGGGTGCGCGAGGCCAATCCCGAGGCCCGCATCTTCGGGGTCACGGCGACGCCGAACAGGGGCGACAGGAAGGGCCTGCGCGAGGTCTTCGACAATGTCGCCGACCAGGTCCGGCTGGGCGAGCTCATCGCCTCTGGCCACCTCGTGCCGCCCCGCACCTTCGTCATCGATGTCGGTGTCCAGGACGAGCTGCGCTCGGTCCGCAAGACCATGTCGGATTTCGACATGGCGGAGGTGGCGGGCATCATGGATCGCGCCCCCGTCACCGACGAGGTGATCCGCCACTGGAAGGAAAAGGCGGGCGACCGGCAGACCGTGGTGTTCTGCTCCACCGTCGCGCACGCCGAACACGTCACCGACGCGTTCAGGTCGGCTGGCGTCTCTGCCGCGCTGATCCACGGCGATCTGGCGGCCGAGACCCGCAAGGCGATCCTCGCCGACTACGCCGCGGGCGACATCCGCGTCGTCGTCAACGTGGCGGTGCTGACCGAGGGATGGGACCATCCGCCCACCTCCTGCGTCGTGCTGCTGCGACCCAGCTCCTACAAGTCCACGATGATCCAGATGGTCGGGCGCGGCTTGCGCACCGTCGATCCCGAGGAACATCCCGGCATCGTCAAGACCGACTGCGTCGTGCTGGATTTCGGCACCTCCAGCCTGATCCACGGCACGCTGGAACAGGATGTAGATCTCGACGGCAAGACCGAAACCGGCGAGGCGCCGACGAAGACCTGTCCGGCCTGCGAGGCGGAGATCCCGCTGGCCGCCACCGAATGCCCGCTCTGCGGCGAGGCGTTCCCGCGCGAGGATCTGGATGCGGGCGAAGGCGGGAACGCCGCGCCGCTCTCGGGCTTCATGATGACCGAGATCGACCTGCTGAAGCGGTCCAGCTTCGCGTGGGTCGACCTCTACGGCACAGACGATGCGCTGATGGCCACGGGCTTCGCGGCCTGGGGCGGCATCTTCTGGCTGGACGGGGTCTGGTACGCCATCGGCGGCGCGAAGGGCGAACGCCCGCATCTGCTGGGTGTGGGCGAGCGCACGGTCTGCCTCGCGCAGGCCGACGACTGGCTGAACACGCACGAGACCGACGAGAGCGCCTTCAAGACGAGGGGCTGGCTTCGCCAGCCGCCGACCGAGAAGCAGCTGCAATACCTGCCGCCCGAGTGCCGCCATGACTTCGGCCTGACGCGCTACCGCGCCTCGGCGCTGATGACCTTCGGCTTCAACAAGCGCGCCATCCGGCAGCTGATCGACACGGCGGCCTCTCCCGAACGGAGGGCGGCATGACCCATGTCCACATCCAACCCCATCCCGGCCGAGGACCGGCGGCGGCTCTGGCATCCGTGTGGAACGCTCTGTGCTGTCTGCCGGCAACCCACCCATGGTTTTGGCTGGTTCGATCCGCACCGGTCGAAGCGGCGCCGGCCATCGGTCTGGTTCTGCTCGATGCCCTGCCAGTCCTTCTGGACGCGTTTGGCGCGGGAGCGTTTCGCCATGGTTGACCTGACCGAGGAAGAGCGCGCCGCGATCACCGCCACCTTGAAGCGCATGGCGCTGCTGATGGACGAGATCGGCTGGGCCACCCCGCTTGCCGATCTGACCGAGGCGCAGGTGCGCGCGCTGATCGAGGAAGCCGTCGAGGGCTTCCGCGAGGCCATGTCCGACATCGCCCAGGGGCAGACGCCGGAGGTGCCGTTTTGACCCTCGATTACAATCATCGGCCCAGTTTCGCGGAGCAGGTCAACGCCGCCGTCGATCAGGCGCTGACCGCCGATCAGGCGACGCGGCCGCCCCGCGACTACCTCGGCGGCTCGCGTCTCGGCCATGCCTGCGAGCGCGCCCTGCAGTTCGAGTTCACGGCGACGCCGAAGGACGAGGGCCAGGATTTCAGCGGCCAGTCGCTGCGCATCTTCGCCATCGGCCACGCGCTCGAGGACTTGGCAGTCGCTTGGCTGCGCGGCGCGGGCTTCGACCTCTACACCCGCAAGGGCAACCGTCCCGATGGCGGCCAGTTCGGCTTCTCGGTCGCGGGCGGGCGCATCCGCGGTCATGTCGACGGCATCTTCGCTGCGGGGCCCGAAGGCTTCGGTCTGGCCGTTCCTGCGCTCTGGGAATGCAAGACCATGAACGCCAAGAACTGGCGCGCCTGCGTCAAGGACGGCGTGACCAAGTCGAAGCCAGTCTACGCCGCCCAGATCGCGGTCTATCAGGCCTACATGGAATCCAGCGTGCCCGGCATCAGCGCCGCGCCCGCCGTGTTCACCGCAATCAACAAGGACACCGCCGAGCTGCACCACGAACTGGTGCCCTTCGACGCCGATCTCGCGCAGCGCATGTCCGACCGTGGCGTGCGGATCCTTCAGGCGACCGATGCGGGCGAGTTGCTGCCGCGCATCGCCACCACGCCCGACTTCTTCGGATGCCGCTTCTGCCCGTGGGCCGAGCGCTGCTGGGGGCTGCCCGCATGAGCGACGACGGCATCCTGCACTTCAACCCGTGGATGGACTTCAACGACGGGCCGCCGTCCGAGAACCCCTTCGGCTGCGACCCCGACCCCGAGCAGATCGCCGTCTTCCTCGACACGGTCTTCAGCTGGTGCGAGGGGCTGATCCCGCTCCGCGGCTTCGTCGACAAGGGTCAGGGCCGAGACGGCAAGCCGCACAATATCTGGATCGCGGCCGACGACGGCGCACCAGGGAAACTCACGACCTTTGCCGCATGGGCCAACCGTGAAGGCGCTGCGGTGTATGTCATCCCCGGCACGGTCGAGGAACAGGGCCAGGCCCGCGCCGCTGACGTGCTGCAGATGCAGGCCATAGTCGTCGATCTCGACGCGGGTGACATCCCGGCCAAGCTGGACCATGTCACCCGCCACCTCGGCGCGCCGACGCTGATCATCGAAAGCGGCGGGCGCACGCCAGAGGGCGCTGCAAAGCTCCATGTCTGGTGGAAACTGACCGAACCGGCCGAGGGTGAGGACCTGGCCACCCTCTGCCGCCTGCGCGGCGAGATCGCCGTGAAGGTCGGCGGCGACACGCATTTCCGCTCGGCGCACCAGCCGATCCGGGTGCCGGGCACGGTCTATCACAAGCACGGTCATCAACGCCTCGTGCAGATCCGCGAACATCGCGACGTCGAGGTGGACCTTGCGGATTTCGCCGACAAGGTCGCCGAGATGCCGCCGCTGCCAGGCGTGGGCTTCGCCAGCGACGTTTCGGCCCCGCAGGCCAAGCCCGGCATCGACGCGGTGCTCACCACGCCGGTGCGCGAAGGCGCGGTCGACGACTGGTCGCGGTTCCAGGGGGCCAGTGCCGCCATCGGCCATTACGTGCGCCTGGTGCACGAGGGCCGCCTCGACCCTTTCGCGGGCTGGGAGGCGATCTGCGGCTACAACGCCGCCATGCTGCGCCCGTCCTGGCCGCTCGATCGGCTGATGGCCGAGTCCGAACGGCTCTGGGAGCTGCATGTGAAGCGCAACGGTCCGCCGCTCCTGCGCGCGGCCCGCGTCGACGCCCCGGCCAGCCCGCTGCCGACCTTCAGCCTCGGCGCGCTCCTCGACGACACGAGCCCGATGCCCGAGGACATCATCGGCCCCCGCGTGCTGACCCCGGGCGGGCTCCTGGTGCTGGGCGGCGCGCCCAAGGTCGGCAAGAGCGACTTCCTGATCTCCTGGCTCGTGCACATGGCGGCGGGCGTGCCGTTCCTCGGCTTCACGCCGCCCCGGCCGCTGCGCGTGTTCTACCTGCAGGCCGAGATCCAGTATCACTATCTGCGCGAGCGCATGCAGCAGATCGCGCTGCCCGTCGCCGTGATCGCCGCCGCGCGCGACACCTTCATCGCCACCCCGAAACTGAAGCTGCTGCTCGACGCGGAGGGCGTCGCCCGCGTGGCCGAGGCGATCCGGGCCGCATTCCCCGACGCGCCGCCCGACATCATCGTCATCGACCCGATCCGCAACCTCTTCGATGGCGGCCCTGAGGGCGGCGGCGAGAACGACAACACCGCCATGATGTTCTTCCTGAAGGACCGAGTCGAGCTACTGCGCGAGGCGGTCAATCCGGACGCGGGCGTCATCCTCGCTCACCACACCCGCAAGGCCAGCAAGCACCAGGTCAAGGACGATCCCTTCCTCGCGCTCTCCGGCGCCAGCGCGCTGCGCGGCTTCTACACCTCCGGGCTGCTCATGCACCGGCCCGACGAGGACAGCACCGTCCGCAGGCTGGAAATCGAACTGCGGAACGGCCCCGCGCTGCCGGGCAAGCTGATCGACAAGGTGAAGGGCGAATGGGTCGAGCTGAACCCGATGAACGAGCGCCTGGTGCGCAAGGAGGTTGGCGCCAAGCTCGATGCCGAGCGGCTGCGCAAGCACGATGTCATCCTCGGCATGCTGCTGGATGAGGCGGCGGGCGAGCGCCTCTACACCGCCATGCAGTTCGCCGAGACCTTCGAGAACCGGGGCGGTCTGGGCAGCAAGCACACCATCCGCGAGCGCCTCAGCGTGCTGGCGACCAAGGGCTTCGTGAAGTTCCTGCGCGACCCCTCGGGGTTCGGCTTCCCCGTGACCCGGTCCCGGTTCGGCTACCTCTGCGTCGAGGGCATGCAGTTCGGCGTGCCCGTCGAGGAGGTCGATCCGGACACCGGCGAGGTCACCACCCAGGCCCGTCCGGTCCTGCCCAGTCACTTCAAATGCCCCCAATCCGGGCTCTGCCTGCAGGTCGAAAACCCCGCCGTCTGGGTCTACCCGGAGGGGCTCGAGGACGACCTAACTCATATGAGTGAGGCCTGACTCATATGACAGCGCCAACTGTGAACTCAACGAAATCAACGGGTTACGGACAAATAAGAGTTAGGTCCCTAACTCATGCCCGAAGACTTCATGAAGTCTTATTCCGTAATGATTTCAGCAACTTGCTCTCCCCGGAACAGTTAGGTGTCAAACCCCCATACTACGTATGGGAGGGCCACCCCACGGGGGTGGCCACTCCTCCCATACGTCCGGGCCAGCCGCGCGCGCCGCCGTGACGCTTCCTTGCGCTTCCCGATCCGACGACGGCGGCCCCGTACCGCCAAGCACCAGACCGCCGTCGTCTTCCACCACCACAGGCCACCGGCAAAGGAGACCCATCATGGCTCAGCCGACTCTGATCCCCAATTGCGACGGCGCAAGGTTTGAATCGCTGCCGCTCGACACGCCCCGCAACCGCTGCATCCTCGCGCTTGACCTCGGCACCTCGACCGGCTGGGCGATCCGCGGCCATGACGGTCTGATCACCAGCGGCACCGTCTCGCTCCGCCCGGGCCGCTTCGACGGCGGCGGCATGCGCTACCTGCGCTTCACCAACTGGCTGACCGAGATCGACCGGCTCTCCGGTCCTGTCGCGGCCATCTGGTTCGAGGAGGTGCGTCGCCACGCGGGCATCGACGCGAGCCACATCTACGGCGGTCTCATGGCCACGCTGACCGCATGGGCCGAACTGCGCGGCGTGCCCTACGAGGGCGTTCCGGTCGGCACGATCAAGCGCCACGCCTCGGGTAAGGGCAACGCCGACAAGGCCGCCATGGTCGCCGCCGTCCGCGCCCGCGGCTTCAGCCCGGCCGACGACAACGAGGCCGACGCCATCGCCATCCTGCTCTGGGCGATCGAGACGAAGGGAGGTGTCGCATGAGATGGCACCCCCACGGCTACGGCGGTCGGCGCCGCGATCCCGAGCAGGTCAAGCGCGAGGGCTGGCGGGAACAGGGCGTCCTCGCGGTCTCCGCCGATGACGACCGCCTCACCTGGCCCGAGCGTGAACTGGTCCGCCAGCTCGGCGAGAAGCTCTACGGCCCGCGCCCGTCCGACAGGGAGGTGCGCCATGGCTGATCGCGAATGGACCGCCGACTGCGTCGCCGATCATTTCGAGGAGGCGTTCCGCACGCTGCGCAAGCTGCCGCCCGTGAAGGCGCAGGGCTATTTCAACACCTGGCCCGACATCGTGCGCACCAGCCGCGAGATCGCGGCGATGGAGCCGCAGCCGATGCGGGTCTGGCCCTCGGCCGCCGCGATCACCCGGCTCGAGCAGACCTTCGACTGGGTGCTCTGGATCGAGGAGGCGGAGCGCAAGCTGGTCTGGTCTCGTGCCGCCCGGGTGCCGTGGAAGCAGATCAGCGGCGAGCTGGGGTGCGACCGCACGACCGCCTGGCGTCGCTGGCAGCTGGCGCTGACCAAGATCGCTGCGCGCCTGAATGCGCAGTGACTCCAATGTGTCGCAACACTTTTCCCTTCGACATCTGCAACAGATCCATGCTATTCCGAAGGCAAGATGGGGAGAGTGCGCCGAAGGGCTCGCTCTCCCCTTTGCGTTGACGGGGACCATCTGGACCCCGGTATCCAGCGAGGGTCCGGCCGGGGTCCAGCCCACGGCAGTTTCCGGTTCCTTCCTGGCGATATTCGTATGCTGGCGGGCGAAGCGCGGGACATCGCCAGCGACAGGGCCGGTTTTTTGGGAAGCCACCCGAAAGCCGGAGCCACGCGCGCCCCGCGCAAACACCAATGAACGCTGGCCTTTCGACCGGACGCCGCTGGACTCCGTGTGGAGTCCAGCCCGGCATCCGGAGTCCGGAAGCCACCCACATCCACCCGACCGAGGAACCTTGCCCACCATGACGCTGAGCTTCGCCCCGGATGCGATCGAGACGTGGCCACTGGCCAGGCTCCAGCCCTACGCGAAGAACGCGAAGGCGCACGGCGCGGACCAGGTCGCAAAGATCGCCGCCAGCATGGCCGAGTTCGGCTGGACCGTGCCCTGCCTCGTCGGCGAGGACGGCGAGCTGATCGCGGGCCATGGGCGCGTGCTGGCAGCCACCCAGCTCGGGCTGACCGAGGCGCCGGTCATCGTGCTCGGGCATCTGACCGAGGCACAGCGCCGGGCTTACCGGATCGCGGACAACAAGCTGACCGAACTCGGCACTTGGGATGAGGCGCTGCTGTCGGCGGAACTGAACGACCTGTTGGCCGAGGACTTCGACCTGTCGCTCGTCGGGTTTTCCGACGGCGAGTTGGACAAGCTGCTGGCGTTCGTGCCGGAGGGCGACGGCGAGGACGGCGGTGGCGCCAGTGTTCCGCCGGTGACGATCCCCGAACCGCCACGCAATCCAGCGTCGCGGACCGGCGACCTGTGGATCCTCGGTGAGCACCGGCTGCTCTGCGGGGACTCGACTAGCCATGCCGATGTGCGCCGCCTGATGAACGGCGAGCGCGCGGTGCTGTTCGCGACCGATCCGCCGTATCTCGTGGACTATGACGGCTCGAACCATCCGACGCGTAACAAGGACTGGTCTGCGTCTTACGGCGCGACCTGGGACGACAGTTCGCAGGGCGCGGAACTCTATGACGGCTTCATCGCGGCGGCCGTGGCCGAGGCGATTGCCGAGGATGCTGCCTGGTATTGCTGGCACGCCTCGCGCCGCCAGGCGATGCTCGAAGCCTGCTGGGAAAAGGCCGGCGCCTTCGTGCATCAGCAGATCATCTGGGTGAAGGACCGTGGTGTCCTGACCCGGTCGCATTACCTCTGGAAGCACGAGCCCTGCTTCATGGGCTGGATCAAGGGCAAGCGCCCGCCGAAGGTCGCCGAGCAGACGCTGCCCTCTACGTGGGAGATGCCGTCCTTCGCCAAGGACGAGCGCCCCGACCATCCGACGCCGAAACCGCTGGACGCATTCGGGATCCCGATGCGCCAGCATGTGGCGCGAGGCGAGCTGTGCTACGAGCCGTTCTGTGGTTCGGGCTCGCAGGTCATGGCTGGCGAGGCCAACGGCCGCCGCGTCTTCGCGATGGAGATCAGCGCGGCCTATGTCGATGTTGCTGTGGAACGCTGGCAGGTAGAAACCGGTCGCGAGGCAATCCTCGATGGCGATGGCCAGACCTTCGCGCAGGTGAAAGCCGAGCGGCTGAGCGACAACTCTGCCGCCCGCACCCCGGCGCCCGACATCAACGCCGAAACCGAACCCGCGCAAAAGCGCAAGACCGCCGCGTGACATGCATGACCTGGCTCTACATCCCTCCGGACCTGGCTCCGGAGTCGGAGAAGCACGCCTGCTCGGCCTCTCCCTTTGCTCCGGCGCAGGCGGGCTCGATCTCGGGCTTGCTATCGCCATCCCCGGATATCGTGCTGTGGGCCATGTCGAACGGGAAACCTACGCCGCAGCCACTCTCGTGGCGCGGATGGAAGACGCGTCCCTGGATCAGGCTGTTGTCTGGGACGATGTTGCCACTTTCGATGGCCGCCCATGGCGCGGCGCGGTGGATATCGTCACTGCGGGCTATCCGTGCCAGCCGTTCTCCGTCGCGGGCAAGCGCCGGGGCGCGGACGACCCGCGCCATCTCTGGCCGCATGTCGCCCGCATCATCGGCGAGTGTGAGCCGCCCTTCGTCTTCCTCGAGAATGTCGCTCATCATCTCCGCCTCGGCTTCCCCGAAGTCGCCAGCGGACTGGTCGGCATGGGCTACCGCCCTGCGGCAGGCCTCTTCACGGCGGCGGAAGTCGGCGCGCCCCACAAGCGCGAACGTCTCTTCATCCTCGCCATCCGCGAGAGAGACGAACTGGCCGACCCCGCGCGCCTGCTCTGGCACCCGGTCGAGTGGCGGGAACCGGACGGAACTGCTGCGCCTCTGGCCGACGCCGAGGGCCAGCGCCAACGAGAACCGGCAGACGAAGCCGACGCCATCGCAGGAAGCAGGCCAGCACGGGATGAACCTGGCGACGACGGCCGCGATGTGGCCGACGCCGCAGATCGACAGTTTCCGCAGCCGGGGTGGCGAACGGCGCGACGAGAAGGGTCTGGACCGCATGGCGCGGGACTGGCCGACGCCGATGGCGAACGACGGTTGCAAGCCGAGCGCGGGCAACCGCCGGAAGGCCGATCTGACCCATGCGGCTGGGATGTGGATGACCCCGACGGCGCGCGATCACAAGGATGGGGCGACGACATTGGCGAACACGCCGGTGAACGGCCTGCTTGGCCGCCAGGTCCTGGTGACGCCGATGGCTGGGAGAGATACCTCCGAGCCGCGCCGGACCTTGAACCCGCTGTTCGTCGAGGCGCTGATGGGTTGGCCCACCGGGTGGACCGGCTTCGGCTCTGTGGCAACGGCGTGGTCCCTCTGGTTGCGGCGCATGCGCTGCGAACTCTGGCGGCTGAACTGCTGGCCGATGGATGAGGCAGCGATATGAAGCAATCCCGCCTCATGTCGCTGGTCGAGTCCGTCGCCAACGTCATCGTGGGCTACGGCGTCGCCGTGGTCACGCAGATCCTGATCTTCCCGGTCTTCGGGCTGCACACGACGCTGGCGCAGAACCTGAAGATGGGCGCGGTGTTCACCGTGGTGAGCATCGCACGATCCTTCGCCTTGCGGCGGGTGTTCGAGGCGATCCGGATGCGGTAGCGATCGTCGTCTTGTCGAGACCGAGAGGACATCTGCACGATCAGCTATAGCTTCTGACGACTGCGACGCAGTTTGCTTTAGTGTTTGTAAACTCGAATACATGGCAGAAGCGCTGAGTGTGCCCGTTCGCCAAGGTTACCTCTCCGCTCGCAGCACCGACCTTTCCATGTGAAATGGCGTGTTGAACGGTAACAGAGCTTGGCCTTGTACGAGATCCAACATGCTCAAGAACGGCACTCCTTCCCGACACTGGGTCTGCAGAAGGTAGCACCCAAGTCACGTCCTCGCTGAACGCATCCGGCACTGCTTCGCCGCATTCCATAGCGACAGCCACATCCTGAACAAACTTGTTCTTGGGCGAATTGCCACAGTCTTTGCTGCCCTTAACTTGGGTCAAATTCACCTCCCGGCTTGGCTCATTCAGCATACGGTCGACTTTCTGGCGGTCAATACGCGCTCCTCGCGTCGGATTCGTCGTGTACGGGGAACGATCGACCGCCGCCCCGGAGGGAAGGCGGCCATCAGCTTGTTGGGGTCCGGCGCGTCAGGCGGCGGGGAGTTTGTACACGCGCCCCCGATCCTCGACCTTCTCGGAAGTCACCTCGAGCCCGAGCTTCTTCTTCAGTGCCCCGGCCATCGCGCCACGCACCGTGTGCGACTGCCAGCCCGTCGCGGCGATGATCTCCTCGATGGTCGCGCCGTCCGGCGCGCGCAGCATGGCGATCAGCGTGGCCTGCTTGGTGCCCTCGCGCGGCGTCCGCGTCTTGGGCGCGGCCTTCGGTTCGGTGGGGGTGTCCGGCGCGGGCTCCTCGGTCGCCGCGTCCGTCGCGCCCGCAGGCGCAGGGTCCGCGTCCTCGGGCTCGATGCCGATGGCGGCGAGGCCTGCGTCGGTGGCGACCAGCGTGACGCCGTGGCCGTCGCCGGTCTCGCGCCAGACGGGCTCGCCCTTGCGCATGTCGGCGTCGACCTCCTGCAGGAAGCCCTTGGCGAGCAGCGCGCCGACTACCTTGGCGGCGGCGCCGCCCCGCAGGCTCTCGGGCAGCGGCAGGGCGATGTGCTCGGGCCGCTGTGCGGCGGCGCTCAGGATCATGGCTTGGGTGTCGGAAAGCTTGGTCATCGTCGTCTCCCGTATCGGGGCGCGCGGGATGCGGGCCCTTCTACGAGGTCGAGCCCGCCAGTCGGCGGGCGGGACCGGGAGCGGGTCGTCTTACTCGGCGTGTTCGCCTTCGCTGAAGGCCATGTCGGTGATCTCGCGCAGCTTGGCGCGGTAGTGGTTCAGGGTGCCGACATGGCCCCAGTTGATCTCGTCGGGATGGGTCTCGAGATGGTCCGCGCTGAGGGCGGCGAGCCGCTCCAGCATCGCGTCGATCTCGGTCTTCGCGGCGATGAAGGCGTCGAGGGCTTTCGTGTTGTCCTGTGCGCGGCGGGTCATCGTGGTGGCTCCGTGGTGAGTTGCATCGTCCTTGTGAGATGGACGTTCGCTCCGGTGGCGCCGCTTATCAACTCGATAAGCACTTGATTCTGAATGATAATCGGAGCCGTCGATGCAGGGCATGAGCGAGCGCCAGTACGCCGCGCATGTCGGGCTGTCGCGGGGCGCGATCCAGAAGGCGAAGACGGCCGAACGTCTGGTCCTCTATCCCGACGGCAGCATCAACGCGGCCGCCAGCGACGCCAGACGTGCCGAGACGACGGACCCGTCGAAGACGAGGAAACCGCCCGCGCCGAAGCTGAGGCCCGTCCCCGAGGCTGCCGTGGCCGCCGTCGGCGACACGTTGCGCGAACAGGGGCTGGCGGTCCCGGCGGTGGGCGGCGGCACGACCTTCCTGCAGGCCAAGACCGCGAACGAGGTGCTGAAGGCGCAGGAGCGGCGCATTCGTCTGCAGAAGCTGAAGGGGGAGTTGATCGAGCGGGCCCGCGCGCTGGCGCTGGTGTTCCGCCTGGCGCGGGAGGAACGGGACGCATGGGTGAACTGGCCTGCGCGCGCGGCGGCGCTGATGGCGGCCGAGCTCTCGGGCTCATCCAGCGACGCGACGGGCCAGCAGATCACCGTGGAGCCAGCCGCGATGCAGAAGGTCCTGGAGAAACATGTACGCGCCCACCTCGACGAACTCGCCGAGGTCCGGCCCGACTTCCGGTGAAGATGACGCGCTGACCGACTTCGACGGCGCGGGCGAGATCCTGCGCGCCTGGGGCAGCGGGCTGCGGCCCGACCCGGACCTGACCGTTTCGGAATGGGCGGACCGGCACCGGATGCTCTCGGGCCGCGCCTCGGCCGAACCGGGGCGTTATCGGACCGTGCGCACGCCCTACATGCGCGAGATCATGGACCGGCTGAGCCCCGGCGATCCCACACAGCGGATCGTGTTCATGAAGGCCGCGCAGGTCGGCGCGACCGAGGCGGGGAACAACTGGATCGGGTTCGCCATCCACCAGGCGCCGGGGCCGATGCTCGCGGTCCAGCCGACGGTGGAACTGGCCAAGCGCAACTCGCGCCAGCGGATCGACCCGCTGATCGACGAGAGCCCGGAGCTGCGCGAGCGAGTGAAGCCCGCGCGATCCCGCGACGCGGGCAACACCATGCTGTCCAAGGAGTTCGCGGGTGGCATCCTGATCATGACGGGCGCGAACTCGGCGGTCGGGCTGCGGTCCACCCCGGCACGCTACATCTTCCTCGACGAGGTCGATGCCTATCCGGCGTCGGCCGACGAGGAAGGCGACCCGGTCACGCTGGCCGAAGCCCGGTCCCTGACTTTCGCCCATAGGCGCAAGGTGTTCCTGGTCTCGACGCCCACCATCCGTGGTCTGAGCCGGATCGAGCGCGAATACGAGGCCAGCGACCAGCGCCGATACTTCGTGCCGTGCCCGCATTGCGGCGCGTTGCAGTGGCTGAAGTTCGACCGGCTGCGCTGGCAAAAGGGCCGTCCCGAGACGGCGGAATATCACTGCGAGGGCTGCGACGCGGCAGTCGCGGAGCACCACAAGACGGCAATGCTGGAGGGCGGCGAATGGCGGGCGACCGCCACGGCCGCCGATCCGACCACGGTCGGGTATCACCTCTCGGCGCTCTACTCGCCGATCGGCTGGCTGAGCTGGGAGCGGATCGTGCGGGCTTGGGACGCGGCCCAAGGGTCGGACGAGGCGATCAAGGCGTTCCGCAACACCATCCTCGGCGAGACATGGGTCGAGACCGGGGAAGCGCCAGACTGGCAGCGGCTCTACGACCGGCGCGAGCGCTGGACATCCGGCACGGTGCCTGCGGGCGGGCTGTTCCTGACCGCCGGGGCCGACGTGCAGAAGGACCGGATCGAGGTCGATGTCTGGGCCTGGGGGCGCGGGCTCGAAAGCTGGCTCGTCGATCACGTCGTCATCGAGGGCGGCCCCGACCGGCACGACGCCTGGTCGGAGCTGACCGCGCTGCTGGATCGAAGCTGGCCGCATGAACGCGGCGCGCATCTCAGGATCGCGCGGCTCGCCATCGACACGGGCTACGAGGCCCCGGCGGTCTATTCCTGGTCGCGGGCGCAGGGGTTCGCGCAGGTGTCGCCGGTCAAGGGCGTCGAGGGGTTCAACCGCTCGAGCCCGGTTTCGGGGCCGACCTTCGTCGACGCGACCGAGGGCGGAAAACGCCTGCGGCGCGGGGCGCGGCTCTGGACCGTGGCGGTGTCGACCTTCAAGGCCGAGACCTACCGCTTCCTGCGGCTGGCGCGCCCGACCGAGGAGGATATGGCCGACGGAGCAGCGTTCCCGCCCGGCTCGGTGCATCTGCCGCACTGGGTCGAGAACGAATGGCTGAAGCAGTTCGTGGCCGAGCAGCTGGTCACGGTTCGCACCAAGCGCGGCTTCGCCCGGCTGGAATGGCAGAAGCTGCGCGAGCGCAACGAGGCGCTGGATTGCCGGGTCTATGCCCGCGCCGCCGCCTGGATCGCGGGCGCGGACCGCTGGTCTGAGGAGAAATGGCGCGACCTCGAGGATCAGCTCGGGGCCGCCCCCACCGACACCGATCCCGCCGGGCAGATCAACCGGCCGGGACAGGCCCCGCAGGGCAAGCGCCGCTCCGACTGGCTCGGACGGCGCGGAGGATGGTTTTGAACATGACCGACTGGACGGAAACCGAGCTTTCGGCGCTGCGCCGGGCCTATGCCAGCGGCACGACGCGCGTCAGCTATGACGGCAAGTCGGTGGACTACGGCTCGGCCGAGGATCTGCTTGCCCGCATCCGCACCATCGAGCGCGCGATTGCAGGCGTCAGCCGACCGCTGCCAGTGGCCGGGCTTGCGGGCTTCTCGCGCGGGGACCGGTGATGTCGGCGACCTGGTTCGACCATGCCATCGCCACGGTTGCGCCGCGCATGGCCGCGCGGCGCGTGATGGCGCGGCAGGCCTTCGAGACCCTGACGCGGGGCTATGACGGGGCCGCGCGCGGGCGGCGGACCGAGGGCTGGCGTGCGCCGGGATCCTCGGCCGACACCGAGATCGGCGTGGCCGGGGCGCTGCTGCGCGACCGGATGCGGGATCTTGTGCGCAACAATCCGCACGCGGCCAAGGCCGTCGCGGTGCTGGTCAACAACATCATCGGCGCGGGCATCATGCCCCGCGCCGCCAGTGGCGACGACACGCTGGACCGCAAGGTCGATGCGCTGTTTGAACGCTGGACGGCGGAGTGCGATGCCGACGGTCAGCTCGATTTCTACGGCCTGCAGACGCTGATCTGCCGCGAGATGGTCGAGGCGGGCGAGGTGCTGGTGCGCCGCCGTCTGCGGCGATCCTCGGACGGCCTGCCGGTGCCGCTGCAATTGCAGGTGCTGGAGGCCGACTTCCTCGACGCCACCAAGTCCGGCGCCCTCGGCGCGGGCCGCCTCGTCCAGGGGATCGAGTTCGACCCGGTCGGCAAGCGCCGGGCCTATTGGCTGCACGCGGAGCATCCGGGCGATGCCTGGGGCGCGCTGCAGGGCGGGCTCGGATCGCACGCGGTCCCGGCGAGCGAGATTGCCCATGTCTATGAGAAGCAGCGCACGCAGGCACGTGGCGTTCCCTGGGGTGCGCCGGTGATCCGGTCGTTGCGTGACCTCGACGATTACGAGGTGGCGGAACTGGTCCGCAAGAAGACCGAGGCCTGCGTCACCGCCATCGTCTTCGGCGATGACGAGGCGCAGCAGGGGATCGCGCCCTCGGTGGTCGATGCCGATGGCAACCGGGTCGAGCAGTTCGAGCCGGGGCTCATTGCCTATGCAAGGGGCGGCAAGGACATCCGCTTCAACCAGCCATCGGCGACGGGCGGCTATGGCGAATACAAGCGCGCCAGCCTGCACACGATCTCGGCGGGCTTCCGGGTGCCCTACGAGCTGCTGACCGGGGACCTGTCCCAGGTCAACTACTCCTCGATCCGGGCCGGGCTCGTCGAGTTCCGCCGCCAGATCGACGCAGTCCAGTGGCAGCTCTTCATCCCGATGCTCTGCGGACCGGTCTGGCGCTGGTTCACCGAGGCCGCATGGGCGGCAGGCCAGATCCCGACGCCGGACGTGCCGGTGGAATGGTCGCCGCCCAAGTTCGACGCGGTCGATCCCTACAAGGACGCGATGGCCGACCTGATGGCGATCCGGACCGGCACCATGACGCTGGCGCAGGCCATCGCCCGGCAGGGCCACAACCCGGACGCGGTCCTCGCGGAAATCGCCGCGACCAACGCCAAGCTCGACGGCCTCGGCCTCGTGCTCGACAGCGATCCGCGCCGCGTCACCAAGACCGGCAGCGCGCAGACGAAAGACCCGGCCGACCCCGCCGCCGACCAGCAGGACTGACCCATGAACACGATGATCGAACTGCCGGCCATGCGCCGGTCGGCGGAGCTTGCGCCGAACACGGCCGATGCCGACAGCCGCACCGTCGAGGTGGTCTGGTCGGCCGGGGCCCGCGTCCGCCGGGCCAGCTTCTTCGGCGAGCGCTATGACGAGGAGCTGAGCCTCGATCCCGCCCATGTGCGGCTCGACCGGCTGAACGCGGGCGCGCCCTTCCTGAAGGTGCACGAGCTCGACACGCTCGACGCCGTCATCGGTTCGGTCGTGCCGGGCTCCGCGCGCATCGAGAACGGACGCGGCATCGCGCTGGTGCGCATCAGCGAGCGCGCCGATGTCGAGCCGATCTGGCGCGACATCCAGGCCGGGCACATCCGGGCGGTCTCCATCGGCTACCAGGTCCACCGCTTCGACATCTCAAAGCCCGATGGCGGGCGCGAGCTCTGGCGGGCGGTCGACTGGACCCCGTTCGAGGTCTCGGCCGTGCCGGTCGGCGCCGATCCCGCCGCCGGGTTCCGCGCCAAGGGCGAACACCACGACTGCGTCCTCCATCGCCGGGACGCCCCCACGCAAGAAGGAGCATCCCCGATGACCGACAAGACCCCGGCGAGCGACGCCGTCACCCCCCAGCCGACCGAGCCGAATGATACCGAGGACACCACCATGACCGAGCCGAAAGCGGCTGCGCCCGAGTCGAAGGCTGCCGCAGTTGAAACGCGCAACCAGCCGAAGCCGCAGGCAACGCCCGCGCCCGACACCGAGACCATCGCGACCCGCGCCCGCGAGGCCGAGCGTGATCGCGTCTCCACCATCTACGATCTGGCGGGCCGCCTGAACCTCGAGCGCAGCTTCGCCGAGGATCTGGTCAAGCGCGGCGTCAGCGTCGATGAATCCCGCCGCCTGATCCTCGACCAAGTCGCCGCGAAATCCGACGAGACCCGGACCTTCCCCCACGTCTCCGTCCCCCTCGGCGGTCGGGACGAGCGCATCACCCGCCGCGACGCCGTGGCGAACGCGCTGCTGCACCGCTACAGCCCGACGCTGTTCCCGCTCGAGGACGCCGCGCGCCAGTACCGCGGCATGACACTGCTGGAGCTCGCCCGCGAGAGCCTCGGCAGTGCGGGGGTCAACACACGGGGTCTGTCGCGCGACGAGGTGGCGACGCGCGCGCTGCATTCGACCTCGGACTTCCCCGAGATCCTCTCGGCCGTCACCAACAAGACCCTTCGGCAGGCCTACGAGGCCTATCCCCGCACCTTCATGCTGTTCTGCCGCCAGGTGCTCGCCACCGACTTCAAGGCTATGCATCGCGTCCAGCTCGGCGAAGCGCCGCAGCTGCTGGAGGTGGGCGAGAGCGGCGAGTTCAAGCGCGGCACGCTGGGCGAGAGCAAGGAGAGCTACAAGGTCAAGACCTATGGCCGGGTGGTCGCGATCACCCGCCAGACCCTGATCAACGACGATCTCGACGCCTTCACCCGGATCCCGGCGATGTACGGCAACTCCATCGCCCAGCTGGAATCGGACGTGGTCTGGGGCATCATCACCGCCAACCCGGCGATGGCCGACGGCAACGCGCTGTTCCACACCACCCACAAGAACCTCGCCGGGACCGGCGCGGCGCTCGACGTGAGCAGCGTGGGTGCGGCCCGCGCGGCGATGGCTAAGCAGACCGGGCTGGACAAGAAGACCGTGCTGAACATCCGCCCCGCCTTCCTGATCGTGCCGGCGGCGCTGGAACTGAAGGCCGAACAGCTGGTGGCCCAGAACCTCGTGCCCGCCGACAGCGCCAAGGTGGTGCCGCAGTCGATCCGCACGCTGTCGCCGATCAGCGAGCCGCGCCTCGACGCCGCCAGCGCCACCGCCTGGTATCTGGCGGCCTCGCCTAACCAGATCGACACCATCGAGTATGCCTATCTCGAGGGTCAACAGGGCGCCTACATCGAGACCCGCAACGGCTTCGACGTGGACGGCGTCGAGATCAAGTGCCGCCTCGACTTCGGCGCCAAGGCCATCGACTGGCGCGGCCTCTACAAGAACCCGGGCGCATAACGCACCCATCCTGAACCCTGACACACGGGCGGTCCAATCGGGCCGCCCTTCGTCTTTCCACGAGGATCACCCCTATGAAAAACTACGTCCAGCCCGGCAACACCATCACCCTGACCGCGCCCTACGCCGTCGCTTCCGGCGATGGGCTGCTCGTCGGCTCCATGTTCGGCATCGCCGCCGGGGAAGCCGCCCTCGGCGAGTCCGTCGAGGCTGCGCTCGTCGGCGTCTTCGACATCACCAAGGTCGGCTCGCAGGCCTGGACCGTGGGCGCCAAGGTCTATTGGGACGACACCAACAAGCGTTGCACCACGGTCGCGACCGACAACACGCTCATCGGCGTGGCCGTCGAGGCGGTGGCGAGCGGCGCGGGCGACACCAACGGCCGGGTGCGGCTGAACGCGACGTTCTGATGAGCGCCTTCGCCGCCGCGCTCAGCGCGCTCTTCGCCGATCCGAACATCGGCCGGGATGCGGTCTACATCGCCGATGGCGGCGCGCCCGTCCTGGTGCGTGCCGTCGCCCGGCGCGCGGACGCCGTCACCGACTTCGGCGACGCCCGGCTCTGGTCAGAAACCACGCGGATCGACCTGCGCGTCGCCGAGGTGGCGAACCCGCGTCCCGGCGACCGCATCGAGATCGACGGCGACGCCTTCCTCATTCAGGGCGAGCCTGTCCGCGACCGCGAGCGGCTGGTCTGGACCGTCGATCTGAGGCCCGCGTAATGGCCATGAAACTGAAGCTCGACATCGATCCCGACATCGTAGCCATGATGGCGGCCGAGGTTGCGGCGGGCGAACGTGCCGTGACCGCCGCCATGCGCGAGGCCGGAACCGGGCTGAAGACCGCTTGGCGGCTGCAGATCACCGGCGCGGGGCTCGGCACACGGCTGGCCAACTCGATCCGCAGCCAGAACTTCCCGAGGTCAGGCGACAGCTTGGAAGCGGCAGCACTGGTCTGGTCGAAGGCTCCGGTCATCGTCGGCGCGCATGACACGGGGCCGCTGATCCGCTCGAAGAACGGTTTCTGGCTGGCGATCCCGCTGCCCGCCGCAGGCAAGTCCCTGCGCGGCGGCCGGATCACCCCCGGCGAATGGGAACGGCGACGCGGGCTGCGTCTGCGCTTCGTCTATCGTCGCACGGGCCCGAGCCTGCTGGTGGCGGAGGGCAGGCTGAACACGAAGGGCCAGGCGGTGGAGTCGCGCTCCAAGACCGGGCGCGGCAAGGTCACCGCCCCGATCTTCCTGCTCGTGCCGCAGGTCAAGTTGCCGAAGCGGCTGGACCTCGCGCGGGATGCGGACCGGGCATTGGACAGCGTGCCGGGGCTGATCGTGGCGAACTGGGTGGAGACCAAGGTGTGATGTCCGGCGACACTTCGGGACAGATGCAGGGTGTTCTGCCGATCAGGCGGCCTCTCTGTCCGCGCCGACCCCGTTGCGCATCTTGACCACCGCATCCTCGATGGTCGCTGCGTAGCGCACAAGCGGTCTCCTGAGACCATGCGTGATGAAGGCGCGCCGGATGTCCCGGCTTGCACCCGTCAGCCAGAGCGTGACGCCGCGTCGATGTGCCTTGTGCGCCAGACCCTCGATCATGTTGGCGCCTGTTGAATCGAGAAACGGCACGTTCGAGAAGTCGACGATCAGCGCCTTGTGGGTGTCCTGGATGCGGTCGAGAACCGAGCCTATCGAGGCCGTAGCCCCGAAGAACAGCGCCCCGCTGATGCGGTAGATGACGACGTCGGGGTCCGCCGCCTGTTCCTCGTCATAGGCCTCGCGCGGACGCGCGGTGTCCGCTTCGTCGCGGCCGACGAAGGCGGTATTGGTGGCGACTTCGGTCGTCCGGCTCATTCGGTGGATAAACAGGACCGACCCGAGCGCAAAGCCGACGACGATGGCCTCGGTCAGGTCACGGAAGATGGTCAGGAAGAAGGTGGCGCCAAGCACTGTCGCCTCGCCCCAGCCCGAGCGCAGCAGGATCGCGATGGCGGGCTTTTCGATCATGTTCCAGGCCACCACGGCAAGCACGCCCGCCAGTGCCGCAAGCGGGATGTAGGCGGCGAGTGGCGCCGCCACGAGCATGAAGAGAAGGATGAACACCGCGTGCAGCATCCCCGCGACCGGCCCGTGTGCGCCCGCCCGCACGTTGGTCGCGGTGCGCGCGATGGTTCCCGTCACGCAGAAGCCGCTGAAGAGCGCCGAGCCGATGTTGGCGGCGCCCTGTGCCACCAGTTCGCAGTTTGAGCGGTGCCTCCGGCCGGTCATGCCGTCGGCGACGACCGCCGACAGCAGCGACTCGATGGACCCCAGCAGCGTGAAGGAGATCGCAGCCGGGAGTACCGCCATGAACTTGTCCATCGACAGCTCCGGCAGGCTCGGGGCCGGCAGCGACGACGGGATGCCGCCGAACTTCGCGCCGATGGTCTCTACGGGCAGCCCCAGGAGGGCGGCGCCCATCGCAGCCAGACCGACCGCTATCAGCATGCCCGGCCAGTGTGGACGCCAGCGGCGCAAGCCAAGGATGATTGCAACTGTCGCAACGGACAGGAGGATCGCAGCCGGCGTGACGCTATCCCGGACCGCCCACAAGGCGGGAAGCTTCTCCAGAAGCTCGCCGGGCTCATGCTCCAGCGCCAGCCCGAACAGCTCCCTGAGCTGGCTGGCGAAGATGATCACCGCAATGCCCGCCGTGAACCCTACGGTCACCGGGAAGGGAATGAACTTGATGAAGGTGCCGAGCCGCAGGAACCCGACAGCGGCCAGCATCAGTCCGGACAGGAACGTCGCGAGGATCAGCCCGTCCATCCCGTGCAGCGCGACGGTGCTGGCCACCAGCACGATGAAGGCGCCGGCCGGGCCGCCGACCTGGAAGCGCGAGCCGCCAAGCATGGAGACGAGGAACCCGCCCACGATGGCGGTGTAGAGGCCCTGAGCCGGAGTAGCGCCGGATGCGATGGCGATCGCCATCGACAGCGGCAGCGCAACGATTGCGACGGTCAGTCCGGCGATGGCGTCTGCGCGGAACTGCGACAAGCCATAGCCTTCGCGCAGGACGGTCACGAGTTTCGGGGTGAAGAGCTCGGCGAAGCTCGGAGCGTCGCTCCGTCTGGTGGTCTGGTCTTTCATCTGTGGCCGCACCTTTGAGGGCTGCGGCGGGATCGTCGGCATGTCGTCGGCGGTCGCCGTCGCGGGTTGAGAGATCAATGTCTGGGTGGGGGTACCTTCAGGCGCACGCCGCGTCCGCCTGCCGTGCTGGCGGAGCCTTCTGCGATGAGTTCGACGCCGGCGAGTTCGAGCGCCGCCACAACCTTGGTCAGGCTGTCCACGACACCGCGCACATTGCCGCTACTGGCCTCCATACGCTGGATCGTCGGCACGGATAGCCCCGCCAGCTCGGCCAGGGTCTTCTGGTCGATACCGAGCAAGGCGCGGGCGGCGCGCATCTGAGGGCCTGTGATCATGGATCATGTCCTGAGCGGGATAAGCAGTATTTAGGATATGCAAACAGATATGTCAAACATCAGTCACGATGTTTACAATCGAGCTCTGGGGAACAAATGATGCCCACCCCACGCGAAACCATCCTAGTCGCGCTGCACGCGCGGCTCTCGGCGCTGCCCGCTACCGCCCTGCGCGGCGAGGGGCTGCCCGAGCGCGTGCCGGCCGAGGGTCTACTGATCCTGCGGGACGGCGAGCCGGGGGAACCGGAAGTCACGCTCTCGCCGCTGCGCTACCACTACCAGCACCGCGCCGAGATCGAGGCGGTCGTGCAAGGCGCCGCCCGTGATGTCCTATTCGACACGCTGACCGCCAGCATCGGCGCAGCACTCGCCGCCGACCGCACACTGGGCGGGCTCTGCGACTGGGTCGAGGCCGAAGCCCCGCGCCCGGTCGATCTGCCTGTCGAGGGCGCGGCCAGCCTGAAGGCCGCCGTGATCCCGGTCGTGCTGCACTATTCCACGGCCGATCCGCTCGGCTGATCCCGACAACCCGAGGAGAACACCATGGCACGAGCCCAGGGGGCGCGGGCGCTGATGGCGCTTGCGTTCGAGACGACCTATGGCACGCCGCCCGTCAGCGGCTTCACCCGCATGCCTTTCGCCAGCACCTCGCTCGGCGCGGAGCAGCCGCTCTTGAACTCCGAGCTTCTCGGCTACGGCCGCGATCCGCTGGCGCCGATCAAGGATGCGGTGACGGCCGATGGCGATGTCGTCGTGCCGCTCGACGCCGAGGCCTTCGGCTTCTGGCTGAAGGCGGCCTTCGGAACACCGACGACCACCGGTGCGGAGGCCCCGTACACCCACGAGTTCCAGTCGGGGTCCTGGACGCTGCCCAGCATGTCGATCGAGACCGGCATGCCGGAGGTCCCGCGCTACGCGATGTACTCGGGCTGCGTGCTCGACCAGATCACCTGGCAGATGCAGCGGTCGGGTCTGCTGACGGCAACCGCGCGGCTGGTGGCGCAAGGCGAGACGGTTGGCACGAGTTCCAGCGCCGGAACACCCGCCGCGCTGGAGCTCAAGCGCTTCGGTCACTTCAACGGATCGATCACGCGCAACGGGACCGCGCTCGGCAACGTGGTCTCGGCCGACATCACCTATGCCAACAACCTCGACCGGATCGAGACGATCCGGAACGACGGCCGCATCGACGGGGCGGACCCGTCCATCGCCGCGCTGACCGGTCGGATCGAGGTGCGCTTCGCCGACCAGACGCTGGTGACACAGGCGATCAATGGCGAGGCCTGCGAGATGGAATTCGCCTACGTCCTGCCCTCGGGCGAGACCTTCACCTTCACGGTGCACGCCGTCTACCTGCCGCGCCCGCGCATCGAGATCTCCGGGCCGCAGGGGGTGCAGGCGACCTTCGACTGGCAGGCCGCCCGCGACAGCGTGGTCGGCCGGATGTGCACCGCCACCCTTGTGAACGATGTGGAGACGTATTGATGCTGACGCTTGATCTGACGAACGCGCCGCGCTGGCATGACCTCGCGCCCGGCGTCCGGGTGCAGCTGCGCCCGCTCACTACCGCGCTGATGGTGGCCACGCGCAGCGATCCGGCCGTCGAGGCGGTGCCCGAGGCGGCCTCGGACGAGGAACGCGCGGTCGCCTTCGCCAAGGCGCTCGCGCGGCGGGCGGTGCTCGCTTGGGAGGGCATCGGCGACGCCGACGGCAACGCCATCGATCCGAGCCCGGAGGCCATCGACGCGCTGCTCGACGTCTGGCCGATCTTCGAGGCCTTCCAGCTGACCTACGTCTCGAAGGGCCTGCTGCTGGAACAGGAAAAAAACGCCTCCGCGCTCTCGCCGAATGGTCCTTCGGCGGGGGCGAGCGATACTGCCATGCCTGCGCACCCTACGAGGGCCGCGAGCAAGCCTGCCCGGACTGCCCGGCGCGGCTGAACCGGCCGCTCACCCATGAGGGTTGGCAGGTCTGGGACCTCGTCGGTCGTCTCGGCGGCCAGCTGCGCGTTCTGCCCGGCGCTGTGATCGGCTGGGACATGTCGGCGGCGCTGGCGTCCGGTCATGCGCTCGGCGTGCCGCCGCTCGCCATGGCCGAACTGCTGCCCGTCATCGAAGCGATAATGGTCGCCAAGCTCAACGAACAGATGGATCATTCCCATGGCGGAAAAACGGGTTAGCGTCCGCCTCGCGGCCGTGGGCGGCCGCCAAGTCCGCGCCGAACTGGAAGGCGTGGGCGAAGCCGGGTCGCGCGGCTTCGGACGGCTGAGCCGGGAGATGGAGGCGGCAAACGCCCGGCTCGCGGCCTTCTCGCGGCGCGTCCGGGTCGCGGCAGCCGCCGCCATGGCAGCCGCTGCCGCCGCTGGCGTGGCGATGATCCGCTCCGGTCTGCAGACCGTCGATGCGCAGGCCAAGCTCGCGGCGTCTCTCGACACAACCGTCGCCAGCATTCAGGTGCTTGAGCGCGCGGGCGATCTGGCGGGCGTGTCGATGGGTCAGGTCGAGCAGGCCACAGTCCAGTTGACGCGGCGGCTCAGCCAGGCGGCTTCCGGCACGGGTGCTGCGATGGAAGCGCTGCGTCGCCTGCGGCTGTCGGCCGAGGATCTGCAGCGGCTGCCGCTCGACGCGCGCATCGCCGCGATCCAGCAGGCACTGGGGCAATACGTGCCGGAGGCCGAGCGCGCGGCCGTGGCCTCGCAGCTCTTCGGCGACCGGGCGGCGCTGGTCTTCACGCGCATCGACACCGCGACGCTGCGGCAGGCAACCGAGGATGTGCGGGATTTCGGGGTGGTGGTCAGCGATCAGGATGCGCGCCAGATCGAGCGCACGAACGATGCCATCTCGCGCCTCGGCCTGATCTGGCGGGGGCTCTCGAACCAGCTGGCGGTCGCCGGCGCCCCCGCGCTGGAAGCGATCGCAAATGCCATGGCGGCGGTCGCGCGCACCACTGGCCCGCTTGGCATCGCCATCCGCACGCTCTTCGACAATATCGGCCGCCTGACCACCTATGCCGCCACCTTCGCCGCCCTGATGGCCGGGCGCTGGGTCGCGGGACTGGTCGCTGCGGCGGTGTCCGTGCGCGGGCTCGCCACCGCGCTCGTGCTTCTGCGCGGCGCTTTGATCCGCACCGGCATCGGCGCACTGATCGTCGGCGCGGGAGAGCTGGTCTACCAGTTCTCCCGCCTTGTCACCGGCGCCGGGGGGCTCAGTAATGCGCTTGAACTGATGGGCAATGTCGCGCGTGCGGTCTGGGACGGCATCAAGACCACGATGTCCTCCTTCATCGACGATTTCCGCGCGCTGCGTGCCGATGTCGAGGGCATCTGGACGCGGCTCATGGCGTTCCTGTCCGGCAAATGGGCCGAGTTTTTGGGCCAGATCGGCCCGACCTTCAACGCGGTCGCCGACCGGATCGGGGCGGATTTCCAGATCGATTGGTTTGGCGCGCAGTCCTACGCGTCGATGCTGGATCATGCCGCCAGCAACATGGGCGCGAGCGCCGAGCGCTTCCGCAAGCGCGCGACCGACACACGTGCCACAGCCTTCGACGGCGTGCGCGATGCGGTGGCGGCACTGGTCGATGCCATGCGCGGATCCAGCGAGGACACCCATAACGCGCTGGATGCGGCCGCGGCAGGCGCGCAGCGCGTAACCGATGCGCTCGATCAGGCAGAGACGGCTGCGGGCCGCGCAGGCTCGGCCGGACAGCAAGCAGGGGTGGACACCGCGTCTGGTTCCGAGCAAGCCCTGACCGGATGGCAGGCAGTCACGGCAGCGCTCAGCGACTACGCAAGCAAGGCGCGCGAGATCGGCAGCGACATCGGCCAGGCGCTGGTCGGGGCCTTCACCAGCGCCGAGAACGCGGTGGCCGAGTTCGTGAAGACCGGCAAGCTGAACTTCCGCGACCTCGTCACGTCCATGATTGCCGATCTGGCACGGCTCGGCGCGCGGCGCTTTATCCTGGGGCCGATCGCCAATGCGCTCTCGGGCGCGCTTGGCGGCGCAGGCGGGATCTTCGCCAACGTGCTGCATGCAGGCGGCATGGTCGGATCGGCTGGCCCCTCCCGGATGGTCCCAGCTTTGGCCTTCGCGGCCGCGCCCCGGATGCATTCCAGCGGTGTTGCCGGGCTTCGGCACGACGAGGTGCCGGCGATCCTGCAGCGGGGCGAGCGGGTGCTGTCGCGGCGGGAGGCGGCGGAGTACGGGCAGCGTCAGGGCGATGCGCCCATTGTGAACGTCACCATCGCCACCCGCGACGTGGAGAGCTTCCGGCAGTCCCGCACGCAGGTCGCTGCCGACATCGCCCGCGCCGTGTCGCTCGGGCGGAGGGGCATGTGATGGCGTTTCACGAGGTTCGTTTTCCTGATAATATCAGCCGCGGCGCGCGCGGCGGGCCGGAACGGCGCACGCAGATTGTCGAACTCGCGTCCGGCGCCGAGGAGCGCAATGCCAGCTGGGCCGACTCGCGTCGCCGCTATGACGTGTCCTATGGCATCCGTCGCGCCGATGATCTGGCGGCGGTCGTGGCCTTCTTCGAGGCGCGCAACGGTCGGCTGTACGGGTTTCGCTTCAAGGATTGGGCTGACTACCGGTCAGGTCCACCGTCGCGGGTGCCGAAGGCGCAGGACCAGCTGCTCGGAACTGGAAATGGCATCCAGCGGCACTTCCGACTGCGCAAGCTCTACGGCAGCGAGACGACGGGCGGCTGGTGGCGCGCGATCCGCAAGCCGGTCGCCGGCTCCGTGCGCGTGGCGCTTGGCGAGATTGAGCGCTTTGACGGCTGGACGCTTGATGCCGGCTCCGGAACGTTGATCTTCGCCGCGGCACCCGAGCCCGGCATCGAGGTGCGGGCGGGCTTCGAATTCGACGTTCCGGTCCGCTTCGACAGCGACCTGCTGCAGGTAACGCTCGATGTCGAGCGCCTGGGCTCAATTCCATCGATCCAGCTCATCGAGCTGCGCGAACGCGACGCGCCGCTTCCGTTGTAACGAGAGCATCCATGTCCGACACCCGCACTGTCACTGGCGTACTGCGCACGCGATCCGGCCAGCCCTTCGCCAACAAGACCATGACCTGGTCCCCTGCCCCCCGTCGTGCCGTGGCGCGCGAGGGGGTAGGCTTTGTCGACGAACGGTTCTTTTCCGTCACCGGGGCCGATGGCGCCGTGAATGTCGACGTGGTGCCGGGCCAGTATCTGGTGATGGTCTCGCTTGCGGATGCGGATCGTTACATCCAGGTCACCATCCCCGAGGGAGAAGGCACGTTCAACATCGCGGACGGGATGTATCAGGAGGTGCCCGCCACACCGTCCGAACCCTGGGAGACGACGCGGATCCTGCTGCGGTCCTTCCTCTCCACCACCAGCGGCGCGGCCAATCCGCATTCGCAGGGCGCAATGCCGGCGCCACCGACGGTCGTTACCGGTGCCGGTGGGCCAGCGGCACCGGCCGCCCCCTACGACATGCTCACCAAATCCTATCGGTATGCCGCAGGCACGCTGGCCAATGTCGCGCGCTTCGACGGCGGCGGCGGCAAACCCTATTTCACTGACTATCGCCGCTTCCCGGTCGCGACACGGGCGGCCACCGGCGGCAACGCCAATGACGGCGAGGATGCGGTCAGTTGGCGCGCGGGGTTCGTCGTCGATGCGGCGGCGCTGGCCTTCCGCGTCGTAGGCTCCTCGGTCTTCAACTACCGCATGATCGTGGACGGCCGCTATGTGTCCGTCACCCCCACCTCCATGACAACGGGCGGGCGGCAGTATATCGTGCTGGACTTCGGGACGAAGGCGGTGCGGGTGGTGCAGATCGAGGGCAGTCAGGCGGCGGCACTCGACGGCATCCATATCGCTCCGGCCGACACTGTCACCAGGCTGGAGGAGGCCCCTTTCGGGGCGTTGATGTTCGGCGACAGTTTCACCGGCGCGACAGGCGTGCCGGCGGGGCGCGATGGAGACGGGCTGGCGGTGGTGGCGGGGGATCATCTCGGCCTGCCGCTCTGGGCTTCGGGCGTCGGCGGCTCGGGCTATGTGGCGACGGCCGGCGGCACCGTCTTCGCCCTGCCCCAGCGCATCGGCACCGACATCCAGCGCTATGTGGACGAGAAGGGCGCGCCGCCTCAGCTGGTCATCGTGGCGATGGGGATCAACGACATCGGGTCCGGTGGCATCGCCCCTGCGGCGGCAACCTGCTTCGACATCATCCGTAACCGCTGCCCTGCCGCGCTGGTCTTCGTGCTGGGCCCTTGGGATCGCGCCGCGCCACTGGCGCCCGATGCGGGCTATGCCGAGGTGAAAGCCTCGATCATCACCGCCCTGACCGGTCGCACGGGGTTCTTCTTCATCGACAGCCAGGGCATCGACTTCACCAAATCGGATGCCACTCATCCCGATGCCGCAGGCCATCAGGCGCTGGGGGTCTGGCTGAATGGCCGCATCCGCTCCCTCGTTGCACAAACATGAGAGCCAGAACATGAAGTCTCTCCCGTCTGGTCTGCAGGACCATCTCGACGAGGGCACCACGACGCTGGCCTGGTGCTGGCGGATCGCCCGCGCCGATGGCGTGGCCTTCGGCTTCACCGACCACGATCGGACGGTCGCCTTCGACGGCACCGAGTTCGAGCCCGAGAGCGGGCTGACCGCATCCGAGGTTCGCGCGGGATCGGACCTCTCCGTCGACGCTCAGGACGCCGAGGGCGTGCTGACCTCGGACCGGATTACCGAGACCGACATCATCGACGGGCGCTGGGACAACGCGGAGGTGGAGGTCTGGCGTGTGAACTGGGCCGACGCGAGCCAGCGCGTTCTGATGCGCCGAGGCGCTATCGGCCAGATCCGGCGCGGGCGGTTGGCCTTCGTCGCCGAGGTTCGCTCGCTCGCCCATGTCCTCGGCCAGACGGTCGGGCGAACCTTCCAGGCGACCTGCGATGCCGCGCTTGGGGATGCGCGGTGCGGCGTTGATCTGGAGGCCCCCGCCTTCAAGGGCGCGGGCGCCGTCATCGATCTGCTGCGCGACCGGTCCTTCACCGCCTCCGGGCTCGGCGGGTTCGCCTCTGGCTGGTTCACCTTCGGCACGCTGTACTGGACGAGTGGCGCGAACGCGGGGCGGCGCACCGAGGTTTTGGGCCATGACGTGACGGACGGCATCGCCGTGCTGACCCTGCTCGAGGCGCCGGTGCGTCCGATCGCCGAGGGCGACGCCTTCACCATGCGCGCGGGCTGCGACAAGCGCATGGAGACCTGTGGCGCGAAGTTCGCGAATATCCTCAACTTTCGCGGTTTCCCGCACATCCCCGGCCAGGACACGGTGCTGCGCTATGCCACGAAGGACGGCGGGCACGAGGGGTCCGTGCTGTGACCTCCGCCAATCCCGAGCGCGTCATCACCATCGCACGGTCCTGGCTCGGCACGCCGTATCACGACCAAGCCAGCCTTCGGGGCGTCGGCTGCGACTGCCTCGGGCTCGCGCGGGGCATCTGGCGCGAGGTGGTGGGCCCTGAGCCGTTCCCGATCCCGCCCTACAGCCGCGACTGGGGCGAGACCGGCCCGCGCGAAGTTCTGGCCGAGGGCGCGCGGCGCATGATGACCGAGGTGGAACCGGCGGCAGCCGGACCCGGCGCGCTGGTCCTCTTCCGGATGAAGCCGCGCGCCATCGCGAAGCATGTCGGGATCCTGACCGGGCCCGATACCTTCCTCCACGCCTACGAGCGGCTCGGCGTCATCGAGGAGTCGCTCACCCATGCCTGGCGGCGGCGCCTCACCTTCGCCTTCCTGTTCCCGCAACGCTGAGACCCCAACATGGCAACGCTTGTCCTCGGTGCCGCTGGCGCCGCCATTGGCGGCAGCATCGGCGGCGCCATTCTCGGCGTCAGCGCCGCGACCATCGGCGGCTTCATCGGCTCCAGCATCGGCTCGGTCGTCGACAGCTGGATCATCTCGTCGCTGGCGCCGACGCAGCGCATCGAGGGCGCGCGGCTCGACACGCTGCGCATCACCTCGGCCACCGAGGGCGCGGTCATCCCGCGGCTCTATGGCCGAATGCGGATGGGCGGCAACATCATCTGGGCGACCGATTTCCGCGAGGAGACGAAGACTACCTCGCAGGGCGGCGGCAAGGGCGGCGGGGGCGGCAAGGTCAGGACGACCGAGTATCTCTACTATGCCTCCTTCGCCGTGGCGCTCTGCGAGGGTCCGATCACCGGGATCGGGCGCATCTGGGCCGACGGCAAGCCGATGGACCTCTCCGGCGTCACCTGGCGCTGGTATCCCGGCGACGAAACACAGACGGCGGACCCGTTCATCGCCGCGAAGATGGGCGCGGCCAGCACGCCCGCCTATCGCGGCACGGCCTATGTGGTCTTCGAGGAACTGGCGCTTTCCACCTATGGCAACCGCCTGCCGCAACTGTCGTTCGAGGTGTTCCGGCCGCTGGCCGATCCCGACACCGCCGAGGGGCTGACCCGCGCCGTCACCATGATCCCGGCCTCTGGCGAGTTCACCTATGCCACGCAGGCGATCCGCAAGACCGATGGCGGCGCGACGGTGCCCGAGAACCTGAACGCGCTGGCCGACTCCACCGACATGGTGGAGGCGCTGGACCGGCTGCAGGCCATGGCGCCGAAGGTCGAGAGCATCAGCCTCGTCGTGGCCTGGTTCGGCGACGATCTGCGCGCGGGCTCCTGCAAGGTACGGCCGGGCGTCGAGGTATCGGCCAAGTCGACCACGCCCGCCACCTGGTCGGTGAACGGCGTCAGCCGCGCCAGCGCCTTCCTCGTCAGCCGCGACGATCAGGATCGCCCCGTCTATGGCGGCACGCCGTCCGACTTCGCGGTGGTGCAGGCCATTCAAGAGATGAAGGCGCGCGGGCTGCGCGTCACCTTCTATCCGTTCATCCTGATGGATGTGCCGCCGGGCAACAGCCTCCCGAACCCCTATTCCGACAACGCCGCCGAGGCAGATCAGCCCGCGTTCCCCTGGCGGGGGCGGATCACCTGTTCTCCCGCAGCGGGGTTCGCAGGGACCGTGGACAAGACGGCGACGGCGGCAAGCCAGGTCGCGGCGCTGTTCGGCGCGGCCACGCCCGCCAGCTTCAGCGTCTCGGGTCAGTCGGTGTCGTGGACAGGTACGCCCGGCGACTGGGGCCTGCGCCGCATGGTCCTGCACTACGCCCATCTCTGCGCGGCGGCGGGCGGGGTCGATGCCTTTCTGATCGGGACCGAGATGCCGGGGCTGACGACGGTCCGCTCGGGCGCGTCTACTTATCCGGCGGTGCAGGCCTACCGGGACCTGCTCGCGGATGTCCGCTCGATCCTCGGGTCGGGGACGAAGATCGGATACGCGGCGGATTGGTCGGAGTATTTCGGGCACCAGCCGGGCGATGGCTCGGGCGACGTGTTCTTCCATCTCGACCCGCTCTGGGCGGATCCCGAGATCGATTTCGTCGGGATCGACAACTACATGCCGCTGTCGGACTGGCGCGACGGCTTCGAGCATCTCGACGCGGCCGAGGGCTGGCCCGGGATCTACGACCGGGCCTACCTGCAGGGGAACGTCGCGGGCGGCGAAGGCTTCGACTGGTTCTATGCCGACGCGGCGGATCGCACCGCGCAGGTCCGCACCCCGATCACCGACGGTGCCGCCAGCAAGCCATGGGTCTTCCGCTATAAGGATCTGCGAAGCTGGTGGTCGAACGCGCACTACAACCGCCCCGGTGGCGTGGAGAGCGGGACGGCGACGGCATGGACGCCGCAGTCCAAGCCGATCTGGTTCACCGAGCTCGGCTGTCCCGCCATCGACCGTGGCACGAACCAGCCCAATGTCTTCTTCGACCCGAAGTCGTCGGAGAGCTTCACGCCGCATTTCTCGCGGGGCTGGCGCGATGACGCGATCCAGAGGGCGTATCTCGAGGCGACGTACCTCTGGTGGGGCGAGGCCGCGAACAACCCGGTGTCCTCGGTCTACGGCGGCCGGATGGTGCATGTGCCCGAATGCGCCGCCTGGACCTGGGACGCGCGACCCTATCCGTTCTTCCCGGCACTGACCGATGTTTGGACGGACGGCGCGAACTGGCGGCTCGGCCACTGGCTGACGGGACGGCTGGGGACGGTGTCGCTGGCCGCACTCGTCCGCCACCTCTGCCAGCGGGCGGGGCTCCCCGAGGACCGCATCGACGTCACCGGTCTCTGGGGCGCGGTCGAGGGCTGCGCCATCACCGCGCTAGAGAGTCCGCGCGCCTCGATCACGACGCTGTCGCGCCATTTCGGCTTCGACGCCGTCGAAACTGAGGGCGTGATCCGCTTCGTCATGCGCGGCCGGGCCTCCGTCGCCACCCTTGCGCCCGACGATCTGGTCGCCCCTCGCGAAGGCGATGTGCTGGAACTGACGCGTGGCCAGGAGACGGAGCTGCCACAGGCGCTGAAGTGGCAGGTCGCCCGGGCGGACGAGGACTACGACGCGGCCCTCGTCGAGGCGCGGCGCATCACCGTGGACACGACCCGGATCGCGTCCGAGTCCTTCCCGATGACCGTGCCGCCCGAGGAAGCCGAGCGCCGCTGCCGCCGCGCGCTGATGGAGGCGTGGGTGGGCCGGGAGACGGCGGCGTTCCGTCTGCCGCCCTCGCGTCTCGCGCTCGATCCGGCCGACGCGATCCGGCTGGAGCATGACGGACGGCTGGTCGATCTGCGGCTCGTCTCCATCGCCGACGCCGAGGCGCGCGGCATCGAGGCGGTCCGCCAGGACCGCGCGACCTACGATCTGCCGCCCGGCGATCCCCGCGCGGCATCGCTAACGCGGGCGGTGGTGTTCGGCGCACCGGATGCGGTGCTGATGGACCTGCCGCAGCTGACCGAGGACCAGCCCGCGCATCGGCCGCTGGTCGCCGCCCACGCTCTTCCCTGGCCGGGCGAGATGGCGGTGTTCCGCAGCCCTTCGACCGATGGCTTCGAGCTGCTGACGACGTTTGGCAGCCGCGCCCGGATCGGGGCGCTGGTCTCCGACTTCTTCGCGGGGCCGACGTCGCGCTTCGATCTCGGCAATGCGCTGGTGGTCGATCTGCTGACCGGCACGCTGGAAAGCGTCACGGACCTGACCCTGTTCGGCGGGGCGAACGCGCTGGCCATCGAGAGCGCGCCCGGCGTCTGGGAGATCGCGCAGGCGGGTACGACCGAGCTGCTGGCGCCGGGTCGATATCGTCTGACCCGGCTCCTGCGCGGCCAGCGCGGCACCGAGGGCGCCATTGGCAACCCGGCGCCCGCTGGCGCTCGGGTCGTGGTTCTGGACACCGCGCTTGCGTCACTGCCCATCGCCGAGGCCGATCTCGGCATCCCGTGGAACTGGCGCATCGGTCCGGCCAGCCGCCCGGTCAGCGACGAGACCTATGTGCCGCAGGCCTTCACGCCCGCGGGCACGGGCCTGCGGCCGTTCTCGGTCGCCCATGTGGAGCAGCCCTGGCGCATGCCACGCAGTCCCGGCGATCTCACGATCCGCTGGACGCGCCGGTCCCGGTCGCTCGCGGCCGACAACTGGGGTGGGCTCGAGGTGCCGCTCGGAGAGGAGATCGAAACCTACGAGGTCGAGATTCTTGATGGCGTGACCGTGAAGCGGGTGCTGAGCACGGCCACCACCAGCGCGGTCTACACCGCCGACCAGCAGACCGCCGACTGGGGCGGGCCGCTCGGGCCCGGCGACACGCTAGACATCCGCATCCATCAGCTCTCCGCCCTTGTCGGGCGGGGTGCGCCCAAGGCTGTAACGCTGAGCTTCTGAGGTAGCGCAATGAGTTCTGGCACGGCGCGCGATCTACGTCGTAGGCTTGGGACATGCGCCCCGAGGACGAAGACAGGATTGCAGCCCAGCTTGCCAGAGTGATGGCCGTGGCCTGCGTGCGCAACACGCAGCTTGAGACACTCCACGCGGGTCAGGTGCCTGCCTCGCGCACAGGCGACGGCAGCGACGTCATCGTAGTGGACGCGGACGGCAACCGCATTCCGTGGTCCGAGGTCTCGCGGATCGACGACGACGAGATGCGCGCGCTGATGCGCGAGATCGTGGATCGGCTCTACACCTTCCATCTGAGGATCGACGACCCGGCCTTCCGGGCCGAGATTGATCGCTGGGCCGCAATGACCGCAACGTGGGACGCGCCGAAGCCCGACCCGGTTCTGTCGGCCATTCCGGGGAAGACGCCCGAGCGCGGGTAGCTCGTCAGCACCACCGCTGCGCCACTGTTCGCCGCCTGCCATGCAGGCGGCGTTCTTCGTTCTGGAGACCGTCCATGTCCGATGCCACGACCCATCTGCTGCTGCCATACATCCTGGCGGCGCAGGCCCAGAAGCACGTCACCCACAACGAGGCGCTGAGGATCCTCGACGGACTCGTGCAGCTCTCCGTCCTCGACCGGGACCTGACCGCGCCACCCGGAAGCCCCGCCGACGGCGACCGATACATCGTCGCCTCCGGCGCAACGGGCGACTGGGCAGGCTGGGACCTGAACGTCGCGCTCTGGACCGATGGTGCCTGGCTCCGACTGCCGCCGCGCAACGGCTGGCGGGCATGGGTCGAGGACGAGGACCTGCTGCTGGTCTACGACGGCGCAGGCTGGGTCGGGACCACGTCGGACGCGCTGCAGAACCTCGCACTGCTGGGACTCGGGACCACCGCGGATGCGTCGAACCCGTTCTCGGCCAAGCTGAACGCCGCGCTCTGGACGGCGAAGACCGTCGCCGAGGGCGGCACCGGCGATCTGTTCTACACCATGAACAAGGAGGCCGCCGGAGACGACCTCGGCCTGACGCTGCAGACCAACTTCGTGACCAAGGCGCTGGTGGGGCTCTTCGGCTCCGACCGGTTCCGCCTCGCGGTCTCGGCCGACGGCAGCACCTTCTTCGATGGCCTCAGCGTCGACAACGCCACCGGCATCGTCGATCAGCCCCGGCTGCCGCGGTTCAAGGCTTGGACCAACTACGACAACTACGTGGGCGTGGGGACCTGGACGAAGATCGGCCTCAACAACACCGACTACAACGATCAGGGCGCGTTCGACGCCGCGAACAACCACTTCGTGGCGCCGGCGGACGGCACCTACCACTTCGGCGCGACGCTGCTCTACAAGGTCAACGCCAGCACCGCGGCCCGCATGAGCGGGCGGCTGGTGCTGAACGGAACAACCGTGCTTCGGGGCTCCTTCGGCGAGATCAGCGGAGCGCATGTATCCGAGTGGACTGCACTCTGGCTGCAGACCATCGCACCTCTCACCGCGGGCGACACCGTCGAGCTGCAAGGCATCTTCCGCGCTGCCGACGGCTACTTCGCCGCCGACCAGACGTCCTTCTGGGGCTGCAAGATCGGCTGAGCGGAGGAAGGAGGATCCGATGACACCACCCCGATCCGAGGGCTTCGTGCGCATGCCCGACGCCGAGTTCGAGGCTATCCTGACGCGGGCGGCCGAGGAAGGTGCGAAGCGCGCGCTCGCCGATGTCGGCCTCGACGGCGACGAGGCCGCGCTCGACATCCGCGATCTGCGCTCCCTGGTGGACTGCATCCGGCTGGTGCGCCGCACCGCCATGCAGACCGCCGTCCGCATGATCACCACCGCGGTCCTGCTGGCGCTGCTGGCGGGCATCGCCATCAAGCTGAAGATCTTCGGCGGCGGCCCGTAGCCGAGCCCCATCCCCATTCATCAGCCCAATCGCACCCGCCCTTGAGGCGGGTTTCTTCGTTTTCGGAGGACCCCATGACCACGACATTCCATCGCCATTGGCGCGACATGCTCGAGGGCACCTGGCGCTGGCCCAACTTCTCGCCGGCCGAAATTGCCTGCCGAGGGACGGGCATGCTGCTCGTCAACGAGCCCGCGCTCGACAAGCTGCAGGCGCTGCGCGACCGGCTCGGCAAGCCGTTGATCGTCCGCTCCGCCTATCGCAGCCCCGAGCACAACCGTGCTGTCGGCGGCGCGACCCGGTCGAAACACCTCGACGGCGCCGCCTTCGATATCGCCATGGCGAACCATGACCCGGTGGCCTTCGAGGCGGCGGCGCGAGAGGTCGGGTTCCTCGGCTTCGGCTTCTACCCGCGCTCGGGCTTCATCCACGTCGACCTCGGGCCCGCGCGCCAGTGGGGCGAGCGGTTCCCGGTCCGGGAGACGGCATTTGCAGCCGAGGCGCCGCCCGCACGCGAAGTGCTGGCCGACAGCCGCACCATGAAGGGCGGTGGCGCGGCTGGCGTGGCGACGCTGGGCGCAGCCGGGGTCGAGGTCGCGCAGAGCGTCCTGGCCGAGACCCAGACCGCCATCCTGCCGCTGGTGCCGTATCTCGATACGCTCCGCTGGGTGTTCATCGCCGTGGCGCTCGGGGGGATCGCGGTCACAATCTACGCCCGGCTCGATGACTGGCGCCGGGGGCGGCGGTGATCGGCGGGCTCCTCACCACGCTCGCCGGACCGGCATGGGCGCGTACGGCGCTCCGCTACGGCGTCACCGCCCTCGCGATCCTTCTGTTCCTGCTGGCCCTGCGCCGCTCCGGCGAGCGCGCCGGACGAGTGGCCGAGCGGCTCGAGACTATGGAGACAAACCATGACGCGCAAAGACGGATGCTCGAGGCGGCGGCGCGTCGCCCTCGTTCTCGCGACGATCTGGCTAAGCGGCTGCGCAACGGTCGCTTCTGATCGGGAGGGGCTTTCGGCCTGCCCCCCGGTCGTCGAGTACAGCCGAGAGCTTCAAGGGCGGGCGGTCGAGGAACTGGCGCTCCTGCCTGAGGGCTCGGCGATCGCAGAAATGCTGAGTGACTATGCCGTGATGCGGGAGCAGGCATCCGCCTGCGACTGATGGCATGCCCGCGCCGATTGGCTCTCCCATCGAACGGGCGTGCCGAACCGAGGCCGTTCCGAGCCGATGAGTGACGCGAGGTCGGGAACAAGCCCCAGGGGCGGCAGGTTAAGTTCCGGCGATCGTTGCAAAGGATGTTCCGATGTTCGCCACGACTGCCACGAGATCACAAGGAAGCCCCGAGACGCACCGCGAATTCGAGCGGCAGGCCGAGGACCGGCTGGAATGGTATGCATCACGGCCACGCCTCATCGAGCGCCGCCTCCGCGAACTGGACGAGGAGTGGGACATTGAGCGCGCGATCGAGGCCAATGCCGCCACGCTGGCGATGACCGGCACTGTTCTATCGATGACGCACGACCGGCGGTGGGCGTTCCTGCCGCTCGTCGTGACCGGGTTCCTCCTACAACACGCGACCCAGGGCTGGTGCCCGCCGGTTCCGATCCTGAGATCGCTCGGCTTCCGCACCGCGGGGGAGATCGAGCGTGAGCGCTATGCGCTGAAGGCCATTCGGGGTGACTTCAAAGATCTGCCTGAGGAGAGTGCGCCAGATCCGCGGGCCAGTGAAGCCTTCGATGCGGCGCACTGACGGGCGCCACGTGCCTGCATCAGGGAGGGAAGTATGACCAAGACCCGGGAGCCGAAGATCCATCCGCCGGGAGACCGCAAGACGCTCTGGCGCACGACGCTGGAGACGGGGTCGCGGGCGCTCCAGGACACCTCGCCGCTCAAGGACTTCGACATCTACGTGGTGGGGTTCCACTGTGCCAAGCACGCGCCAAAGATGCAGATGGAGGCGCATCACTACTGCCGGCAGGTGAACTCCGACGTGCTGCAATGCGCCATCTTCGACGGCAACACGCGCGATGCGAACCTGATCGGGATCGAGTACATCATTTCGGAGAAGCTCTTCGATGGGCTGCCGGAGGAGGAGAAGACCTACTGGCACCCGCACAATTACGAGGTGCTGTCGGGTCAGCTGACCGCGCCGAACCTGCCTGAGAGCGCGGAACACGAGCTGGTGCGGCTACTCATCAACAGCTACGGCAAGACTTGGCACACCTGGCACACGGGGCGCGCCGACGGCCTCGGCATGCCGGGCGACCCCCTGCCTTACGGAGACGCGCGCCTGATGTGGTCCTTCAACCGCGACGGCGAGGTCGATCCGCGGCTGAAGGACGAGTTGAACTCCGCGATGGGGATCGACGAAATGAAGAAGCGGGAGAAGCGCCGCGACCTTGCTCGGCACGCGCATCCGCAAAGGGGCGTGGACGCGCTGAAGTCCGCCTTCCCCGGTTCGGACGGGCGCCCAGAGGGCGTCCGCGATGTGGACGAGGGTTCCTGACCCCGGCGTTCCGATCCGATCCCGGATCGGGAAGAATGTTGGAAGTCGGAACGAACGAGCCGGTAGTTGCCACCGACCTCAACCTGGGCGCCGCCTCGGCCGCTCGGGGAAGGTTCGCGCTGCGTCGATGGCTGGTCGTGCTTCGAGGTCGGCGCGGCTGGTTGTCTCCGGCGCCAGTTCGGCCAGGGCCTCGTGATGCGAGAGGAACACGCGGCCGGTGAGGTGGCGGACGAAGTCGCTGCGGGCCAGGCGGTCCATCACCGGGCCCTTCACCTCGGAGAGATGCAGCTTGATGCCGGCGTCGCCCAGGCGGTGCATGATGAGCTCGAGGCTCTCCAGCGCGCTGGCGTCGATGCCGTTGACGGCGGCGCAGTTGAGGACGACGTGGCGAACCTGCGGACGCTCGGCCACGGCCTGCTGCACCACGTCCTCAATGGCGCGGGCGTTGGCGAAGTAGAGGCTTTCGTCGATGCGCAGGCTCAGCACCTCGGGGGTGCAGACGACGTCGTGCCGCAGGACGTTGCGGAAGTGCTGTGTGCCGAGGATCTGGCCGATCACCGCGACGTGCGGGCGCGACGTGCGCCAGAGGTGCAGAAGGATTGACAGCGCAACGCCTGTGACGATCCCTGCCTCCACCCCCCAGCCGAGGGTGACGACGATCGTGCCGGCCATCGCCGCGAAATCAGAGCGGGAGAAGGCCCAGGTGCGTCGCAGCGCGCCGAGGTCGACGAGGCTGAGGACCGCGACGATGATTGTGGCGGCGAGAACGGCCGTCGGCAGGTGGAAGAGGAGCGGCGTCAGGAACAGCGAGGCGAGCGCGATGCCGACGGCCGTATAGGCGCCTGCGGCGGGGGTCTCGGCGCCCGCATCAAAGTTCACGACCGATCGCGCGAAGCCGCCCGTCACCGGATAGCCCCCCGAAAAAGCCGCGGCGACGTTGGCGGCGCCGAGGCCGATCAGCTCCTGATCGGGGCGGATCGACTGGCGGCGCTTTGCTGCGAGCGTCTGCGCGACCGAGACGGATTCCGCGAAGCCGATGATCGAGATGAGGAACGCCGCGGGAACGAGCGTGGCCCAGAGCGCGGGGTCGAGCGGCGGCAGCGACAGCGGCGGCAGGCCCTGCGGCACCTCGCCCACCACCGCCACCCCGCGCGCCGCGAGGTCTAGCCCGACCACCGCCAGAATCGAGACGGCGACCGCCAGCACCGGCCCCGTCCGCGCCAGCAGTGCCGCCGCCCCCGGCGTCACGCCAAGGCGCTCCAGCGCCGGTCTCAGACCCGAGCGCGACCAGAACAGAAATGCGGTCGCCGCAGCGCCCACCAGCAGCGTCGGCAGGTTCGTCTCCGGCAGCGCCCGCAGGAGCGCGCCGCCGATCTCCGCCAGAGTGTGCCCTCCGGCCCCGACGCCGAGGATGTGCTGCAACTGGCTCGCCGCGATCAGCAGGCCCGACGCGGTGATGAAGCCCGAGATCACGGGGTGCGACAGCAGGTTCGCGATGAACCCGAGGCGGAACACCCCCATCAGGAACAGGATCAGACCCGAGAGCAGGGCCAGCGTCAGCGCGGCCGTGACGTATTCGGCGCTTCCCGGCGCGGCCACGGCGCCGACGGCGGTCGCGGTCAGAAGCGAGACTACCGCCACCGGCCCGACCGCGAGGGTGCGGCTGGTACCGAACACGGCATACGCCACCAGCGGCAGGATCGAGGCATAGAGCCCGACGACGGGCGGCAAGCCGGCCAGCATGGCGTAAGCGAGCGACTGCGGGATCAGCATGATCGTCACGATCGCCGCGGCCAGCCCATCGCTGAGGAACGCCTGCCGGTCGTAGCGACGCCCCCAGTCCAGAACGGGAAGGTATCCGGCCAGCCTGTCCATGGATCAGCTCTCGACCGGGAGACCGGCGGATTTCCACCCCCCGAGGCCGCCCTCGATGAGGTCTGCGTCGTAGCCCATCCGTCGCAGCGTGTCCGCCGCCAGCGCGGCGCGTCCGCCCGAGGCGCAGAGCACGTGGACACGGCCGGAGCCGCGCACCCGCGTCAGGCGCGCCTCGGCAACGTCGGTGGTCGCATCCGCTCGCGTCTCGAGGATGCCGCGCGGGACGTGCAGCGCACCGCCTATGCGCCCGGCCGACTCCAGCTCGGCCGGCTCGCGTACATCCAGGATGAGGTCGCCTTGGCGGGCCGCCTGCTCCGCTTCCTCGGGCGAAACCGTGCCGACGCGGGTACGGGCATCGGCGACGAGGTCTTTCATGGTCATGGTCATCGTTGGCTCCTCAGAAGCGGTTCACGGGGAGTTTGAGGTAGACGCGGCCATCATCTTCGGCTGGCGGCAGGCGCCCGCCGCGCAGGTTGATCTGGAGCGCAGCGAGGATGCGGTCAGGCAGCGGCAGCGTGGCGTCCCGCTCGTCGCGGCGCTTGATCCACTCCTCGCGCGACGTGCCGTCCTTTACGTGCCGGTTCCCGGCCTTGTGCTCGGCCACCGTCGCTTCCCACTCCGGCTCGTCACGCTCGTCCGTGCCGTAGTCGTGGCCAACGAAGATCCGCGTCTGGGGCGGCAGCGCCAGGATGTCCTGGATTGAGGTCCAGAGCTGCGCGGTGTTGCCGCCCGGGAAGTCGGCGCGCGAGGTGCCGACGTCGGGCTGCATCAGCGTGTCGTGAGTGAAGGCGGCGTCGCCGCAGACATAAGTGATCGAGCCCAGCGTGTGCCCGGGCGAGAGCATCACCCGCACTTCCAGCTCGCCGATGCGAAACGTCTCTCCCTCCGCTAACAGCCGGTCGAAGTCCCGGTCCGGGTCGAAGACTCCGGGCATGTTGTAGATCTCCTCCCAGAGCTTCGCGATGTCGTGCACCTTCTCGCCGATGGCGTTCGGCGCGCCGGTCCGCTCCTTGAGGTGCGCGGAGGCCATGACGTGGTCGGCGTGCGGATGCGTGTCGAGCACCCATTCCACCGTCAGGCCATTCTCGCGCACGAGGTCGAGCACCTGGTCCATACTTTCGGTCGAGAAGCGGTAGTGCTGCGGGTCGAAGTTCCAGGCGATGTCGATCAGCGCGGCCTTCTTCGTCGCCGGGTCAGCGCAGATGTACTGGATCGAGCCGGTGTCGGGTTCGTAGATACCCCAGACATCGGGGCTCCCGGTCCCGCGCGACGGAGAGTGGCGGACGACGCGTTCCTTGAGCTTGCTCATCAGAAGGCTCCTTTCGGATTCAGGATTGAGAGGTTCTTGCCGTGCGAGCCGAGCCAGAGGCCGAGCAGCATCATCGGCAGGAAGACAAGGGTTCCGGGGGCGAGGAGCGGCAGAGCGGTCCATGCGGGACCCGGGCAGAAGCCGCCGATCCCCCAGCCGATGCCGAACAGGGCCGCGCCCGTGATTAGCGGCCGGTCGATCCGCGTGTTCGAGGGCACGTCGAAGGTGGTCCCCAGCGCCGGAGCGGGCCTGCGCCAGACGAGGCGGTAGCCGATGAAGGCGGTCAATGTCGCTCCGCCCATGACGAAGGCGAGGCTCGGGTCCCAGGTGCCCCCGAGATCGAGGAAGTTCAGCACCTTCGCGGGGTTGGCCATGCCTGAGATGATGAGGCCGAGGCCGAAGACGAGACCGCTCAGAAAACCGAGTGCGATGCGCATCAGGAAACTCCCAGGATGTGCCGCAGGATGAAGACCGTGGCAAACCCCGCGGCCATGAAGGTCAGGACCGCCACGAGCGAGCGGCGCGACAGCCGCGCCAGCCCGCAGACGCCATGACCCGACGTGCAGCCTGAACCAAGCGCAGTGCCCAGCCCGACCAGCAGCCCGGCAACCGCCATGCCGGCAAGGTTCCTGGGCACCGTCTGCTCGACCGTGCCGCCCGCCAGCATCAGCGCCAGCGGCGCCGCGATCAGGCCGAGCAGGAACGCCAGGCGCCAGTCCCGGTCCCGCGGTGCGCCCGCCATCGGCACCACCGCCCCGAGGAACCCGTTGGTGATCCCCGAGATCCCGGCGATGCGTCCGAATAGGCCCATCACCATCACCGCGCTGAGCCCGATCAGGACGCCGCCAAAGAGCGATGCCCAGGGCGTGAACGCAGTTACCGTCGCTGTCTCCATATTGTGTCTCCACGCTGGGACCAGCCTTGCTTCGGCCGGAACAAGCGGCTAAATATGAGCCGTAGCTAAATAAGTCAAGGCTAATGTATGGAGATGAATGTAGACGCCTCCGTCGCCGCGCTTCGGGAAAAGGCGGACCACGTGGCATCTCGCCTGGCGCTGGTGGCAAACTCGAAGCGACTGCTCATTCTTTGCGAGCTGGTGAAGGGCGAGCGCTCGGTTGGGTCGCTTCAATCGGCAGTCGGGCTCAGCCAATCGGCCCTCAGCCAGCACCTCGCCAAGCTCCGCGAAGCCGGGATGGTCGCCACGCGCCGCGAAAGCCAGACGATCTACTACCGGATCAGCGATCCTGACCTCGAGACCCTCATGGCCGCGCTCTACGACGCGTTCTGCAAGGACGATTGACCGGAGCGGTACCTCGAAGTTGCAACTGGAAGATCTCACCGCCGCGCCTGGCACGGCTCCGGAATGAACAGCGTCGCGATCTCTCCGCCGCCTTCACGCGGGGTCAGGCTGAAAGAACCGCCCAGCCGCTCCATCGCCATGGCAACGATGGCGAGGCCGAGGCCGCTGCCGCCCTCCGGCGCCTGTCGGCCGCGATAGAAGCGATCGGTAACGCGCGCCCGGTCCCCCTCGGCGATGCCTGGACCGCGATCGGAAACGGCGCACAGCAGCTGGCCGTCGCTCGACGCGAGCGTCACGTCTACTGTGCCTTTGTCGGGAGAGGCGGTGATCGCGTTCTCGACGAGGTTCCGCAGCGCCGCCACGAAGAGAAACGCGTCTCCACCGAGTCGCGGGACATTCGTCATCTCCGAGTCCGCCACGATGTCGATGCCGCGGGCTGAGGCGGCGGGCTGGAGGTCCTCGACAACCGCTCGGGCGAGGTCGACGACGGACTGTGCCGGTCCGGACTCGTCTGGGACCTCCGTATCGACCCGCGACAGCTCGAGGAGCTGCCGCACCATGCGGTCGGTGCGCTGCACGCTCTGGCCGATCCAATCCAGCGCGCGCGTCCGCGTCTCCTCGTCCGGCGCCATCGCCGCCACCTGCGCCTGCGCGCGAAGACCGGCGAGCGGGGTCTTGAGCTCGTGCGCGGCAAAGACAGTGAAGCTGCGCTCGCGCTCGCGGGCCGCCTCGACGCGCCGGAAGAGGCCGTTGAGGGCGGCGCCCATGGGGCGGATCTCGCGCGGCAGCGGCGCATCGGGCAACGGGCTGAGGTCACTTGCCGGTCGCGCGGCGAGCGCCCGCGCCATCCGTTCGAGCGGCATCAGTCCCCGTCCGACGCTGAGCCAGATCAGCGCCGCCAGCGCCGGCAGGATCAGCAGCGCCGGCAGGATGAGGCCTGTGATGACGTCGGCCACCAACTCGTCGCGCACCTGCATGCTGTCGCCGACCATCACCCGGACGCCCAGCTCGACGTTCGAGACGGCGAAGACGCGCCAGGTCTCGCCATCGACCACGTTGGTGGAAAAACCCTCGCTTTCCCCGGTCAGTCGCTCGCCGGGCGCGCCGCTCGACTGGCCGACGAGCGTGCCGTCGAGCGACCAGATCTGGCAGGAGAGCTGGTGGGAGTAGCCAGTCGCGGCGGTCTCGAACCCCACGGGCGCATCCGTCACGGCAACCGCAGCGCTCGCCACGTCGATGCGGCGGTCCTCGATCAGCGACGACACCATCCTCGCCGCTTCGGCGAGGCGGGCGTCAAGCACGCGCTCCACCTCAGCGCTGGTCGAATGCTGGATCCACAAGACCGCACTTAGCCAGATGGCCCCGGTCGCCACCATCAGGATCAGGAACAGGCGGAGGCGGATCGAGTTCATGGACCCGCCAACCGGTAGCCGGCGCCGCGCACCGTCTCGATGAAGTCCGCCCCGAGCTTGGCGCGCAGCTTATGGACGTGAACCTCGACGGTATTGCTCTCAACACCCTCCTGCCAGCCGTAAAGCCGCTCCTCCAGCGCCGCCTTGTCGAGGATCGCTCCGGGCCGCTCCATCAGAGCGGTCAGGATCACGAACTCGCGTTGCGAGAAAGCCATCTCGGCGCCATCGCGACATCCGCGCATCCGCGCCGGATCGACGACGAGACCGTTCCAGGCGAGCTCGGCCGTTGCCCGGCCCTCGCCGCGGCGGAGGATCGCGCGCAGCCGGGCGCCCAGCTCCTCGAGATCGAAGGGTTTGCCGAGATAGTCGTCAGCACCGGCGTCCAGCCCGGCGATCCGATCCCGCACATCATCGAGCGCGGTCAGCAGCAGGACCGGCAGGCGCGAGCCCTTCGCGCGCAGCTCGCCGAGGATGTCGAGGCCGGAGCCGTCGGGGAGCATCAGGTCGAGCACCACGCCGGCGAAGCCGTCCTGCCCGAGGGCCTCGCGCGCATCGGCGCAGGTGGCGACGTGCTCGGGCGTGAACCCCGAGAGCCGCAGGCCCACGGTCAGCCCGTCGGCCAGCGTCTCGTCGTCCTCTACGATCAGTATCCGCATGGGTTCCGTTCTCCAGCTGCGACTAGGCTGTCGCGGCGCAGCCTTAAGCCTGGCTTAAGCGGCGGCCTGAATCAGGGCCGCATGATGAGTGCAACCTATATCTCCGCCGCGCTGGCCGCCATGCGTCTCGCCGCAGCGTCGCTGATCCTGACGGTGCTCGCGGGTATCGCTGCGGCCCAGGGCTTTCCGACGACCAGCGCCACCGTGGGCGCGCCGATCCCGGCAGACGAGGCGTTCCGGCTGGACGTCACCGTCCGCGAGGACGGCGCGCACCTGCTCGAGTGGGAAATCGCGGAGGGCTACTACCTCTACCGCGACCACCTCGCGGCGGTGGCGGCGGACGGCGCCTCGCTGCCGCTCGACACCGAGCCGGGCGTGGTCAAGGACGATCCCACCTTCGGCGCGATGGAGGTCTACTACGGCGCGGCACAGGCGGAACTCCCCGCCGCTGCTGGGCCGGTCGAAATCACCTACCAGGGCTGCCAGGACGACGGCATCTGCTATCCACCGCAGACCGTAACGCTGGCCGCGGCCGACGGTGCCGCGCCGGCTTCCGAGGCCTCCTCGCCGGTTGCGGCTCCAGCGACGAGCGCGGCCGGGGTGACGCTGGCGGACGATGCCGGGCTGCTCGACGGGCTGAGCGCGCGGGGCGGTCCGGCGCTGGTGCTCGGCGCCTTCCTCGTTTTCGGGCTGCTGCTGGCGTTCACCCCGTGCGTGTTCCCGATGTTCCCGATCCTTGCGGGCATTCTCGCCGGCCAGGGCGGGACGCTGACAGCGCGACGGGGTGCGGCGCTGTCGCTGGCCTATGTGCTGGCGATGGCGTCGGCCTTCGGGCTCCTCGGCGTGGCGGCAGCGTGGTCGGGGGCGAACCTGCAGCTCGTGCTGCAATCGCCGGCGGCGGTTATGGTCGTCGCCGCGATCTTCGTGGCGCTGGCGCTATCGATGTTCGGGCTATTCGAGCTGAACCTGCCCGCGTCGTGGACCGCGCGCATCTCCGGGCTCGGCGGGCGCGGCGGCACGCTGGGCGGCGCGGCGGCGCTCGGCTTCACCTCGGCGCTGATCGTCGGGCCTTGTGTCACCGCGCCACTCGCGGGCGCGCTCCTCTACATCGCGCAGAGCGGGGACGTGGCGCTCGGCGCGGCGGCGCTCTTTGCGATGGGACTGGGACATGGCGTGCCGCTGCTGCTGGTCGGCATCTTCGGGGCGCGCATCCTGCCGCGCGCGGGGGGCTGGATGGAGGGGGCGAAGCGCGTCTTCGGCTTCGTCTTCCTCGCGCTCGCGATCTGGCTCCTGTCGCGCCTGATCCCTGGGCAGGCGACGCTGGCGCTCTGGGCGGCGCTCCTCGTCGCGGCGGGCGTCTTCCTCGGCGCCCTCGACCTCCTGCCGAAAGATGCCGACGTCGGGCCGCGCGCGGGCAGGACCGCGGGCATTCTAGCCCTGCTCGCCGGCGGGATCATGGCGCTCGGCGCGGCATCCGGCGGCGACGACCCGCTGCGGCCGCTCGCGGGGCTGACACGCGCACCGGACGACGACGACGGCGGAGAGACGGTCTTCGCGCAGGCCACCTCGTCCGAGACGCTGGCGGCAAGCCTCGCCTCGGCGCAGGGGCCGGCGATGGTCTACGTCACCGCCGACTGGTGCGTGACCTGCCGTGTCATCGACCGCCGCGTCCTGCCCGATGTAGGTGTCCGCGCCGCGCTCGACCCGCTGACGCTGATCAAGGCCGATGTCAGCGACTTCGGGCCCGAGGGCCAGGCGATGCTCAAAGAGCTGGGTGCGGTCGGGCCGCCGACGATGATCTTCCTCGACGGCGGCCGCGCCGAGGTGCCCGGCACCCGGCTCGTCGGCACCCCGGGCACGGACGACCTGATCCGTTCGGCGGAGGCGCTGCGATGAACGCCATCGCCATCGGACCGCTCGTCTTCTCGGCCGAACGTTTGGCGGCGATCGTCGGCATCGGCTTGTTTCTCGTCGCGGCCGAGGTCTGGGGTCTCTGGCGCGGGCGACGCGCGCATATCGCGTCCTGGGCCTTCGCGGCGGTCGCGGTCGGGATCCTCTCGGCTCGACTGGGCTTCGTGCTGGCGAACCTCGAGAGCTACCGGCAGACGCCCCTCGACGTCTTCGCCGTCTGGCAGGGCGGGTTCGCCTCGCAGATCGGTGTCTACGGATTCGTTGCCGTGGTGATCGTGTCGCTTCTCCGCGGCGCGGCGGTCGCCAGACCGCTCGTGGTGTCGGCACTCGTCGGAGCGCTCGGCTTCCAGGCGGTAGAGATCGTATCCAGCGCCGAGAGGCTGGGGCGCCTGCCGGAAGCCCGCTTCGCCGACCTCTCCGGCACCCCGGTCACACCGGCAGACCGCAACGGAAAGCCGCTCGTCCTGAACCTTTGGGCCAGCTGGTGCCCGCCCTGCGTGCGCGAGATGCCGATGATGGTCGAGGTCGCCGGCGAATCCGACGCGGTCGACATCCTCTTCGCCAACCAGGGCGAGACGCCTGAGCGCATTCGCCGCTTTCTCGAGGTGACGCGCCTCGACGGGGATCGCATCCTCCTCGATCCGCAGAGCGCGCTGATGGAGAAGTTCGGCACCGTGGGCTTGCCCGCCACCCTCTTCTTCGACGCCGAGGGCCGTGTTCAGGCGGTCCATGTCGGCGAGATCTCCCGCGCCGAACTCACCGCGCGGATGCAGGACCTGCAACAGAACCAGCAACTCACAGGAGACGAGACATGACCCTGACGCGACGCAGCATCCTCGGAGGCGCCGCGGCGTTCGGCGCTGGCGGTCTGGCCGTAACCGCTCTCCCGCTTCTCGGCAGCGGCGGCGAGTCGCGGGACAGCCTCGGTGTCGAGGACGTCCTCTATGACATCGACGGGCCGGTGCAGGGCAATCCCGAGGGCGACGTGACCATCGTCGAGTACTTCGATTACCAGTGCCCCTACTGCAAGATGAACCACCCGATGCTCCTCGACCTCGTGGCAAGGGACGGGAATCTGCGGCTGGTCATGAAGGACTGGCCGATCTTCGGCGCGCCCTCGGTCCAGGCAAGCCAGCTCGCCCTCGGCGCCGTCGAGCTCGGAGACTATGAGGCCGCGCACAACGCGCTGATGGCGACGGAAGGCAGACTCTCGAACGCGCTGATCGAGGAGACGCTCGAGGCCGCCGGCGTCGATCCCGCCGCCGCCGAGGAAGCGTACAAGGCGAACCGCGACCGCTGGGATCGCTTCATGACGCGCAACTCTAAGCAGGCTGCGGTCTTTGGCCTTCGAGGCACCCCCGCCTTCATCATCGGCACGCGCATCTACGCGGGCGCGCTTGATGGGCGCGCACTTTCCACCGCCGTCTCACAGGCACGATCCACGTAAGCCAGGATCGCCTCGAAAGTCGGCACCCGAACTCGGATCAGATGGAGCCATCTCATGCTTACCCGTCGCACCTTCGTTTCGGTCGGAGCGGTTGCCGCCCTGTCGGCCTGCGTCCGCCCCGATATGGAACCTGTGAACAGAGCGGCGACGGTCGCCCCGCCTCCTGAACTGCCCGCATTGCCCGACTTCTATGGTCCGATTCTCGATGAGCCGTATCCGGTTCCGGCTGTCGAGGAAGGCGTCCTCAGCCCGGAATACTGGCGGCAGGAGGTATCGAACCCCTGGCCGGACAAACGGCGGGGGACCATCGTCGTGGATCCCGACGCCGCACTGCTGCACTTCGTCGAGAACCCCGAGACCGCCACCCGCTACGGCGTCAGTGTCGGTGCGGCCGGGTTCGACTGGGAGGGGACGGCCCGGTTGCAGTTCTGCCGCTCCTGGCCGCGCTGGAAGGTACCGCAATCCATGATCGAGCGACAGCCGGAACTCGAGCCGTATTCCGTCGCCAATGGCGGGATGGATCCGGGCCCAGATAACCCGATGGGTGCCCGAGCCCTGTACCTGTTCCAGAACGGTGTCGATACCCTCTACCGGGTTCATGGCAACGCTTCCGCCCGTGAGCTTGGAAAGGCTGTGTCCTCCGGCTGCATCCGGATGCTGGATCAGGACGTGATACATCTTCACGAGAAGGCCGTTCACGGGGCAGATGTGATCGTGCTTCCGTCTTTGAAACCCGAACACCTGAGCTCGCTGTATTGAACACGAACAGTCCGGGATACTCACCGCCGGGTTCCGGCGCAGGAGTCGCGCATTTGAGCAGTTTGCGAGTATATAAAGACGCCCGAACCCAGAGAAGGTTCGACCGCAGTCCCGTCCCCTCCGCCACCCGAACGCCAGCGAAATCTAACCTTCTCTGCCAGACGCGACGGTGCGTTCGGAGGGTTAACGCAACCTTAACTCCAATCTGATACTGCTTTCGGGGAACGATGCGGAGGAACCGATGCGGCACGAAAGCAAGTTTGCGGCCTGGATCAGGTCAGGCGGCAACAGCGTCTTCGTCTTGCCGCTTGGTCCGGTTCAGGCACCGGAAGTCAAGTTCTCGGTGGTCCCGGACCGACTGCTGGACAGCATCATCGACGATGCGTTGGCCGAAGGCGTTGCCCGGCTGAACGGTTTTCTCCCCGAGGGTTTCAGCATTGATATCACGTCGGTCGACCTGACTACGATCAGAGATCAACTTCGCACTTCTGTCGCGGACCAGCTGAACGAAACGAGTGTTCCAGTCAATCCCAACGATCCGGTCATCAATGCGATCCTCGCGCGATATACTGAGGCGTTGAACGGTCATTGTCAAAGAGATGCGCTTCAGCTCGAAACCTACACCTGGCGCAGTCAGGGCGATGACCGTGTTCGGGCTGCACACAGGGAGAACAACGGTCAGATCTTCGCGTGGTCCTCTCCGCCCCCTGGCGGTCATCCTGGCCAGGATTGGAACTGCCGCTGCATCGCCGAACCAGTCATCGATCCGCAGGAGATTCCTGAAGGCGCGGTTTGCGACATCCTGACGGGAGACAGGTTGTCGGAAGTATTTCCGGACGCTCCCGCTGACAGGCTTCTGGCGATCGCGCGCGAGCTCGACCTTCGGATCGTATCCGGCGGCCTGGATCGCCGGGAACGCCTGATCCACTTCCTCGCACAGATGCGCCAAGAGGCAGGCCCCAACATGCGCCTCGAAGAAAATCTCAACTACAATCCACGGGGTCTTAAAAGCACGTTCAGCTACTTCAGAAACAACCTCAGGACGCCGAGCGTTATGGCCGGACAGATGCACAACCAGCAGATCGCGTGTCGATTGCCAACCTCGCTTACGCCAATCGAAACGGCAATGGAGATGCCGCAAGCGGGGACGGATGGGCATTTCGCGGTCGCGGCTTGTTTCTACTGACGGGTCGTGCCAACTATCGGGCGTTCACGCAGTGGCATCTTACGGTTTTTGGCGAGAGCATCGATTTTGAAGCCGAACCGGGCCTGGCCGCGGACCCGGTTTACGCTGTCAGATCGGCTGTCTTCTTCTGGCTTGATCATGGTCTGCATCGTCTCGCAGACGAGGGACTGACCGATCAAGTCACGGACTCGATAACGAGGCGAATAAATCGTCATACAAGGACTTATGAGGAGCGACAGGCCATCATGAGAGTTCTCCGGGATGGCGGCCAGTTCAATGGGATTTGTCGATTCTCGGTTGCCCGTCCGCGATTTGAGGACGCCGAATGAGCAGGCAATCGGTTCTTTCGCTGTTTCTGTTACTGTCCACCGGGAGCGCTTCGGCGCAGGAGTTGAGCTACTTTCAGACATTGTATGATGAAACGAGTGTCGCGACCCAAGCACTGACCATTCGGCTCGCCCCGGTGGATCAGGACATTCGCTTTTCGGTGACGCTACGCAATAACGAAACGGGTTTCGAGCGCCGACATGAATTCGATGCCTCTGTTCCAGAAATGCCAACGCCATTTCAGTTCGAGCAAAGACGCATTTGCGACATCCATGCCATCCTGCTGACGGTCGATTACCCTTGGCGCCACCATTGGCCACAAGTTGCGAGGATCCTGGACACCTTCGCCTTTCGTGCGACCGATCTTGCCTTCATCGATGTGGTGGAGGGTGCCTTGACCGACATTGCTTTGCTCGACAGCTCTGAAATTGCAGCGGAAGACATGGCTATGCAACCGTCGATCCTCGTTGAATGCATCTCGAACGAGAGCGGGAGCCCCTTTAGATTTCAATTAAAAACAAATAATTAGGGTGTCGCGTAGGTGGGGAAGGTTCGACGGCAGGCCCACCCTCTCCGCCACTTGCCCCCGCGAAAACTTTCTCTGAGCGTCTCGGAACCTTGGAGAAGACCAATGATGCCCAACGCCAGATGCTGGAAGCAGCAGCTCGCCGCCCTCGCGACCGCGACGAGCTTGCTGAGCGGCTGCGCGATGGTCGGTTCTGACGAGCTGGGGTCAGTCTCCTGTCCGCCCGCTGTCGAATACAGCCGCGAGGTCCAGACGCGGGCAGCCGAGGAACTCGAGCTCCTGCCAGAGCGGTCGGCCGTCGCCGAGATGATCGCCGACTACAGCGTAATGCGGGATCAGGCGCGCGCTTGCACTCGTCCCTGACGGCTATGGACTGGCTGCTCGGAACTCAGGCTGCGCCATAGCTGGAGAAAACTTCGGTCGACCCACTGCGCCGGATCAGGAACACCTCGTACGCCTCGCGCTCGGCTTCCGGGCCCATGCCGGGCGACCCGTAGGGCATCCCGGGCACGGCGAGACCGATGGCGTCCGGGCGTTCCTCCAGCAGCCGCCGGATATCGGCGGGCGGAACATGACCTTCGATCATGTAGCCCGCGATCCTGCCTGTGTGGCACGAGGCCATTTCCTGCGGGATGCCGTTGTCGAGCTTGTAGCGGGCGAGCAGCGTCCCCATGCTCTCCTCGACCGTCACATCGAACCCGTCGGCCCGCACAATCTCGACCCAGGCCGAGCAACATCCGCAGTTGGGATCCTTGAGGACGTGGAGCGCAGACCTTGCGATGGCCATTGCGGGGACAGCACCGGCAACCGAGGCAGCGCATGCGCCCAGCACGAAGCCTCGTCGGGAAAGTATCAGTTGCATTTCTTCCTCCGTTTCTCAGACGTTCTCTGCAGCGCTGCGGGTCATGTGTTTCCGACGTTCTTGCCTGTCTATCGCAGAGAGCCAATCCGTGCCATGCGGCAGCATTTCCCAGTTCCTCATCATCGACCGACGTCAGCCATCGGAGCCCGGAAGCGCTTCAGTCTCAGCGCATTGCCCAACACGAACACGCTCGACATCGCCATGGCACCGGCCGCCAGGACCGGCGACAGGAGCCACCCGAAGGCGGGATAGAGCGCCCCGGCTGCAACCGGGATGAGCGCAGTGTTGTAGGCGAAGGCCCAGAACAGATTCTGCCGGATGTTCCGGATCGTCGCCTTTGACAACGCGATCGCATTAGGAACGCCCTTGAGGCTGCCCGACATCAGGACCACATCGGCGGCCTCGATGGCGATGTCGGTGCCGGTGCCGATGGCGATACCGACATCCGCCTCGGCCAATGCGGGCGCGTCGTTGATGCCGTCCCCGACATAGGCAAGCCCACCATGTTGGTGCTTCAGCGCCCTGACGGCCTCCACCTTGCCGTCCGGCAGCACCTCGGCCACGACCTCGTCGATCCCGAGCTGTCGTGCGATGGCTTGCGCCGTGCGCCGGTTGTCACCAGTAATCATCGCCACCTTCAGTCCGAGTTCGTGCAGGGCTCGGATGGCCTCCGGCGTGGATGGCTTGATCGGATCGGCGACAGCGATGATCGCGGCAAGCTCGCCGTCGACGGCGGCGTAGAGTGGCGACTTGCCCTCGTCGGCCAGTCGCGCGGCGATTGTCGCGAATTCACCGACATCGAGCCCGAGCTTCTCCATGAAACGATCGGCGCCGATCTCGACGCGGCGTCCGCCGACATCAGCGCTGACCCCATAGCCCGTCACGCTGTCGAACCGGGCCAAATCGGACAGCTTCAGCCCGTCTGCCTCGGCGGCTTCGACGATGGCGCGCGCGATCGGATGCTCCGATTTCACCTCGACGGAGGCGACCAGTGCCAGAACATCGTTACGGGCATGACCGCCGGTGGTCTCAAGGTCGGTGAGGGTGGGCTTGCCTTCGGTTAGCGTCCCGGTCTTGTCGAGCGCGACCACGCGGGCGTCCTTGAGCGACTGCAGCGCTTCGCCCTTGCGGAACAGCACACCCATCTCCGCGCCGCGCCCGGTTCCGACCATGATCGACGTGGGTGTCGCGAGGCCCATCGCGCAGGGGCACGCGATGATCAGCACGGCGACGGCATTGACGAGCGCGAAGGTGGTCGCAGGCTCCGGGCCGAAGATCGCCCAGACAAGGAAAGTGAGCGCGGCCGCCGCCATGACGGCAGGCACGAACCACAGCGTCACGCGATCAACGAGCGCCTGGATGGGAAGCTTGGAACCCTGAGCCTCCTCGACCATACGGATGATCTGCGCGAGCATGGTGTCGGCGCCGACCGCGGTTGCGCGGAAGGTGAGTGCGCCGGTCTGGTTGACGGTTCCACCCACCACGGTCGCGCCAGCCTGCTTCTCGACCGGCACCGGCTCTCCGGTGATCATGGCTTCGTCGACGAAGGACACGCCCTCGACGACCTCGCCGTCCACGGCGATCCGCTCCCCGGGTCGGGCATCGACAAGGTCGCCTGTCACGACGTCGCCAAGCGCCACCTCGACAACCTTGTCATCGCGGCGGACGCGGGCCGTCTTCGGCTGGAGACCGACAAGGCGCTTGATCGCTTCCGAGGTCCTGCCCTTGGCCCGAGCCTCCAGATAGCGGCCGAGAAGGATCAGCGTGATGATGACGGCAGCCGCCTCGAAGTAGACGTTCACCGTTCCTGCGGGCAAAATCTGCGGCGCGAATGTCGCGACGACCGAGTAGGTCCAGGCGGCCAGCGTGCCGACCGCGACCAGCGAATTCATGTCCGGCGCGCCCCTGATGAGCGCCGGCAGGCCGATCCGGTAAAACCGCAGGCCCGGCCAGAACAGCACCACTGTCGTCAGAACGAACTGCAGGTACCAGCTTTCGCGCATGCCGATGGTGGTCATGACGAGGTCATGGACGGCCGGGATCAGGTGCGAGCCCATCTCCAGCACGAACACCGGCAGCGTCAGGATGGCCGCGATGGCAACGTCGTGACCCAAGGCCGCTTGCTCCGCCTGCTTGCGGGACGCCTGCGTCTCGTCGTCTTCGTTTCCGCTTACCGTCCGCGCCTCATACCCCGCAGAGGCGACTGCAGCGACAAGATCGCGATCCGCGACAGTGCCGGACGTCGAAAGCGAAGCACGTTCGGTCGCAAGGTTCACGGTGGCGGATGCGACGCCCGGAACTGCGAGCAGCGCCTTTTCCACACGCGCGACGCAGGACGCGCAGGTCATGCCATCGATGGCGAGCGTGATCGCGCGACCTGGAACCTCGTAGCCTGCGTCTTCGATCGCCCGAACCAGCCTGGCCTGATCGACAGGCTGGACCAACGTTATATCGGCACGCTCGGTGGCGAGGTTGACCGTCGCCTTTCCCACGCCTTCAACGCGGTTCAAGGCCTTCTCGACTCGCCCGACGCAGGAAGCACAGGTCATCCCGATGACCGGTAGCGAGACAGTGGCCTGTCTTGGTGTCAGGTTGGAAGCGATCTCGGCGCTTCCTTTCGCTTGGACGTTCATTGTCAACTCCATTGGCGAGTGCCGTTGGAACTCTTCTGCTCTTTCCAGTCACTGGAAGGTCAACACCCGATTTCGTGCTGATGTCGCCCTTGACCTTCCACCAACTGGAAGCCCCATCTTGTAGAAAGCGAGGAAGCAGAACCCTTCAGGAGAGTGCCATGCAGTTCCAGATCGACAACATGACGTGCGGCGGCTGCGCCAAGGGCGTCACCAAGGCGATCCACTCGGTCGACCCGCAGGCAAAGGTCGACGTCGATTTGCCCCAGAAGCGGGTGACCGTGGAATCGGGCGTCGATCGATCTGCTGTTGCAGCCGTGCTCGAGGACGCCGGGTTCTCGCCTCGCCCTGCGGCATGACGCTCGGCCAATAGTTGGAAGCAGCACCAAGAGGAGCGCGCTCACTTGGAGCGGGTTTTAACTGCTGAGCTAGCGTCTTCCCTGGTGGATCACTACTGATGAAAAAATCAGCGCGGATTTGCAACATGGCAATGGCAGCGGTACTGGCGCTGGCATTCGCCTTCATCTGGCCGCCTGCCAGCTTTGGCTCCCCATTATCCTATGATCACGCGGCGCAAGCGGAAGCCCATACTCACCAGGCTCATGCCAAACGGGGCGACCAGCACAGCCTTCTCACCGTTCAGATGGAGGCTGACTGCGATGCTGCGGCAGCAGGCTGTTGCATGATGGCTCATTGCTGTCCGGGGATTTCAGTCGGAGCGCATGAAATCACGACCGTTACGGCCAGCGACGAGACGACGGCTGCGACGCCGGTGCCGGGCTTGGGAAGCGACCCTGGGGTGATCCTCCCCCCTCCGCGACGCCTGTGACTCTGATCGCTCGACCAATCATACATTCAGGAGAACTCAAGATGACAATCGCAAAGACGATCCTCGCCGCGGCTATCGCTGCAACCGCGTCCTCAGCGCCCGTCATGGCGCAGGACGCGGAATTCCAGCTCCCCGAGCAGTGCACGACAGCGGCTGCCTCGGGTGGTATGGATCACTCGGCCATGGGACATGGCGGCATGCACGGCAATCAGGGCGGCGGCATGAACGCGGGCATGATGGAAATGATGGGTATGGGAGGCATGGACCTCGAATCCATGCCCGAGCATGTCCAGGAGAACATGCGCAAGATGATGATCACCATGCCGGCCATGCACGAAGGCATGATGATGGGGGATGCCGACGTGGCCTTCGCCTGTGGAATGATCGCCCACCATCAGGGCGCCATCGACATGGCTGAGGTTTTGCTCGAGCACGGCGACGATCCGCAGATGCGCGCGCTTGCCGAAGAGATCATCGCGGCGCAGGGCCCCGAGATCGAGCGGATGACCACCTGGCTGGCTGAGAACGCCAACTGAGACCACAGTGGCCGCGCGGTGCAGACCGCGCGGCCACTTCTGTCCGCTCACCTCGAATTCACTTGAGCTTCCAGCGACTGGAACCCCTATGTTGGCGGAAGAAGCTACGGAGATGCCGCCATGAACATCGGAGCAGCCGCCAGGCAATCGGGCCTGCCGCCCAAGACGATCCGCTACTACGAGGACATCGGTCTGCTGACCGCCGACCGGGCTGCCAACGGGTATCGCGACTATTCCAACGAGGACGTCCACCGGCTGCGCTTCGTCCAGCGGTCCCGCAGCCTCGGGTTTTCGGTCGAGGAATGTCGGCAGCTGCTCTCCCTCTATACCGACCGCGACCGCGCCAGCGCGGATGTGAAGGCGATCGCCACCGAGAAGCTTGGCGAGATCGACCGCAAGATCGCGGAACTGACCGGGTTGCGGGAGATGCTCGGCCATCTTGTCGAGAATTGTCACGGCGACGCCCGCCCGGACTGCCCGATCATCGACGGGCTGGCGGGAAAGACGCGCGACCACTAGCACTCAGGAGATCGGAACGGTGACGGGCGGCGGCATGATGTGGGGAATGGGGCTGTGGGGCGCCGTGGTCGCCAGTCTCGTGGTGCTCGTCATGGCGGCACTGGTCAAATACGTCGTTTTTCGCTGATGGCAGAGTCGTGGCGCAGACGGGGGCACAGGATGCCGGCCAAACCGCTCTTGCCCGGTCGGCATCTGTTGCCTGCATTCTCCCTGATGATCGGGCTCATGCCGCTTCCGGCTGCGGCGTTCCTCCACGCTTCCGAGACGGACACCGACTCCGGCCGCGCGCTTTACGTCGAGCATTGCGCGGCCTGCCACGGCGTCGATCTCGAGGGACAGCCTGACTGGCGCAGCCCCGACGCCAACGGCTTCTATCCGGCGCCGCCACATGACAAGACGGGCCACACCTGGCATCACGATGACGCCATGCTCATCGACTACATCACCCGAGGCGGTCAGGCCGTTCTGGACGACATGGGCGTGACCTTCACGTCCGGCATGCCGGGCTTCGGCTCCGTGCTGGACCAAGGCGAGATCGAAGCCATTCTGGACTACATCAAGTCAACGTGGCCCGAACACATTCGCGACACGCAGGCGCAGCGGTCCAACGCGGCCGCAGATTGACGATCTCCCGACACCCGTTACACCTTCCGAAAGAGCCCGAAATGGAACCGCTGTACGCTGCCCCACGGCGTGCGGTGTTCGTGGCTCAGCGATCGGACGAGCTGGTATCCGCTGCCCAGCCGTTCGGAAAGCAGGGCCCCGTCATAGCCAGCGACCGGCAAACCGCTGCACGAGGCCGGACCATCTGGCGCGAATGTCCCGATGATGGCGTGGCCGCTGGCGACAAGGGCCCGATCCATGACACGCAGATAGGCGTCCTGATCGGACGCCTCGGTCAGGAAGTGGAACGCGGCCCGATCATGCCAGAGGTCGAAGCGGCCGGAGGGCTGCCAGTGCAGGACGTTCGCCGCCACCCACTCAACCGGCGCATCTAGCAAAAGCCGCGCGCGCGCCATGCGCAAGGCGGTTTCGGAGAGATCGAGAACCGTTATCCGGCGGAACCCTTGCTCCAGAAGGCAGTCCACCAGCCTCGATGAGCCGGCACCGACATCTACGATGGCCGCATCCTTGCCCGCGCCGGTCTCGGCGATGAGCTCGAGCGATACCTGCGGACGGTCCTCGAACCAGCTTGTCTCAGCCTCCTCCTTGCTCCGGTAGACGCCTTCCCAGCGGTTCGGTGTTTCGGCCATCGTCAATCCCTCACAACTCGACGTGGGTGATCACCGAACCCCTGCCATGACGCTCAGCCCGCTTCGCAACCGTAGAAGCCGCGGTAGCCCACGCTGAGGCCCTGATCGAGCTCGAACACCAGCTCCGCGTTCTGGCGCCAGTCGGCCTCGTCGCCAAGCGGCCGCACGGCCACCGTAGTGCCGGGCGCCGAGAACGTCGCCGCACCCTCCTGCGGATCGCCCTGCGCCTCCAGACCGACAAGGACACCGTTCAATTTCATCGCAGCCGCACCGCCTTCGCTCGCCCAGAGGATCGGGTCGGATTCCGGGCTGCGGTTGAAGGTGCAGGGAGCGGCGGTCCCAAGCACACGCTCGGCCTCGGCCTCGGGCATCGGTGCGAGATCGAGCGTGCTGATGAGGGTGTTGGCCAGCGCATCCTCGACGTTGCCCGGCTCGGCCGGCGGATCCTGATAGATGCTGTCCACCCCATTTCCTTCTGAGATGTCGGCGATCAGGTAGCGCATCTCCGCAATCTCGCGCCGCTGCGCCTCGATGATCTCGTCGGCGAGGTGGCGGACGCGCGGGTCGCGAATCTGCGCTCGTTCGGAGGTCATGATCGCAATCGAGTGGTGCGGGATCATTGCCCGCATGTAACTCGGGCCGGAAATCGTGACCTGGCTGCGGACCAGCCAGAGCGACAGGGCAAAGACGATGATCGCGCCGCCGAAGATCGCGATGTTCAGCGCCTTGTTCGAATACATGCCGAGCATGTAGGCGAGCATGATGACAGCCATCGTCGCCCCCATCATGATCGCCATGTAGGTGCGTGTCTCCGAGAAGAAGACGTGCTCCCAAGCATAGGTGTTAAGGTACATAAGGATGAACATCACGACGGTGGAAGTGAGGATCATCAGGCCGAAGCGGACGTAGGACATGTCGAGAGTTCCTGCTCGTTCTGCGATCTGCCTGAGGGCAACAGGCAACCGTATCTGCCAACGCAGAATTCGATGGGCGCCCGGACACGCAGCCCAATACCCCATGGGGGTATGTTTCAACACGCGCTGGCCTCCAAGGTTCCGAGGAACCCTTCCCGACCAAGGCCGGTTCTTTCGTATCGCAGGAAGCGATCAGCCCGTCATGAAAGATCGAAAGCAAGCAGCCATCCAACGACTGGCGCGTCTCAAAGGACAGGTGCGGGGGATTGTCCGCATGATTGAAGAAGGTCGCTACTGCATCGACATTCTCAATCAATCCCTGGCGATCCGGGCGGCCCTTTCGCAGGTCGAAATACTAACTCTGCAGGATCACGCGGATGACTGCGTGGACGATGCGATCCGCTCCCAAGATCCCGACGAGCAGCGTCGCAAGTTCAAGGAACTGGTGGAGGTTTTCGAGAAGGTCTGCCGGTAGCTCCGATCTGAGAGTAAAACATATTTTATATCAATAGGTTGGCTGAAGAAGGTCGGATATCAGGCCCATCCCCTCCGCCACATACCCTCGCGAAAGCGTTCTCCCGATCCGGCTGCGGCCGGATTTTTCCGTTGTTTTCGAGGGTTATGCGGGAGGGGCCGAGGACTGGCCCTGTCGCCGGGAGACCCGAAAAGCGGTCTTTCAGAGCTGATATTCTCTGGGCCTGCTGCCTGCGTCGATCCAGTGAATTTCTCACAACACATCGAAATTGCGTTGTTTTTTCGTGTGCCCAGCTGAAACACTTGCAGTCCGGTGACCTACTCCTGATGGACCAGAAATCGAATTCTTGCTGTGCTCAGGTCATACGCTTGCGCACATTGAGCAGCAGCGAACCCGAACCGCAGGCGAAGTCCATCACGCTGGCGAGGTGCCTCCGCTCGCCAATCTAAGGTTCCTGACTGTCGAGAGGGACGATCTCAGAGAGGATGGCGCAAGATCATCAGCGGCGCCTCACAGGCCGATCACGTTGGGAACGCCGCTTTGGCGGTCTATTCCGGGACCAACAAGTGTGCGGTGCGAGAGATCACCGTCAGAGACTACGCGCCGGGGATCGTGAACACGCTGATGATGCAGAGGGTCGCGCAGAATGGCGCCGGCAATGCTGGTGAATCTTTCGACTGGGGCATGGAGCGGTCCGCCAAGAACGTCACGGTCAAGCGCATGTCCGAAGCCAGCGAAGTCACGGCAGTTTTCTTGCTGTCCCCTCCGACTACGTCACCGGCCAGTCCATCGTCGACGACGGCTCCCGCCTTCTCACCGTCCCCATTCGGGCCCCGAGCGTCTCCGGGCAGAACAGGAACACTGACCGCGGTTGCCTCCTGCAACCTGCGGTGATAGCGCTAACCGAAGACCGGGGCAGCGCCGCGCCCCTCCAGAGGGAAAAGGTAGCGCCGTGGACCTGTTCGGCATATTCATTTCATTGATCCTTCTCATGTATCTCGCCTATCGCGGGATAAACGTCCTCATTCTTGCGCCCATCCTGTCGCTTCTCGCCGTCGCTATGGCGGGAGGACTGCCGATCATGGCGACGTATACTCAGGTCTTCATGAGGTCGCTTGGCAATTACGTCGTCCAGTTCTTTCCATTGTTCATGCTGGGCGCGATCTTCGGCAAGCTGATGGCCGACAGCGGCTCTGCCCGCGCCATCGCCGAATGGGGCGTCAACCGCCTCGGCGCCGAACAATCCATCCTCGCCATCGTCCTGAGCTGCGGCATCCTGACCTACGGCGGCGTATCGCTATTCGTTGTCGCCTTCGCGGTCTACCCCATCGCCAACGCGCTCTTTCGTCGCGCGGACGTCCCCAAGCGCCTCATCCCCGCCGCTATTGCCTTGGGATCGTTCACCTTCACCATGACAGCCCTGCCCGGGACGCCCGCGATACAGAACGCCATCCCGGCGCCCTTCTTCGGCACCGACGCCTTCGCCGCGCCGCTTCTCGGCCTCATCGCGGGCCTCATCATGGCCGGCGGAGGCGTGCTCTGGCTCAACTGGCGCCGTGCCCGCCTCGCCGCCGCCGGCGAGGGCTACGGCGACCACCCCGTCACCGAGCAGAAGGCCGCCGATGTCGAGCTTCCCTCCGTCGCCGTCGCGCTCGCCCCGGCAATGCTCGTCATCGCGCTGAACGCCCTGTTCACCTACATCGTCATTCCGAACCTTGACAACACCTACCTGGCCCAACCGGAATACGGCGCGACCGACGTCAGCGCCGTGCGCGGCGTCTGGGCCATCATAGGCGCGCTGGTGGCATCCATCGCGCTCCTGCTCGCGCTGCACTGGCGACGATATCGCAACGTGCTCGAGAGTGTGAATCAGGGCACCTACGGCGCGCTCCTGCCGATCTTCAACACTGCGTCCGAGGTCGGCTATGGCGCTGTAATCGCCTCCCTTCCCGCGTTCGCGCTGATCCGCGACGCCGTGCTGAACATCGCGCCGGGCAACCCGCTGATCTCCGTTGCCGTGGCCACCAACGTATTGGCGGGTGTTACGGGCTCAGCCTCGGGGGGCATGTCAATCGCGCTGCAGACCCTCGGCGAACAGTTCCGCCAACTTGCTGAGACCAGCGGCGTCAGCCTGGAGCTGATGCACCGCGTCACCGCACTGGCTTCCGGCGGATTCGACGCCCTGCCGCACAACGGCGCGGTCATTACCCTGCTCGGCATCTGCGGGTTGACGCACCGGCAATCCTATCCCGACATCTTTGTCGTGGCCGTCGCTATCCCCGTGCTCGCGACGATCGTCGTGATCACGCTCGGCAGCCTCGCGCTATAGGGTCGGGTCTTCGCCGCCTTCTGGACGCCTGGATCGGAAATTGAAGGCGCGGGTGGCGATCTGCCTGAGTGTCTGTCGCACCCGGGCCGTTCCGGCCGGGCGCCGACGTCTGCGCCCGGGTGGCTCTACCCTCCCGACAGTGCCCGCAGCCTGTGGATCAGCGACGATGTGTCGTGGCGCCCGCCGCCGAGCGCCTGCACGTCCTTGTAGAACTGATCCACCAGCGCCGTGACCGGCAGGGGGGCGCCGATTTCCTCGGCGGTGTCGAGGCAGATCGCGAGGTCCTTGCGCATCCAGTCCACGGCAAAGCCGAAATCGAACCGCCCCTCCAGCATGGTTTCGTGCCGGTTCGCCATCTGCCATGACCCTGCCGCGCCCTGGCTGATGACCTCGACCACCGCACGACCGTCAAGCCCCGCCTTCTCGCCAAAGCGCAGCGCCTCCGAGAGGCCCTGCATGAGGCCCGCGATACAGATCTGGTTCATCATCTTCGCGAGCTGCCCTGCCCCGCTTTCGCCCAGCCGCCGACAGATGCGGGCATAGGCGGCGATCACCGGTTCGGCCCGGGCATAGTCGGACTCGCTGCCCCCGCACATGACCGACAGGACGCCGTTCTCGGCCCCTGCCTGCCCGCCCGAGACCGGCGCATCGACATAGCCGAACCCCCGGTCGGCGGCCACGGCCGCCAGTTCGCGCGTCACGCGGGCGGAAACGGTGGTATGATCGACAAAGACCGCCCCCTCGGACATTCCGGCAAACGCGCCCTGCTCGCCAAGGCAGATGTTGCGCAGATCGTCGTCATTGCCGACGCAGGCCATCACGAACTGCGCGCCCTGGGCCGCCGCCGCCGGGCTTTCGGCCGATGTGCCGCCATGTGCGGCCACCCAATCCGCCGCCTTGGCCGCCGTCCGGTTGTAGACCACCACCTCATGGCCCGCGCGCACCAGATGCCCCGCCATCGGAAAGCCCATCACCCCCAGCCCGAGAAAAGCCACCTTAGCCATGTCCGTCCGCCCCCTGCACCGATTGCATCCTGTCTGCTTTGTCTCTAACTACCGGCTGCGTCTCTGCCGTCAACTGCGGGTCCGTCATGGTCGTCCTGTTCCGCTGGCTTTTGCGCCTTTTCCTTGGCCTCGCGGTGCTTGGCGGCCTTTCGCTGACCGTGGTCTATTACTTCGCCACGCGCTCGATCCCCGACTATTCCGCAACGCATCGGGTCAGCGGCATCTCGGCCGAGGTCGAGATCGTCCGCGATAACGCGAATGTGCCCCATATATTCGGCGCCGCGGACGAGGATGTCTTTTTCGGCCTCGGCTATGCCCATGCGCAGGACCGGCTGTGGCAGATGACGCTGATGCGGCGGACGGTGCAGGGCCGCCTGTCAGAGATTTTCGGCGCGCGGACGCTGCGCACGGATGAGCTGATGCGGCGGCTCGACCTTTACACCCTGTCGGTGCGGTCGCTGGAGGCGCAGGACGCGCCCACCCGCGCGGCGCTCGAGGCCTATTCCCGGGGCGTGAACGCCTGGATCGCCGAGGTCAACGAACAGGCCTTGGGACGCGGCGCGCCCGAGTTCTTTCTCTTTTCCAACGAGATCGCCTTCTGGCAGCCGGCGGATTCCATCGCGCTCATCAAGCTTCTGGGGGTGCAGCTTTCGGGGCATCTGGGCGAAGAGGTCATCCGCGCGCGTCTGTCGCTTGTGCTGCCCCCGGAACGGTTGCGTGACATCCTGCCCGACGATCCCTCGACGCCGGTCGCCTCGCTGCCCCGGTTCGGTGCGCTCTTTCCCGATGTGGCGCCGTCCTATGCGACGATCCGGATGCCCGGCGACAGCCTCTCGCCCTTTCCGGAACCGGGACTTGCGGGGGCGTCGAATGCCTGGGCTGCGGCCAGCGGCCGGTCGGCGGCGGGCGGAACGCTGCTGGCCAACGACCCGCATCTGGGCTTTTCGGCCCCCACGGTCTGGTATCTGGCGCGGCTGGACCTGGCCTCGGGCGGGGTGATCGGCGCGACGATCCCGGGCATACCGCTGGTTCTTGCGGGGCGGTCCGACCGGCTGGGATGGGCGGTCACATCGTCTTATCTGGACGATCAGGACCTGTTCATCGAACGCCTGAACCCCGACAACCCCGAGGAATACGAGACCCCCCAAGGCTGGGCCCAGTTCGAGACGCGCCGCACCATCATCCGCGTGGCCGAGGAACAGCCCCGCACCTTTACCCTGCGCTGGACGGAAAACGGCCCCGTCCTGCCGGGTTATCACTACGATATCGGCTCGATCACGCCGCAGGGCCATGTGGCAAGCCTAGCCTGGACGCTGCTCAGCCCTGCCGACACCTCGATGACGGCGGCGATGCGCCTGATGCAGGCACAGTCGGTCGATGAGGCGCTGGAGGCCGCGCCCCTCTTCATCGCGCCGTCGCAGAACCTGACACTGGTCGACCGAGACCGGATCGCGATGCAGATGGTCGGCGCGATGCCCGCCCGCAACGCCGCGCACCAGACGCAGGGGCGCATCCCGAGCCCCGGCTGGATCGCGACGAACCGCTGGCAGGGCACCTTTCCGTTCTCGGTCAACCCGGCCTTCACGGACCCGGACACCTCGCTTCTGGGCAATACCAACAACAAGATCATCGACCGGCCCTTCCCCGAACATGTGAGCTTTGTCTGGGGCGACACGCAGCGGATACAGCGCTGGCTGCGGCTGATGCAGATGCGCGAGGTCCATACCCGCGACAGCTTCATCGAGGCGCAGCTCGACACGGTCAGCAACACCGCGCGCACGCTTTTGCCGCTGGTCGGGGGCGATCTGTGGTTCACGGGCGAAGCCGCGCCCGAGGGCACGCCCGAACGCCGTCGTCAGCGGGCGCTGGCCCTGCTGGCCGAATGGAACGGCGAGATGAACGAACATCTGCCCGAACCGCTGATCTATTCCGCCTGGATGCGCGCCCTTCAGGACCGGCTGATCCGCGACGATCTGGGTCCCCTTGCCGATCAGTTCGGCCGGGTGGAGCCGGTCTTTATCGAGCGGGTCTATCGCAACACGGGCGGGGCGGCCGCCTGGTGCAACATCATCCAGTCCTCGGCCCAGGAAACCTGCACCGACATCGCCCGGATCGCGCTGGACGATGCGCTGGTCCGCCTCTCGGAAACCTATGGCAACAACATCGAAAGCTGGCGCTGGGGCGATGCGCATCAGGCCACGCATGACCACCCGGTTCTGGGCGATGTGCGGGTGCTGCGGCATTTCGTGAACATCCGGCAATCCACCAGCGGCGACGGTGACACGCTGATGCGCGGCGCGCTGGCGGCACAGGGGCCGAACCCGTTCTTCAACGTGCATGGCGCGGGCTATCGCGGGGTCTATGACTTCGGCGATCCGGACAGCTCGGTCTTCATCATCGCGACGGGGCAATCGGGGCATCCGCTCAGCCGGCATTACGACGATCTGGGCGATCTGTGGCGGCGCGGCGAATACATCCCGATGTCGCTCGACCCGGATCTGGCGCGTGCGGCGGCGGTCGGGCTCACCCGCCTGATACCGCTGGAATAATCGGGAACCATCGGCATCTGCCTGCGTTAGACCCACGAAACCAAGCAGGAGTGCTGAAGATGCTTTACCGACTCTTCCCGGTGCTTATCGTTCTGGGCCTTGCCGCCTGCAACACGGTCGAAGGTGCGGGCGCGGACCTTTCAGCCGCAGGCACCGCCGTCCAGCAAGAGGCGCGCGCGGCCCAGTAAGGGCAGCGACGGCAAAGGAAAGGCGGGCGAAAGGCCCGCTTTTTCATTTGGAGGATGCGCAGGTGAGCAAGGACCAAGAGGACGAAACCGGCGGAGAGATTTCCAAGGTCCTCGACAACCTCGATGAGGCCGGGGATGACGAGACCGTTTCCGTCGGTCAGGTGGTCGAGGGGATGGGCGACCGCTCGCTTGCGCCATTGTTGCTGGTGCCCGCGCTTATCATGGTCTCGCCGATATCGAGCATTCCCGGCACGCCGACCATATCCGCCCTTATCATCGCGCTGATCGTGGTGCAGATGCTGATAGGGAAAAAGGGGCTGTGGCTTCCGGCCTTCATCCGCAACCGCAAGGTGTCGTCCGAGCGGATGCACAAGGCGGTCGAGTTCCTGCGCAAGCCCATCGGCTGGATCGAGCCGATCCTGAAAGAGCGCCTGACCTTTCTGACCGTCCGCCCCGGCAGCTGGGTCGCGCTGATCACCTGCCTGCTGATCACCTTCACCATGCCGCTGATGGAGGTCGTGCCTATGATGGCCTCGATCGCCGCGACGGCCATCTCGTTCTTTGCCGCAGGGCTTCTGGTGCGGGACGGGGTTCTTGTGCTTATCGGATATTGCGTCGTCGGGATCGGGGTGGCGGTGGCGAGCTATTTCCTCTGACCGCCCAGAGTCTGACGGGCCAGAAAGTCCAGCAGACGCCGTTCGTCGCTCGCCAGTCCGCGCGGCACGCCGGGGGCACGGGGCGGCAGGATCGCAAGCAGATCCTCGGGCGAGAGTTCGACCAGCGTCAGGATATCCGGGTGGATATAGGACTTGCGGCAGATCGCCGGGGTATTGTGCAGCCGTTCTGCCGCGGCCTCGGTCAGCGCCTTCACCGTCAGCCGTTCCCCCGCCCGGGACATCGCCGCCGCCGCCCGCAGGGCCGAGACGCTGCCCGCCCAGGTGCGGAAGGTCTTGGCCGTCGCATCTATGCCCCCGGCCGCGTCCGCCAGCCAGTCGTTCACCTGACCCGATGTGACGGGATGGGCGCCGCCCTCATCATCCATCCAGGTAAAGAGGTTCTTGCCCGGAAGATCGTCGATTTCCTGCAGCACCTTGTGCAGGCGCTTGTCGCGCAGGCTGCGCTGCACACGCTTGCCGCCCTTGGCACGGAACGACAGGCGCACGGTCCCGTCCCTGGCCAGCCGCACATGCCGCGCCAGCAGCGTCGTCGCCCCATAGGTGCCGCTGGCGGTGGTGTGGCGCCGGCTGCCGATCCGCAGATGCGCGCGGTCCAGCAACAGGATCAGCGCGGCGATGGCGAATTCGGGACTGCCCGGTTCGGCCCTCAGATCCCGCTCCATGCGGCGCCGGATGCGCGGCAGCGCCAGCCCGAATTCCGGCAGCTGCGAGAACTTGACGCCGCTGCGCCACTCGCTCCAATCCGGGTGATAGCGGTATTGCTTGCGCCCGCGCGCGTCGATCCCCGTGGCCTGAATATGTCCGTTCGGATCGGCGCAGATCCAGACATCCTGCCAGGCCGGCGGCACGGCGAGCGACAGGACACGCGCGCGCGTCTCCGCGCAGCTAAGCGGTTTGCCATCGGCGTCGGTATAGGCAAAGCCCTTGCCGCAGCGCCTGCGGCGGATGCCGGGCATGTCGTCGCTTGAATGGACAAGGCGCGGCCGCACAAGCGCCGGACTTACGGGCGCCGGACGCACGGGTTCTGCGGCGGCGGGTCTGGGGCTGTGAAGGGTCATGAAACATCCTTTGGGGCGTGTGGGGAAACCACTCAGGCCATTCCCCGGTTCCAGCACCCCCGCAGAAGTGACCTGCAGAAACGAAAAGCCCCGCCAGTCTGGCGGGGCGATCCGTTTCGGCACGAGAAGGTGTTATTCGGCGGCCTGATTGACGCCGCCGGTCGCGATCTCGGTCATCGTGTCATCGCCGCTATAGGAATGATCCAGACATTCCTGCAGCGCCGCCGCATCGTCCGACAGATCCAGACGGCTTGCATAGGCGACAAGGCAGCCATAGCCCGCAATCGCGTAATGCACCATCCGCTGATACTGGGCGATAATCATCGCGTCGCGGGTGTCGTCGCTGCCATATTCCTCTTCCAACGCGTGGGACCGGGCCTCGCGCACCAGCCCTTCCATACCCTTGCAATGTTCGCCACTGGGGTCGGCGTCATGACCACGGATGATCTTGTCGAGGGTGTCGATACCGTTCTGGATACCTTCGACCCCGGCCTTCAGCGCCTTTTTCAGGTCGCGATCCTTGGCCGCCTCGGCGAGTTCGCCCGTCACCTCCAGCGCCTGCTTGTTCGCGCTGTAGATGTCCTGAAGCTGGTCGATATAGAGATCCTTGAGCGAGTTGATTGCCATGATGGCCTCCGTTGTTCGGTGTCGCATCCCAACGCGGGGCCTGCGGGCGTTGTTCCCCGAACCTGTCCGCTCAGCGGCCGTGGATGACGCCCACGATCGCATAGGCGGCGACCCCGAGCGCAAAGGCCCAGAACCGGCTTTTCGTGCCCGAAGGAAGTTCCTGCTTGAGGATGTTGAGGATCATCCCCCCTGCGAGGAAGGCAAAGAGAAACCCAGCCACCCCGCCCGCGCCCGGCAGTGCGACCCCAAGCGCCCAGCCGCCAATGGTGGCAACCGACAGCACCCAGCGGCCGTGGCGCTGATAGGGCCCGTCATAGCGGTTCATGAAATGGTGATCATTGGCAAAGAAATGCAGCGCCAGCGCCCCGCCATAAGCCAGGATCTCGCCCGGACCGTTCGCGGGACGCTCGGCCAGTACGAACCCGACAATAGCGTTATAGACGCCAAACCCCGCCATATGCACCCAGAAGCCCCGGTGGCGCAGCGGACCCATGTCCGGACCCTCGTCCCGCGTCACGGCCTCGATCCCGTAATAGGCGGCAAGCCCCAGAAGCGCGGTCAGGAACACCTCGCGCTCGCGCATTGTCAGGGGCGCGTCAGGCGTAAGCTGGGCCTGATGCGCGGCCAGTTCCGGCAGCACGAAGACAAAGACATAGCCGCAGCCCACGCCCCCCGCCAGCGAACGCCAGGCCTCGGTCGTGATCCAGCGTTCGGGGCGCAGGCTGGAGGCCGAGATATGGGCCGCGACCAGCACCACCACGACGACAAGGCTGAGGAACAGGGCCTCGGTCTCGGTCACGGGCGGCCACGCTCAGGCAAAGATCGCGACCATCACGGCGGTGATCGCAATCAGCACGATCCCGATATAGCGATAGTTCTGCCAGGCGGGGATCTCCTTCAGTTCATCGCTTTCCTCATCCCAGAAGCGGCGCGACCAGGTAAGCTCATCAAGATCGGTATCGCCGGTTTCGGTGCGCAGGCTGACCACGACAAAGAGCGCCGCGCTGAACAGCAGCATGAGACCCGCGGCATAAAGGAACTGGATCTGGAAGACCTCCAGCACCTGACCGAGCATGAAGGCGATGATCCCCACCGGCACGCCGATGGCGAGCGTCCAGAAGGCGGCATCCGCCGTCCCGCCCCGCCAGAACAGGCCGCCCAGAAAGACCACGACCACCGGCATGGTCAGATGCCCGAGGAACGACTGGAAATACTCGACGATATTGCCGAACATCCCGATCATCGGCGCCCAGAGCGCGGCAATCACCATCAGCCCCGCCACCGCCGCCCGGCTGAGCCACAGGAGCCGCGCCTCATCCATGTCCTTTTTCCGGGTCTTGACGAAGTCGTTGATGATCATCGAGGCCGACCCGTTCAGCACGGAGTCGAGCGTCGACATCAGCGCCGCGATCAGCGCCGCCAGCGCAAGCCCCCGGATGCCCACCGGAAGGAAATCGAAGACCAGCGCCGGCCAGATATGATCCGGGTCCTCCAGATCGGGAAAGAACTCCCGCCCCATCATGCCCGGCATGATCAGGATAAAGAGGAACGGAAGCTGCAGCGCCCCCGCCAATAGCACCCCCCAGCGGCCGTGGTTGGTGTCACGCGCCGCCAGCACCTTTTGCACCACCACATGGTTCGCGATCCAGTAATAGAGCCCGAGCCACAACACCCCCGTCAGGATACCGGGCGCAGGCAGGAAATCATCATCGGCGGGTTTGAAGAGGGTAAAGCCCCCCTCGGGCGCGGCGTTGCGGATCGCCTCCCATGACCCCATCTCTCGGAACAGCATGAAAAAGATCACCGTGCCGACGATCAGCAGCAGCACCGCCTGCACCGTGTCGGTGATCATCACCGCCCGCAATCCGCCAAGGATCACATAACCGCCCGCCAGAACCGCGATCACGACGACCAGAAACCACAACGAATATTCGGGAAAGAGCAACTGAAGCGTCAGCGCCCCGGCAAAGAGCGCACCCGCACTGTCGATGAAGATCGCCGTGACGACCGAAAAGCCGGAAAAGACATAGCGCGTGCGGCGGCTGTAACGCTTTTCCAGAAACTCCGGCATCGTTTCCACCTTGGACCGCAGGTAGAACGGCAGGATGAAGACGGCAAAGAAGACCAGAACGACCGTCGCGATCCATTCGTAGTTCCAGACCGCGATCCCGTCGTCATAGCCCGCGCCGGCAAGCCCGACATAGGAGGTCCCGGAAAGGTTCGCGGACATGAGCGAGAGGCCGATGATCGGCCAGATCGCCCCGCGCCCGCCCAGAAAGAACCCGCCGGAATCCTTTTGCTGGCGCCCGATATAGATCCCCAGCCCGAGGATGCCGAGGATGTAGATCACGACGATGACCAGATCGAGCGTCGTCACCTCAAAATCGGGCATGGCTTTCTCCCTTCCGCTCACGCTTTCGTGTGAAACGTCACGAAAGAACAAGCGGTTCCACGGAATGCACAATCAGTGGGCGAACCATGTCTCGCCGCGCGCGACATGGCTGCGCGGCACGGGCCACGGCGGCGTCATCGCGGGCCGAGCATCCGCGCCAGCATCCCGTCATGGGCGTCAAGGCCCGCGGCCCAGTTCGCCGCCGGATCGGTCAGGTTCTGCCCGGTCTCCGGGGCCGAAAGCCCCTCCGGCGCAAGGTCATGGCGCGCCACCCATTCCGCCGCCGCACCGGAACCGAGGGCGGGCCAGGCGCGGTCGGTGTAATCGGGCGGGTGCGTGAAGCTGCCCGCGATCTCTTCCAGAAGGACCGAGGCGGCGGCCTCGGCCTGGGTCAGGGCGATCTGTGCGGATCGCGGGGCACCGGTCGCCGCCAGATCACCAAGGACAAAGACGCGTGGGTCGGCCTCGGCCTGCAATGTCCAGGGGCTTGCCGGCACGCGGCCGGCGCCATCGGCAAGCGCCGCCACCACCGGCCCTGCCCGCTGGGCCGGGACGACGTTGCAGACATCGACCGGGATGACCTCCTCGCCCAAGCGAACCTCCATCGCCTCGGGGCGCACGGCGAAATCGGTCGTGTGGACGCGTTCCAGCATCCCCTCGGGCAGCGCCTGCCACCGTTCGGCATAGCCATCGGCAAGCGGACGCTCCGCCACCGGGTCGATCAGCAGCACCTTCGCGCCCGGGTTGGTCTGCGCCAGCCCCTGCGCCACCAGCGTCACCCGTTCGAGCACCGCGAGATCGCCCCGGCTGCCCATGGGCGGCGCGATCATGCAGAACGTGCCCCCTTGGCGCATTGCCGCGATCTGATCGGCCAAAAGCCGCACCTGCGCGCCCCCGCGCCAGGCATGGGGCATCACGCCCTGATAGCTCGGCTCCCACCCCGGAACCGAGGCCGCGTCGAACTCGACCCCCGCCGCCAGCACCAGACGGTCCCAGCCAAGCGCGCCACCGGCCGCCAGCCGCACCTCCGTCGTGGCGAGGTCGACCGGCAGCGCCCAGTCATGGATCACCGTGATGCCGAGCGCCGACAGCGGGCCATAACCGGCGCCGCGCAGCGCCCGGTCGTCTATCCCCGTCAGGGCGAGGTTCGAAAGGAAAGCCGGCTGATAGAGCCGCCCGGGCTCAAGCAGCACGATCTCGGCGCCGCCCGTCGCGTTCAGGGCAAGGGTCCGCGCAAAGGCTGCCCCGCCCGCGCCGCCACCGATCACCAGAACGCGCAGCGGCGCCTGCCCGACAACCGGCGGTGCCGCCAGAGCCGCGATGCCGCCCGCCAGAACTGCCCGCCGCCCGATCATGCGCCGTCCCCTTCCGGTCAGATGACTTTTCGAATGCCCGCTTCAGAATGCGCGTTTCTGATCTGCCCTTCCCGTCCGAGACCTTCCAGAACTGGCCATCCGGGGCGGGAATTCCGGCCCGGCCCCCGCGATTGGGCCGCGTCAGGCGCCGCTCAGATCTCCTCGACGATCACCAGATCGCGTTCGGACGCGCCGCGCGCAAACCCCAGCGCCTCCTGATAGCGCGGCGAGTTGTAGCATTCGAGCGCCGCCTCCATGCTCGGGAAACGCGCCACGACGTTGCGGGGGCGGTCATTGCCCTCGAGCTGCTGATAGCGCCCGCCGCGCGCCAGAAAGACGCCGCCATGGGCCGCAATCGCCTCGGTCGCGATGGCGGCATATTTGCCATAGGCTTCGGCATCGGACACATGCACATGGGCGATCCAGAGCGCGGTCATGCCAGCGCCCCGATCACGGCGCTTGCCGCCTTGATCGCCTCATCCGCACGGGCCGGATCGGCGCCGCCCGCCTGCGCCATGTCGGGCCGCCCGCCACCACCCTTGCCGCCAAGTTCTGCGGCCGCCGCCTTGACCAGATCGACCGCCGACAGCCGCCCCGTCAGATCGGCCGTCACACCCGCCGCAACCGCGGCTTTGCCGCCGGTATCGGCCACAAGCAGCACGGCGCCCGAACCGAGCCGCGCCTTCATCTCATCGATCAGGGCGGGCAGGTCCTTGCCCGACACGCCCGCAATCGCCTGCGCCAGGAACCGCACGCCGTTGATCTCGACCGGTTCAGGCCCGCGCCCACCGCCGCCGCCCACTGCAAGCTCGCGCCGCAGCTGCGCCAGTTCATTCTGCAGCGCGCGCCGCTCCTCCATCAGAGAACGGACCCGGTCGGCAAGCTCGGCGGGCTGCGCCTTGAGAACGCCCGCGACCTCGGACAATTGCCGCGCCTGTTCGGCGAGATGGGCAAGCGCCCCCTCGCCCGTCAGCGCCTCGATCCGCCGCACCCCCGAGGAGGACGCACTGTCGCCGAGGAGGATGCAGAGGCCGATATCACCCGTCCGCGCCACATGGGTGCCGCCGCAAAGCTCGATCGAATAGGTGCGGCCATCGACGCCCTTGCCCGAGGCATCCTGGCCCATCGAGACGACCCGCACCTCATCGCCGTATTTCTCGCCAAAGAGCGCCTGCGCGCCGATGCCGCGCGCCTCATCCGGGGTCATGATGCGGGTGACGACGGGGCTGTTCTGGCGGATGAAGGCGTTCACCTCATCCTCCACCCGGCGCAGTTCATCAGGGGTCATCGCCTTGGAATGGCTGAAATCAAAGCGCAGCCGGTCCGGCGCGTTGAGCGAGCCGCGCTGCGCCACGTGATCGCCAAGCGCCCGGCGCAGCGCCTCATGCAGAAGATGCGTGGCCGAGTGGTTGGCGCGGATCGCGCTGCGGCGGCTGTGATCGACCTCCAGCTCGGCGCCCTGCCCGGGGGTGATACGGCCCTCCGTCACCTCGGCGATATGGACAAACACACCTTGCGCCTTTTTGGTATCGGTGATGCGCGCCACGCCGGTTTCCGAGCGCAAGAGCCCCGTATCTCCGACCTGCCCGCCGGATTCCGCATAGAACGGCGTCTGGTTCAGCACGATCTGCACCGTATCGCCTGCCGCGGCCGCATCGACCGCCGCCCCGTCGCGCACCAGTGCCAGCACCTGTCCCTCGGCGCGCTCCGTGTCATAGCCGAGAAATTCCGTCGCGCCATGCTCTTCGGCCAGATCGAACCAGATCGCGGCCTCTTTCGTCTCACCGGACCCGGCCCAGGCGGCGCGCGCCTTGGCCTTCTGCTCGGCCATCGCGGTGTCGAACCCTTCGGCATCGACCGTGCGGCCCTTTTCACGCAGGGCATCCTGCGTCAGGTCGAGCGGGAAGCCATAAGTGTCATAGAGCCGGAAGGCGGTCTCGCCCGGAAGGGCCGCGCCTTCGGGCAGTTGCGAAAGCTCGTCATCCAGAAGCCGCAGCCCCCGGTCGAGCGTCTGGCGAAAGCGCGTCTCCTCCAGCCGCAGGGTTTCCTCGATCAGCGCCTGCGCGCGCGACAGTTCAGGATAGGCAGCGCCCATCTGCCGCACCAGCGCCGGCACCAGACGGTGCATCACCGGATCCTGCGCGCCGAGCTGATGGGCATGACGCATCGCGCGCCGCATGATCCGCCGCAGCACATAACCGCGCCCTTCGTTCGAGGGCATCACCCCGTCCGCGATCAGGAACGAGGTCGAGCGCAGGTGATCGGCGATCACCCGGTGATGGATGCGGCCCGGCCCGTCGGGATCTGCGCTGGTCGCGTGCGCGGAGGCCTCGATGAGGCTGCGCATGAGGTCGGTGTCGTAATTGTCGTGCTTGCCCTGCAGCAGGGCGCCGATCCGCTCCAGCCCCATGCCTGTGTCGATCGAGGGGCGCGGCAATTCGGTCCGGCTGCCGTCCTCATACTGTTCGAACTGCATGAAGACGAGGTTCCAGATCTCGATGAACCGGTCGCCATCCTCCTCCGGGCTGCCGGGCGGGCCGCCCCAGATATGATCGCCGTGATCGAAGAAAATTTCGGTGCAGGGGCCGCAGGGGCCGGTCGGGCCCATCATCCAGAAGTTGTCGTTGGTGGGGATGCGGATGATCCGTTCATCCGGCAGGCCCGCGGCCTTTTTCCAGATATCCGCGGCCTCGTCGTCCGTATGATAGACGGTGACCAGCAGGCGGTCCTTGGGGATGCCGAATTCCTTGGTGATCAGTTCCCAGGCAAAGGGGATCGCGTCGGACTTGAAGTAGTCGCCGAAGCTGAAATTCCCCAGCATTTCAAAGAAGGTATGGTGGCGCGCGGTGTATCCGACATTATCAAGGTCGTTATGCTTGCCGCCGGCGCGAACGCATTTCTGGGCCGTGGTGGCGCGGGAATAGTCGCGCTGTTCGACGCCCGTGAAGACGTTCTTGAACTGCACCATGCCCGAATTGGTGAACATGAGCGTCGGGTCGTTGCGCGGCACCAGGGGCGAGCTGTCCACCACCGCGTGCCCCTGCCGGGCGAAATAATCGAGGAAGGTAGAGCGGATATCGTTGAGCGTGGGCATGAAAGGCCTCCGGCAGGTGCGTTCGGTCCCCTCGTTTAGCGGCAGCGGGTTGCACTGTCCACTGCCGCTGTTGGACCGCGGAAAAGTCCGACCGCCGCAGGATTCGAGCGCGTCATTCGGGGAAGTGGCAGCGAGGCCCCGTATAGCCGTATAAGCGCCGCTTGAGCGGGTTCCGCCCGGAAGGCGCGGCAACAGCGGAGGGTCAGTGCCGGGGCGGGCCGGACAGGTCCGCCCACAGTTCGTTCATCACACAGTCTGTCATCACCTCGCGTTGCGACTGTTGACTCAGCCCGCCCTAGCGGCATCGCCATGCGTTTTCGAGGGCGACGCATCGACCCGCACGAGGCACCAGATACCGTTCCGGACGGGCGACAGCGCACTGCACCCGCTCCGGACCGCGGAGCGTCGCCGCCCGACCCTGCGCAGACCCGGTTAGTCAGGCCGGTCCGTCGTCAGGATCGGCACCAGCATCCCCGCACCGCGCGCAGACCCGATCAGTCGTCCACCACGTCCTCGCCTTCGCTCACGTGGAAATCGAGCCCATGCGAGCTGCGGATCTTGTCCTCGATCGACATCGCGACGGCCGGGTTGGCCTTTAGGAAGTTCTTGGCGTTTTCCCGGCCCTGGCCGATCCGCTCATCGCCATAGGAATACCAGGACCCGGATTTCTCGACCACGCCGGCCTTCACGCCGAGGTCGATCATCTCGCCGGTCTTCGAAATCCCTTCGCCATACATGATGTCGAATTCGACCTGCTTGAAGGGCGGCGCAACCTTGTTCTTGACCACCTTCACCCGCGTGGCGTTTCCAACCACCTCATCCCGGTCCTTGACGGAACCGATGCGGCGGATGTCGAGCCGCACGGAGGCGTAGAACTTGAGCGCGTTGCCGCCGGTCGTCGTCTCGGGGCTGCCGAACATGACGCCGATCTTCATGCGGATCTGGTTGATGAAGATGACCATGCAGTTCGACCGGCTGATCGAAGCGGTGAGCTTGCGCATCGCCTGGCTCATCAGACGGGCCTGGCTGCCCATCTGCATGTCGCCCATGTCGCCCTCGATCTCGGACTTCGGCGTCAGCGCCGCGACCGAGTCGACGACGACAAGGCTGACCGCGCCCGAGCGGACGAGCGTATCGACGATCTCGAGCGCCTGTTCGCCGGTATCCGGCTGGCTGATCAGCAGCTCATCGAGGTTCACGCCAAGCTTTTTCGCATATTGCGGATCAAGCGCGTGTTCGGCATCGACAAAGGCGCAGACCCCGCCTTTTTTCTGTTCTTCCGCAACGACATGCAGGGTCAGCGTCGTCTTGCCCGAGCTTTCGGGGCCGAAGATCTCGATGATCCGGCCCTTGGGCAACCCGCCGATGCCGAGCGCGATGTCGAGGCCGAGGGAACCCGTCGAGGTCGCCTCGATCTCGGCGACCGGGTTGTCGGCGCCGAGCCGCATGATCGACCCTTTCCCGAACTGCCGTTCGATCTGCGCCAAAGCGCTGTCGAGCGCCTTTTGCCGGTCGGAGGTCCGTTTGTCCGTCATGTCGAGTAAGCTCAAGGTTGCCACAGGTTCACCCCTTGTTTCATAGCCCGCGCACAGGCGCAATCCAGCTTTTGTTCCTGCCTTGTTCACGTTATGCGCCCAAAACGGGAACATTGCAAGCGTCGTCCTCTGCCGATCAGACGCGCTGATGGTTAAGAAGTGGTTTACGTCGACGCCGCTTCGCAGCATTCTGCGCCCGACGATTTGCAAGAGGTTGGAATGCTTGTTTTTTGGAATGAGAGGCTGGTTTTCCTCGCCACGCCCAAGACGGGGTCCACAGCCATTGAGGTGGCGCTCGAATCCCTCGCCACCGTGTCAATCCAGCGCCCGCCCGAACTCAAGCATTCCCCGGCCACGCCCTATCAGCGGTTTCTGCGCCCCTATCTGAACAGGGCCTCTTCGGCGCAGTTCGAGGCCGTCGCGTTGATGCGCGAACCGGTCGACTGGCTGGGCAGCTGGTATCGCTTCCGGCGGCGGGACGCCGTGGCAAACCAGCCCAACAGCACGCGCGATCTCAGCTTTTCGGACTTCGTGGAAGCCTATTTGCGGCCCGAACGTCCACCCTTCGCGAATGTGGGTGCGCAATCGACCTTTCTGTGCAGGGACGGCGTTCTGGGTGTTGATCGTCTGTTCCGCTACGAAGATATCGACAGTTTCGTGAACTTCCTCGAAGAGCGGCTGAATTGCGAGGTCATCCTGCCCCGGCTCAATGTCTCGCCGAAAGGCGATCTTACGCTGGACACGGAACTGCGGGCGCGGCTGCAGGAGGCGCTAAGCGCGGATTACGCGCTCTATGATGCGATCCCGCAGACCGATCCCTCGCCCGTCAGCTGAGGAGGGACTGCACCGTCTCGGTCAGCTTGTTGAGCGAGAAAGGCTTTTGCAGGAATACGGAGTTCGGGATGCGGGCCTGGGCCTCGCTGAAACCGTCCTCGGCATAGCCTGACATGAAGATCACCTTGACGTCAGGGCGCACCTCGCGCGCCTGCCGCACCCAGCCTGGTCCGTCGAGCCCGGGCATGATGACGTCGCTGAGAATCAGGTCGACCGACAGGTCAGGATTGTCAAGCAAGGCCAGCGCCTCTTCACCGCTTTCTGCCTCAAGAGTGGTATAGCCGCGCAACCGGAGCGCCCGGGCGGCAAATGCTCGGACGGGGGCCTCATCTTCAACCAGAAGGACGATACCTGTTCCGGGCCCAAGGGCGGGGGGTGAGGGCTCGGGCGCACGTTGGGGCAACGTGCCCTCATGCGCAGGCAGGTAAAGCGAAAAGGTCGTGCCCACCCCGGGCGTGCTGTCGGCAAAGATGAAGCCTCCGGTCTGCTTGACGATCCCGTAGGCGGTGGACAGACCCAGCCCCGTCCCCTCGCCCGCCCGTTTCGTCGTAAAGAACGGCTCGAATATCTTGCCGATGACCTCGGGCGGGATGCCCTGACCCTCATCCTTGATACGGATCACCACATAGCGCCCCGCCGGCACCATCGTCCGATCCCGTGAGATCGGGGCCAAGAGGTCCTCATTCCTGGCCTCGATCCGGATCTCGCCGCCCGCAGGCATGGCATCACGGGCATTGACGACAAGATTCATCAGGACCTGCTCCAACTGGCGCGGATCGGCCCGGATCAGGTCCAGTTCCGCCGGCTGGGCAACGACAAGACGCACCCGTTCCCCGACCAGCCGGTTCAGCAGATGCCCCAGGTCGGTCAGCGAGTCGCGCAGGTCGATAAGTTGCAACTGAAGCGTCTGCTTGCGGGAAAACGCCAGAAGCTGTCCTACAAGGCTCGCCGCGCGGTTCGCGTTCTGGTGGATCTGCACCAGATCGGGGTAATCCGGGTCGCCCTTGTCATGCCGCAGGAGCAGGAGGTCGCAATGACCGCTGATCGCGGTCAGGAGGTTGTTGAAATCATGCGCGACGCCCCCGGCAAGCTGGCCGATCGCGTGCATCTTCTGGCTCTGGACGAACTGCGCCTCCAGCGTCTTGAGTTCGGTTGCATCGTGGAGAAGGGCGAACAACTCGTTTCCGGAAGGGCACGGCATAAGACGCAGCGTGACCTGAAGATAGCTCACCGGCGTTGCATGGACGGCGCGCACGACTTCGGGACGGGCCACTGTGCGACCGGCCGCGCAATCGCCGATCCAGTCCGAGACCGAACGCCCCAGCCCATCCACCAGATCGCCCAGCCGCGCCCCCTGGGAAGGTGTGTGATGCAGCAGTTCCCGTGCGAGGCGGTTCGCGCCGAGAACGATCCCGTGATCCGTCAGTCGCAAGAGCCCGACCGGAAACTCCTCAAAGCTGAGCGGCGCAGGAAGGCAGGTTGTGCCATTCCTGGTTGCCCGCTCGGCAATGGGTTCGGGTGCCGGAAGAAAGAACACCTCTTGCCGGCCCGCGGCGATCTCACAAGCGGCGAAGACATGCGGCACCTGGCCACGGGCGGTTTCGATCATCGCGACGTCACCCGCGACGACCCCGGGTGGCAGGAGTTCGTCAAGCTGCGTCGCCTCGCGCCCCAGAAGATTGCGCATCGCCCGGTTCATGCTGAGCACCTTGCCCCGCGCATTGACGATGAGCCGGGGAAGGCTGACCGGTTCGGCGGTCCGGGCCGCAAGATCCCCCGCCGTTTCGTCGAAGCGCCACAGAAAGCCCCCCGTGATCCGGTGGACCGAGAGGCGCGCGGTTCCTGCGCGGGTGCTCAGTTCCTCACGCGCGGCGCCTTCGGCGGCCGCCTGACGCTGCAGTCGGTAGATCGTCGAGGACGGGCTTGCAAAATGCCCCTCCAGCCGTTGGAGCAGCGTCGTTTCCCGGCCCGGGCCACCCTCGCCGCCGCCAAACCGGGCCACGGCCGCGGCGTTCTGGTAGTGCAGGCGCCCCATGGCATCGGTGGTGAAGGCGGGAATCGCGTCGCAGGCCACCACCGCCGCCACCTGGCGTCGCAACCGCCGTTCCCGCATCCGCCGGGCCAGCGCCGCGAGATGCACCCCCCCCATTGCCAGCAACAGCCCGGCCGCGAGCAGCAGACAGGCGATCGACAGGCGCGGATCGAGCGTCAGGACTGCGACCGCAACCAGAAACGCCACGAGCGGCAGCAGCCAGAGCGGATGCAGCGCCGACCTTCCGAGCCGCATCAGCCGGGGAAAAGTCAGCGCACGGGGTTCAAGGGCAGCTTCGGGCAAGATTACCTCCGACCGGGAATCGCAGGCCCATAGCGCCAGAAAAGGGTTAATCACTTGCTAAGCACGAAGGGCCCGGCAAGAAAACGCAGTTTCACCCCAAAATGCAACCTAAGATTGTATCCCCGTCCTCCGCAGGACTGCGCAATAGAACCCGTCGCCGCCGTCAAGCGGGGTAAAGCGACGCTCTGCCAGAACCTCCCACCCCTCATGGCGGTCCCGAAATGCCGCGATCTGCGCCGCATTCTCCTCTTGCAAGAGCGAGCAGGTCGCATAGGCGAGCCAGCCGGCAGGCGCCACCATTTCCGACGCCGTATCAAGGATCTGCGCCTGTATCTTCAGAAGCTCCGTCAACCTCTCGGAGGTGAGGTTCCACTTGGCCTCGGGGCTGCGCCGCCAGCTTCCGGAGCCGCTGCAGGGCACGTCGAGCAGCACCAGATCATAGGGCGCCGCACGGCGCACCGCCGCGGTCGTCATGGGCCGGATATTCGCACCCGCACGGGCCGCGCGGGCGGGCAGGTCGCGCATCCGCGCCGGATCGGCGTCATGGGCGTCGACCGAAATCGCGGCACGCGCGGCCATCGCCAGCGATTTCCCCCCGCCCCCGGCGCAATAATCGAGCACGCGCTGCCCGTCGCCAAGCGGCAGCATTTCAACCACTGCCTGGGACGCGGCGTCCTGAAGCTCGGCCAGTCCGCTCGTAAAAGTGACAGACGACTGGATGCGGCGCGCGCCTTCGGTCACCTCGATCGCCGTTCGGGCGAGCGGATGGGGCCGGGCCGCAATGCCCTCGGGCGCAAGCGCCGCGATCACGTCGTCGCGCGTGGCGCGCAGCAGGTTCGCGCGCAGAAAGACCGGCGCCCGGTCGCGCAGGGCCTGCAGAACCGGCGCTGTGTCCGCGCCGAGGCTGTCCTGAAACCGCGGCAACAGCCAGTCGGGACAGTCGAGCGCCTCGGCCTCGGACATCCCGGGGATTGGATGAGCGGCCTCCTCAGCCGTCAGGGGCTCTGGCGCGTGGCCCGCCCCGGTAAAGACCGCCGCCGCATCCTGCCCCGACGCCCGGAGCGAACCGAGCATCAGGCCGCGCCCCGAGATCGCGCCGCCAAGCGCGGCATAGGACCGCCGCCGCCGCACCGCATCGAACACATGGTCACGGATCGCGGCACGGTCACCCGACCCGGCATAGCGGTTTTCCCGCCCCCAGGTCGTCAGCGCCTTTTCCAGCGGCTCGCCGCCAAGCCAACGGTCGAGCAGGCCGATGGCGGCGGCAATGCGGGCCGCAGGCGTCACGCGGCCCCGGCGGGTTGCAGGCGGAATCCGGACCCTTCGCGCGAGACGCGGTTGAAGGCCGGGTGCAGGAAATGCCCGCCGGTAAAAAGCAGATCATCCGCCGCCAGCATGTCGAGCATCCTGCGACGTGCCGCCCGCGCGGCCTCGGCATCAAGGTCAAAGACGACGCCGATCTCGGGGTCAGGAAGCTGAAGCGCCTGCGCATGAACGATGTCACCCGCATGGATCAGCGTCTGACCGTCCGAGTCGAGCCGCCAGCCGGAATGGCCCGGCGTGTGCCCGGGCAGAGGCAGGCCGGTGAGCCCCGGCGCGATCTCGGCCTCGGGCGCCAGCACCACCAGACGGTCGGCATAGGCGTCAAGCACCGCCTGAGCGAGGTTCTGCCAGTCTCGCAACTGCTGGTCGGCGGCGGCAAAATAGCTGTTCTGCAACCAGAAATCCCGCTCGGCCGACAGAACCGCAAGTTCGGCGTTGGGGAAGGCCGCGCGCCCCTCCGCGTCGATCATCCCGGCGATGTGGTCGGGGTGAAGATGGGTCGCAAAGATGCGGTCGATATCGGCCGGCGCGGCGCCCGCCTCGGCCAGTGCCTTGGGCAGGTTGCCGCAATCGGGGCCAAAGAGATCGCGTGGCCCCGCATCTACCAGAACGGTCCGGCCGCCTTCGCGGATCAGGACCGCGTTGAAATTCGTGCGGGTCACGCCGCTTTCGGGCGGCGCCTCGCCGGTGCCGAGCCCTGCTTCGGGAAAAACCTGTGCCGGAAAGGCAATCGCGCCATCGGTCAGGATCGTGACCTCGGTCGAGCCGATCTGATGTGTCACGGTCAGTGCCATGCCTCTTCTCCTCTTCTTGACGTCCCGGGCAAAGCTAGGCCCCCCGGGACGAAAATCGAGTTCCCCTAACCCAGCCGGTAGTTCGGGCTTTCGCGGGTGATCTGCACGTCGTGCACATGGCTTTCCTTGAGGCCCGCACCGGTGATCCGCACGAAGTTGCAGTTCTTCCGCATCTCGGCCACGGTGGCGCAGCCGGTATAGCCCATCGCCGCGCGCAGCCCCCCCACCAGCTGATGCAGCACAGCGCCGGCAGATCCTTTATAGGGCACCTGCCCCTCGATCCCTTCGGGCACCAGCTTGTCGCTTGCCGCGTCCTTCTGGAAATAGCGGTCGGCGGACCCCCGCGCCATCGCGCCAAGGCTGCCCATGCCACGATAGGATTTGAAGCTGCGGCCCTGATAGAGGATCACCTCGCCGGGGCTTTCATCCGTGCCCGCGATCATGCTGCCAACCATCGCGCAAGAGGCCCCGGCGGCAATTGCCTTGGCGAAATCGCCCGAATACTTGATGCCGCCATCCGCGATGACCGGCGTATCCCCGGCGGCACCGGCCGCATCCATGATCGCCGTCAGCTGAGGCACGCCGACACCCGCGACGATCCGCGTGGTGCAGATCGAGCCGGGCCCGATGCCCACCTTGACCGCATCCGCACCCGCCGCGATCAGCGCGCGCGTCGCATCCGCCGTCGCGACGTTGCCCGCCACCACCTGCACCGAGTTCGAGAGCGACTTGACCCGTTCCACCGCGCGCGCGACGCCTTCGGAATGGCCGTGGGCGGTGTCGATCACGATCAGGTCGCACCCCGCCTCGATCAGCGCCTGGCTGCGATCGAACCCGGCATCACCCACCGTCGTCGCCGCCGCCACCCGCAGGCGGCCCAGGTCGTCCTTGCAGGCATTGGGGTTCAGCACCGCCTTTTCCGTGTCCTTCAGCGTCAGAAGGCCCGTCAGCTTGCCCTGCCCGTCCGTCACCAAGAGCTTTTCGATGCGCCGCGCCTTCATCAGGCTTTTCGCCTCGTCGAGATCCGCGGGTTCATGCAGAATGGCGAGGTTTTCCGAAGTCATCATCACCCGCACCGGCGTCCGGTCATCGCTTGCAAAGCGCATGTCGCGGTTGGTGACGATACCGACGACGCGACCGGCCTCATCCACCACCGGAAAGCCCGTGACGTTGTAGCGATCCTGCAGGGCCTTGGCATCGGCAAGCGTCTGGTCGGGCCGCAGCGTAATGGGGGAATAGACGATGCCGCTTTCGAACCGCTTGACCCGGCGCACCTCGCGCGCCTGCGCCTCGATATCGAGGTTGCGGTGGATCACCCCCATGCCGCCCGCCTGCGCCATCGCGATCGCCATCCGCCCCTCGGTCACCGTGTCCATCGCCGAGGACAGAAGCGGGATGTTCAGCCGGATCGAGCGGGTGACGAAGGTGGTCGTATCCGCCTCGGACGGCAGGACAGAGCTTGCCGCGGGAACCAGCAGAACGTCATCGAAGGTAAGCGCCTCGCGAATCTCCATGGGGGTCTCCTTGGGAGTTTTCGTTTGGCGCTTCCCTATTTCACGGGTCCGGGGAAATGCAAAGCCCCTTTGAGCGCATTGCACCCTTGCGCCCGCGCCGCGGCCCTGTAGCGTGGCGCCAAAAAGCAGGGAGACGGCAATGAGCCATGGATATGAAAGCGGGCGGCTGAACCTGCCGTTCGTCGGCATCTCGACCTTCGGAAAGCGCCCCTACCAGCCCGACTGGGACCGGCTGGAGGCCGATGTGGCGGTGCTGGGCGCGCCCTTCGATTTCGGAACGCAGTTCCGGGCCGGGGCGCGGTTCGGTCCCCGCGCGGTGCGCGAAGCCTCGACGCTCTTCAGCTTTGGCCATGCGGGCGCATACGACCACGAGGACGACTGCACCTATCTGGGCAGCGACGTCCGGATCGTCGATATCGGGGATGCCGATATCGTTCACACCGACACGATGAAAAGCCACGCGAATATCGAGGCGGGCGTCCGGGCGATCCTGCGGGCGGGGGCCCTGCCGGTGGTGATCGGGGGCGACCATTCCGTCAACATCCCCTGCATCAACGCCTATGAGGATCAGGGCGAGATCCATATCCTTCAGATCGACGCGCATCTGGATTTCGTCGATGAACGCCACGGCGTCCGCTATGGCCATGGCAACCCGATGCGCCGCGCCGCCGAAAAGCCCTGGGTCACCGGCATTTCCCATTACGGCATCCGCAACGTAAGCTCCACCGCGCGCGAGGGATATGAGGCCGCCCGCGCGATGGGCGGCGATATCCTCTCGGTCCGCCAGATCCGCGCGATGGGCGTACGAGAGGCGGCCGCCCGCCTGCCGGAGGGCGCGAGGGTCTATGTCACCCTCGATATCGACGGGTTCTGCCCCTCTATCGCGCCGGGAACGGGGACGCCCAGCCATGGCGGGTTTCTCTATTACGAGGTGCTGGAGCTTTTGCAGGAGGTCGCCAACCGGCATGAAATCGTGGGCATCGATCTGGTCGAGGTTGCGCCGGATTACGACCATACCGGCGGCACGGCGATCCTAGCGGCGCAGGTGTTGCTGAACCTCTTGGGCTTTGTCTTTCACGCGCGGGGTCAGCGCGGCGTCTGAGGCTGCCGGACGAAGCGCCGCCCTTCACCGTCTGCACCTCGCCCGATCAGGCCGGGGCGAGAAAACCGGACCTCCGCGCCCAGGCTCTTCCCGCCCGCAAACATGTTCCACGCCCGGCGGTCAGCCCGCCCGCACCAAAAGGCAGGGTTGCCAGCGACCCAGCAAGGCCACGCCGTCACGCGGCGCGGCGCTGTTCAACTCGGCACCGATCACCTCCCACCGCCCCTCGGGGATGGTGACATGGGCCGTCGCCTCACCCAGGTTGAAGGCGCAGAGCACCTCTTCCTGCCCCGAAACGCGGCGGAAGGTCAGTACATCGCCATCCGCCGTCACATCGCGAATATCGCCCTGCATCAGCGCGTCATGAACATGGCGAAAGGCGATCGCGCGGCGATAGTGATGCAGCGGCGCCGCCGGGTCGCTTTCCTGCGCCGAAACGGCCAGCCGGTGATGTTCCAGAGTGATCGGCAACCAGGGCCGGCCGGTCGAAAACCCGGCATTGAGCGCATCAGCCTCCCATACCATGGGCGTGCGGCAGCCGTCGCGGCCCTTGAATTCCGGCCAGAACTCGATCCCGTAGGGGTCCTGCAGATCCTCATACGGGACCTCGACCTCGGGCAGGCCCAGTTCCTCACCCTGGTAAAGGCAGGCGGACCCGCGCAGGCACATGAGCAGCGTCGCAAAGGCGCGGGCCGCGGCGGGCGACAGGTCCCAGCGGCTGATGTGGCGCACCACGTCGTGGTTCGACATCGCCCAGCACGCCCAGCCCTCACCGGCGACGCGCGCGACCTCGGCCATCAGACAGGCGATGCTGGAGGCGCTGGGATGATCATTGGACAAAAGCTCGAAGGCGTAGCACATGTGCATCAGGTCGTTGCCTGCTGTGTACTGCCCCATGATTTCCAGCCCCCGCTGGGCATCGCCCACCTCGCCCACGGCGGCGGCGTCATAGGGGGCCATCACCGCCCGCAGGCGGCGCAGGAAATCGAGGTTCTCCGGCTGGTTCTTGTCGTAAAGATGTTCCTGATGGTTATAGGGATTCACCATCGGCGCGATCTTGTCATTGCGCCGTTCAGGCGCAAGCGGCGGGTTGCTGCGCAGCTGCTTGTCATGGACATAGAAGTTGATCGTATCCAGCCGGAAGCCGTTCACCCCCCGCTCCAGCCAGAACCGGGCCACGTTGAGCAGCGCCTCCTGCACCTCGGGTTCGTGAAAGTTCAGGTCGGGCTGCGAGGTCAGGAAGTTGTGCATGTAATACTGGCAGCGCCGGCTGTCCCAGTGCCAGGCCGACCCCCCGAACATCGAGAGCCAGTTGTTCGGCGGCGTGCCGTCCGGCGCGGGGTCGGCCCAGACATACCAGTTCGCCTTGGGGTTCGTCCGGTCGCGCCGACTTTCGACGAACCAGGGATGCTGATCCGAGGTATGCGACAGCACGAGGTCGATCATCACCTTGAGGCCGAGGGCGCGGGCGGTCGAGATCACCGCGTCGAAATCGGCGAGACTGCCGAACATCGGATCGACATCGCAGTAGTCGGCGACGTCATAGCCGAAATCCTTCATCGGCGAGGTAAAGAAGGGCGAGATCCAGACCGCATCGACCCCAAGGCTCGCGATATACGGGAGCCGTTCGACAATTCCGAGCAGGTCGCCCACCCCGTCGCCGTTGCTGTCCTGATAGCTGCGCGGATAGATCTGGTAGATCACCGCGCCGCGCCACCATTCCCGTTGCGCCCGGGTTCCCGTGACGGAGGTCTGGGTCATGCTGTTCATGGCGTTTCGCTCCTTCATCGCTTTGGGGAAATGCGTCGGGCCCGCATCTCCCGTTTCTGTATTGCCCCGGGGAATTCAGTGGAGGGGCGATCTGCGGCGCCTTTGATACGCCATAATGTTCCGGCCCCGCCGGCCACCGTAGGTTCCCGCCATCGCGACAGGAAGATCCTTTCTTCCGACCTGTGCGCATCGAATACGGTCTGAAAGACCGGCTGGCGGGAGTGTGAAGAGGTTCAGCGATCCGAGGCCGTCCTTTCCGCGCGCGGCGGCGGCTCCTCCGCAAGGAGTTCGGCATCGGGCGCGGGCTCCGCCTGTACGGGCGCCCCGGCTTCATCCCCGGCTCCGGTCGCCGGCGCTTTTGTGGGGTCGGGCACGGTATCGGGCGGGATGCCTGCAGGGGGGGCCGGCAGAGGCGCCCCGGCCTCTGCGGGTGGCGGCGCAGGTTCCGGGGTTGTCTGCTCCGGCGTGGGATCTGGCGTCGCGCCCGCGACGGCCACGGCGGCCTCTGACTTCGCCGCTTCCGGGGTGGTCACCCCGGCGGCGTCGCGCTGGGGTCTGGCAGTCTCGTCCGCGCCGGTCGCAGCCGCGTTCGGCCCACCCGCCTCCGATGCAGGTCGCCGGGAGCTGATGAGATCGGGAGGAGACGGATGGCCGGTACCCTGATCGGGCACCGCAGCCCCGGTTCCGGCCTTGCCGTCGGGCGCAATTTCGGCAGGCGCAGCACCCGCCACCGCGGCGCCTTTGCCAGCCTTTTGCAGTTTGGCGCGCTTGTCGCCGTCGGCCGCGCCGGCACCCTCGGGGCCGGCGGCCTCGGGCGACAGTCCTTCCGCCTGAAGGCGCAGCCCGCGCTTTTCGGCGCTGTGGATCACCGCCTGCCGCAGCCCCGGCTGTTTTTCCAGCAGGCGGCGGAACCGGGTTTCATCGAGCGCGAGCAGCGTCGAATGGCTGATTACCGTGACCTGCCCGCGCCTGCGTTGCCGCTTGAGGATGGCAAGCTGCCCGAACATCTCACCCCGCCCGAGGCGGATCTTGATCCCGGCGGTTTCGACCTCGACCGCGCCGGTGGCGATGAAATAGACCGAGCGCGGGGTTTCGCCCTTGCGCAGGATGATCTCGCCGGGTTCGGCGTAGATCGTGCGCAATACCCGGGCGAGCCGCCGGCGCGCCTTTTCGTCCATCTCGGCGAAAAGCGGGAACTGGCCCACAAGCTCGGTCTTGCGGACGGCAAGGTCGAGGCGCGGGCGCGGCTCGACCTCGGTCCGGGCGCGGGCAAGCTGCTGGCGCAGGGTCGTGTGCAGTTCCGGGCCAATCAGCCCGTCATCGCGCAGCACGTCATATTCACGTTCTTCCAGCCGCAGGGCGATCCGGCGGATGTAACGACGCTCCACCTCCTCGGCATAGCCGGGATATTGCAGCCGCAGCCCCTCCAGCGCGCTTTCGGTGCCTTCCTCGCGGCGATTGAGAAGTTCGTGCAGCAGGTCAGCCACCCGCCTTCCGTGAATCCGGCGGATCTTGCCGTCGATATACCCGTGCAGATCCTCAAGGATCATGCGCTGGTTCAAGAGGATCTCGAACCGTTCCGCCGTCAGCCGCGACAGGGGGCCGGATATGCGCAGGCGGTTGTTCAGCGCCACCGCCGTGCGGTAGCCGGGCCCATAGCCAAGCGCCTTTCGCCCGGCGATCCGGTAGCCGTTCCGCCCCTCGGTCCGCGTCGCCTCGATCAGCCGGTCGACATCCGACAGCATCCGTTCCACCAGCCGCTGCGATATCAGCTGTTGCAGGAAATGTTCGAGCACGAGGTCACGTTCCCGCCCCGCCAGCGCGATCAGCCCCAGCGTGATGCGGTCGCGGTCCAGAATCTCGGTCCCCGTCTCGGCCCGGCGCATCGCCTCATCCAGGCGCTCACCAAAGCGCTTGGCCTCGGCGCGCACGGTCTCGCGCGACAGGGCGTGGCTGCGGGCGGTTTCGGCGACATCCTCGCGCACGTTCTGAAGCGCGACGGCAATCACCTGATGCGACAGCGCGGTATCGAGCGGCGAAAGCCGGTCCAGCCCCAGTCGCCCGATCATCCAGCGCAGCGTCGTCCCCTGCGCGATGAGCGTGAAAAGCGTGAAGCCCGTGGCAAGGATACCGACAAGGCGCTGCACCTCGGCGGGCACGCGCGCGTTTTCCGTCACCGCCAGCGCCAGCGCAAGGGTCACGGCCCCGCGCAGCCCGCCCCAGAGGATCGCCTGACGGTAAGGCCGCTGCACCTGCGGTGACAACCGCACAAGGCTCAGGAGCGGGAGCACGACAAAGAGCATGAAGATCCGCGCCGCCGCCGCCGCCGCGATCACCACCACCAGGAGGCCCAGGTCGGAAAGCCGGATATCGCCCATCAGCCGCGGGATCAGCAGCGCGGCCAGCACGAAGATCAGCGCCCCCGCCCAATGCGCCAGCAGGTTCCACACCTCGCGCAGGTAGTTCCACGAGGCGGGCGACAGCCGCGCCGGCCCCACGAGGTTCAGCGTCATCCCCGCCGCAACCACCGCCACCACGCCCGACACGCCCAGCACGCGTTCGGCCAGCACATAGGTGATATAGGGCAGCGCCACGCTGACCGAGACCTGCGCAAGGTGATAGCCGCCCACGACCGACATCACCGTCACCGCGACGCGCCCCGCCAGATAGCCCGCCCCCAGGCCGCCCGCGATCAGCCAGGGAAACTGCAACAGCGCGTCCCAGATGTCCGGGTCCGGCATCCCCCGCATCACGAAGGATATGAACAGGCCAAAGAGCGCGATGGCCGCCGCGTCGTTCAGGAGGCTTTCGCCCTCGACGATGCGGGTCAGGCGTTGCGGCGCCGCGATCGAACGGAAGATGCTGACGACGGCCGAAGGATCGGTGGTCGAGACGATTGCCCCGATCAGAAGGCAGGCGGCCAGCGAGACCCCGGCGATGGGCGCAAGCGCATAGCCCACCGCAAGGGTCGCCACCACCACCGCCACGACCGCCATGGTAAGGATCGGCACCCAGTCATCCATCATCCGCCGCAGGTTCAGGCCCAGCGAGACCTGAAAAAGCAACGTCGGCAGGAAGATATAGAGAAAAACCTGCGACGTCAGCGGCAGGTTCACGATCACCGCCGCCAGCGGGTTCAGCGCATCGGTGAAATCGGTATTGAGGAAGAACGCGGCCCCGATCCCGATCACGATCCCCACGCCCGCCAGCACCACCGTATAGGGCAGCCGGAGCCGCCCCGCAGCCGGTTCGGCCAAGCCGATCACCAGAAACAGTGCGGCGACAAGGGAAACGATCAGGATGATGTCCATGTCCCGACTATAAGTCCATGTTCCACAAGAAAGAAGAGGCCCGGGCGGCGCTGAACGAACTTTGATGTCCAAAGCTGAACAACCGGCAAATATGCGCCACCTTGCCGACGGTTTTTGCGCCCCGCGCGCGGGGGGGAGGCTTGGGGATGCTTGCGCGCGATCCAGTCAAACGCGATCCTGACCTTTTGCACACGGCGCGCGGCGGGATGCGGCGTTCGGGTCAAGCGCCCGCCCGGCCCCGCGCGTTTACGCCCCGCGCGCAGGAGGTGCCTGAATCCCATCGATGCTTTCCGCCCATCAAGGTCCAGATCGCGTCCCGTTGCCTCACCCGGGGGCGATTGTCCGGGCGACCGCATCGCGCTTGCGTCTCGTACGCGCCCGGCAGATCAGAACCTGCGCGATGGTGTCCGATCTTGCACCTATGCGCTCCGCGCCGGACCGTCCGGCAGTCGTCGTAGCGCCTGGAAAACCTCGCGCCCCTCGCGCAGGGGTCCTTGTTGAAGTTGGCTGCGCTGGCGCCCCATGGGTGCTCCTGTGCCCCCGCTTGCGGGGTTTTGGCGGTGAAGGTCGATGACCCAAGCCGCCGCACCCCCTGCGACCCCGTGTGGGGGCTTTTGCACGACCTTTACAGCTGATCGAGCGCCGGGCTGCTTTGCGCCGCGCGGGGCGGCTTCCGGCCCGACGCCCGCGCCACGGGGTGCCACGGGGCATTTCTGCCGACGCTCCATCCCCGATTGCGCCTGCCACGGCTGCCGCGTAGGGTCCGCGCCATGTCGTGGTATTCGTCGCTTGGCCCCAATGCGCGGGGCATCCTTCTCATGCTTTGCGCGATCTTCATCTTCACGGTGATGGATGCGCTCGCAAAGTCGCTCATCGTGACCTACGGGCCGGTGCAGGTCGTCTGGGCGCGCTATGCCGGGCAGGCGGCGATCATCCTTGTGCTGCTGGCCCCACGCCTGCCGCGCCTTCTGCAGACCAACCATCTGGGTCTGCACGGGATGCGCTCGGTCTTTCAGGTGGGGGCGACGGCGCTCTTCTTTGCGTCGCTGCCGCATATCGGGCTGGCCGAGGCGACGGCGATCATGGACATCAACCCCGTTCTCATCACGCTCGCCGCCGCGCTGTTTCTGGGCGAGCGGATCGGGCCGCGGCGGCTTTTCGGGGTGCTGGCGGCGATGGTGGGCGCGCTGATCATCATCCAGCCCGGCAGCGGTGTCTTTTCGCCTGCGGCCCTTTTGCCGCTGGCGGGGGCGATCTGCTATACCGGCCACGCGATCACCACCCGGATGCTGGGCACGGGCGAGAGCATCTGGACCGCCCTTCTCTACACCGCGCTGATCGGAACGGTCCTGACGACCGCCGCCCTGCCGCTGGGCTGGACGACACCCGCGCTGGCCGACCTGCCCGGCCTGCTGGCCATCGGCGGGATCGGCGCCGCCGGGCAGCTTTGCCTGATCCGCGCGTTTTCCAGTGCCGAGGCGGGGGTGGTTGCGCCGTTCGCTTATGTGGGGCTCTTGTTTGCGACGCTCTGGGGGGTGCTTCTCTTCGACGAATATCCCGATTTCTGGACCGGGGTCGGCGCGCTTGTGATCGTCGCGGCCGGGCTTTATGTCTGGCACCGGGAAACGCGCGGCACCCGCCAGGGCGGCGCGGAACCCGTGGCGGATCGTATGGGGGCCGATGGCAAGGGATAAGGACGACGGGCGCGGCTTTGGCGACTGGCTGACCGACCGGCTGTTTCGCGGCCTCATCTGGCTGGCGCTCCGCCTGCCTCCGGGGCCACGGGTGCGCGCCATGGGCTGGGCGGCCGAGCGGATCGTGGCGCCGGTCTCGGGCTATCTGCGGCGCGCGCGGGAAAACCTCGCCCTGATCTTTCCCGACATGCCCGAGGCGGAACGCGACCGGATCGCGCGCCGCGTGGCGAACAACACGGGCCGGATGCTGATCGAGAACTATGCCGCGGCCGATCTGGTCGCCGCCGCCCGCGGCCATGTGCCGACCGGCCCGGGCTATGAGGCGCTCTGCAAGGCGCGGGAGGCGGGGCGCGCGGCAATCCTCGTCACCGGGCATTTCGGGAATTTCGGCTTTGCGCGCGCGGCCCTCACGGCGCAAGGGTTCGAGATCGCGGGCCTTTACCGGCCCATGCGCAACGTCTTTTTCAACGAACACTACGTCGCGATGATGGAGGCCGTGGGCGGGCAGTCATTCCCGCAGGGGCGCAAGGGCACGGCGGGCTTTGCCCGGCATCTGCGCGATGGCGGTCAGGCGGTGCTGCTGGTCGATCAGCATATCGCGGGGGCGCCCTGGCTCGATTTCATGGGGCAGCCGGCGCGGACCGCCCTGTCCGCGGCAGAGCTTGCGCTGAAATACGACGCGCTGCTGATCCCGTTTTATGCGACGCGGCAGCCTGACGGTCTGGGATTTGCCGTCGATATGGAACCGCCGATCCCCCACAGCGACCCGGTGACGATGACGCAGGCGCTCAACGACAGCCTTGCCGCGCGGGTGCGCGCGATGCCCGACCAGTGGTTCTGGATTCACCGCCGCTGGAAGTGACGGTCGCAGGAGGCCGCGCCAAGCCCCATACGCTCAGTCCGCGCGCGCCGCGCCCAGAACGGGGCCAAAGCCCGGCGCCTGCACGATCACCACGACGGGTTCCGCGCCCTGCGCGTCGGCGATCATCTCGAACGGTTCCTGCCCGTCCCAACGCGCGATGGTCTCCCAATAGGTGACGATGTTGTGGTAGGTGACGGTGCGGCCTGCATTCTCGCCCCGCTCGATCTTGACCGTTTCTTGCGGGCGATAGCGCACCAGATGGACCTGCGCCGCGCTCGGCAGGGCCGGTTCGGCGCTGAGATGGATGCGGACGCGATCGCCTTCGGGCGCGAGCCGCACCTGAACCGGATTGACCCGCGCGCGGTGGCTGGTGATGAGATCGGCGACCATCATCGGGCGCACGCCCTCGACCCTGTCGATCCCGCCCACGATCATCTGCGGCGTATAGATCGCACGTTCGCCCGCCGCGCGGGCATAGCCCTTTTGCCGGTCGGTAAAGGCGGGATCGGCGAATTCATCCGCCCAGCCGATATAGTCCCAGTAATCCACATGCAGCGCGAGCGGAATGATATCGGGCCGCGCCGCCAGACGCTCCATCAGCTCATCCGCCGGCGGGCAGGACGAACATCCCTGAGAGGTATAAAGCTCCACCACCACCGGGTTGGGGGCTGCGCCGGACTCCTGCGCCGATGCAAGGGGCGCGTGGGCCGCTGCCGCCAGCAGAAAACCCGCCGCGGTGCTGATGATCCGGCGCATGAACGGCGCTCCCTTTGTTGTTGTAGGATGTTGGTAATCCTGCACCGGGGGCTTTGCCAATCAAGGTTTTGTTAGTGTTTCCCTTGGGCCACAGGGGCAAGCGCGAATTTCTGTGCACAATGGTATACAAATCGGGCGTGAACCCCTTGATCCGAACGCCGCGATGGGGCAAATGCAGTGCAGCAAGACCCCGGTCCATGCCAAGGGAGCCAACCATGACCATCATCGTCGGACAAGATACCGCCAAGACCCGCCGCACATTGACGGCCGGCGGCCAAACCGTCGCCTATTACTCGATCCCCGCTGCCGAAGAGGCCGGCCTCGGCAATTTCACCCGCCTGCCGGCATCGCTCAAGGTCGTGCTGGAAAACATGCTGCGGTTCGAGGATGGCAAGACGGTCAGCGTCGATGACATCAAGGCCTTCGCCGAATGGGCGGAAAAGGGCGGCAAGAACCCGCGCGAGATCGCCTATCGCCCGGCCCGCGTGCTGATGCAGGACTTCACCGGCGTTCCCGCGGTCGTGGACCTTGCGGCGATGCGCGACGGGATCAAGGCGCTTGGCGGCGACCCGCAAAAGATCAACCCGCTGAACCCGGTCGACCTGGTCATCGACCACTCGGTCATGATCGACGAATTCGGCAACCCGCGCGCCTTCCAGATGAACGTGGACCGCGAGTATGAGCGGAACCTCGAACGCTATACCTTCCTGAAATGGGGTCAGAAGGCGTTCAACAACTTCCGCGTCGTGCCGCCCGGAACCGGCATCTGCCATCAGGTGAACCTCGAATACCTGTCGCAGACCGTCTGGACCGACCAGGACCAGAACGGCCAGGAAGTCGCCTACCCGGATACGCTGGTCGGCACCGACAGCCACACCACCATGGTGAACGGCCTTGCCATTCTCGGCTGGGGTGTCGGCGGGATCGAGGCCGAGGCCGCTATGCTGGGCCAGCCGATCTCGATGCTCATCCCCGAGGTCATCGGCTTCAAGCTGACGGGCCGCATGGTCGAGGGCACGACGGCAACCGACCTCGTTCTCAAGGTCGTGCAGATGCTGCGCAAGAAGGGCGTGGTCGGCAAATTCGTCGAGTTCTACGGCGAGGGTCTTGACCACCTGCCGCTGGCCGATCGCGCGACGATCGGGAACATGGCACCCGAATACGGCGCGACCTGCGGCTTCTTCCCGATCGACGACGAGGCGCTGCGCTACCTGCGCCAGACCGGCCGCGACGAGGCGCGCATCGCGCTGGTCGAAGCCTATGCCAAGGCGAACGGCATGTGGCGTGGCCCGGATTATGAGCCCGTCTACACCGATACGCTGCATCTCGACATGTCGGAAGTCGTGCCTGCCGTGTCCGGCCCCAAGCGTCCGCAGGATCACACGCCGCTCACCGAATCCGCGAAATCCTTCCTCAACGTCGTCAGCGAGTATCGCGGCGGCGCCGAGGATGGCGACACGCTGGTTGATGTGCGCAAGACCGTCAAGGTCGAGGGCGAGGATTACACGATCCGCGACGGGTCGGTCGTGATCGCGGCCATCACCTCCTGCACCAACACCTCGAACCCCTATGTGATGATCGGCGCCGGCCTCGTCGCCCGCAAGGCACGGGCGCTCGGCCTGACGCGCAAGCCCTGGGTTAAGACCTCGCTTGCACCCGGTTCGCAGGTCGTGTCGGAATACCTGGAGGCCGCGGGCCTGCAGGAAGATCTCGACGCAGTCGGCTTCAACCTTGTCGGCTACGGCTGCACCACCTGCATCGGCAACTCGGGCCCGCTGCAGCCCGAGATTTCCAAGGCGATCAATGAAAACGACCTGATCGCGACCGCGGTCCTTTCGGGTAACCGCAACTTCGAGGGCCGGATCAGCCCCGATGTGCGCGCGAACTACCTCGCCTCTCCGCCGCTGGTCGTGGCCTATGCCATCGCGGGCGACATGAACATCGACCTGACGACCGAGCCGCTGGGCAAGGACCGGAACGGAAACGATGTCTACCTGAAGGACATCTGGCCGACGACGCAGGAGGTCGCCGATCTGGTCGAAAAGACCGTGACGCGCGAAGCGTTCCAGAAGAAATACGCCGAGGTCTTTACCGGCGACGCCAAATGGCAAAGCGTCGAGGTCACGGACAGCGAGACCTATGACTGGCCGCCATCGTCGACCTATGTCCAGAACCCGCCCTATTTCCGCGGCATGAGCCAGGAGCCGGGCGTGATCTCGGACATCTCGGGCGCGCGTGTTCTGGCGCTGTTGGGCGACATGATCACGACCGACCACATCAGCCCCGCCGGTTCGTTCAAGGAAACGACCCCCGCCGGCCGCTATCTCGTGGAACGTCAGGTCCCGGTACGCGAGTTCAACTCTTACGGGTCGCGCCGCGGCAACCACGAGATCATGATGCGCGGCACCTTCGCGAACATCCGGATCAAGAACGAGATGCTTCCGGGTGTCGAGGGCGGCTATTCCAAAGGCCCCGACGGGCAGCAGACCTCGATCTTCGACGCGGCCATGGCCTATCAGGATCAGGGCACGCCGCTCGTGATCTTCGGCGGGATCGAATACGGTGCAGGCTCCAGCCGCGACTGGGCGGCAAAGGGCACGGCGCTGCTGGGCGTCAAGGCGGTGGTGGCCGAAAGCTTCGAGCGCATCCACCGCTCCAACCTGGTCGGCATGGGCGTCATCCCGTTCGAGTTCACCAACGGCGACACCCGCAAGAGCCTTGGCCTCACCGGCGACGAGGTCGTCTCGATCACCGGGCTTGCCGGTGATCTGAAGCCGCTCTCCATGGTCCCCTGCACGATCACCTATGCGGATGGCACGGTGAAGGAGATCCAGCTCAAGTGCCGGATCGATACCGAGGTCGAGATCGAATACGTCCAGAACGGCGGCGTGCTGCATTACGTGCTGCGCAACCTCGCCAAAAGCTGACGCATCCGTCAGACAGGTTGAACCGCCGCGCCCACGGGTGCGGCGGTTTTTCATGGGCCGACCGGCCCGAAGGATAGCGGCCTGGCGCCTTCCGGAGGCACAGTTGGCAGGTGAGCCGGGCCGAGGTCCGATCGAATTGCGCGGTCCGGCGGCGCCCTTCACCCATCGCGCCTTAAGCCGTCATGTCCATCCCGTCCGGCCCCTTCCCTCGCGAAAAACAACCCCGCCCGTCTGCCCGGGGGGCCGGTATGACACACCCGTCGAAAGCGGTTCCGCGCCGATGCATCGCAGACGGGACCAGTATGCGAGGCACGTGCTGCAATCCCCGGTTTCGTCCTTTTTCGAAATCGTCCCGAGCCGATGAAGAACCTTGATTTAAGGAATAAAGTGCTGTCACATCACCGTTACAAAACGAGAATAACAGCGGCGTGAGCACTCGCGAAGCAGCGACCTGCCAACCCCAGAGGGAGAGACGAATGACCACCACCTTCCACCGCCTTGTCGGCGCTACGGCGGCCGCGCTCATGGCGACAACCTCCATCGTTTCGGCCCAGTCGATGGAAGAGCTGATCGAAGGCGCGCGCGCCGAGGGGATGCTGACCACCATCGCCCTGCCCCATGACTGGTGCGGCTACGGCGCTGTCATCCAGGGGTTCAAGGAAAAATACCCCTTCCTCACCATCAACGAGCTGAACCCCGATGCCGGTTCGGCAGATGAGCTCGAGGCGATCCGCGCCAACCGCAACAACACCGGCCCGCAGGCGCCCGACGTGATTGATGTGGGCTTTGCCTTTGGTCCCGCCGCGCAGGAAGAGGGCCTGATCCAGCCCTATCAGGTCGCGACCTGGGACACGATCCCGGATGCCGCCAAGGATGCCGAAGGCTACTGGTATGGCGACTATTACGGCGTGCTTTCCTTTGCCGTGAACACCGACCTGGTGGACGAGATCCCGCAGGACTGGGAAGACCTGCTGAAGCCCGAATACGCGAACTCGGTCGCGCTGGCCGGCGATCCGCGCGCCTCGAACCAGGCGATCCTTGCGGTTCAGGCCGCAGGCATCGCGCGCGGCGCCGAGCCTGGCGCCGCAGCCGGTCAAGCTGGTCTCGAATTCTTTGCCGAACTCAACGCCGCAGGGAATTTCGTTCCGGTGATCGGCAAGGCGGGCACGCTGGCCCAGGGTGCGACGCCGATCGTGATCCAGTGGGATTATAACGCGCTTGCGAGCCGTGATACGCTGGCCGGCAACCCGCCGGTCGAGGTCGTCGTGCCCGCATCGGGCGTCGTGGCGGGCGTCTATGTGCAGGCGATCAGCGCCTATGCACCGCATCCGAACGCGGCCAAGCTCTGGATGGAATACCTCTATTCCGACGAAGGTCAGCTGGGCTGGCTGGCCGGCTACTGCCATCCGATCCGCTTCAACGACATGGTGCAGAACGGCGTCGTGCCGAACGACCTGCTGGAAGCCCTGCCCCCGGCCGAGGCCTATGAGGCCGCCGTCTTCCCGACGCTGGAAGAGCAGGAAGCCGCGAAAGAGGTCATCACCGGCGGCTGGGATCAGGTCGTGGGCGCGAACGTCCAGTAACCTGATCTGACGATTGCCCGCCCCGCGCGCCTGCGGGGCGGGTTTTGCGTTCAGCCAGACAACAACCGGAGGCCCGATGGACGTTCCCGCCGCAAGACCGCGACGGCAGTTGCCGCTGCACTGGCTGGGCATCCTGCCCTTTGCCGCCTTCGCGATCCTCTTTCTGCTCTGGCCGACAGTCCACATCGTCGCGGGGGCCTTTCGCACGCCGCAGGGCGATTTCACCCTGCGCAATATCGCGAACCTCTGGACACCCTCGATCATCGCCTCTTACTGGATCTCGATCCGGATCAGCTTTGCCTCGGCCTTCCTGGGTTGCGTGATCGGCTTTGCCATCGCGGCGGCGGTGACGCTGGGCGGGCTGCCGCGCTGGATCAGGGGGCCGCTCCTGACCTTTTCCGGAGTCGCCTCGAACTTTGCCGGGGTGCCGCTCGCCTTTGCGTTTCTGGCGACGCTGGGGCGACTGGGCCTTGTCACGATCCTGCTGCGCGACTGGTTCGGGATCAACATCTACGCGATGGGCTTCAACCTGCTCTCGTTCTTCGGGCTGACGCTCACCTACCTGTTCTTTCAGATCCCGCTGATGATCCTGATCGTGACCCCGGCGCTTGACGGGCTGAAACGCGAATGGCGCGAGGCCGCGTCGATCCTTGGGGCCAGCGGCGCGCAGTACTGGCGGATCGTCGCCTTCCCGATCCTGTGGCCCACGTTGCTGGGCACGTTTGCGCTGCTCTTTGCCAATGCGTTCGGGGCGGTCGCCACGGCCTTCGCGCTGACGGGCTCGTCGCTCTCGATCGTGCCGATCCTTCTCTTTGCGCAGATCAGGGGCGATGTGTTGCAGGACCCGCACCTGGGCTATGCGCTGGCCTTCGGCATGATCGTCGTCACGGGCATCGCCAACCTTGTCTATGTCGTGCTGCGCGCCCGCAGCGAAAGGTGGATGCGATGAACGCGCAACGGATTGCCGCCTGGATCGCGCTCGCGTTCGGGCTGATCTATTTCTTCCTGCCGCTGATCGGCACCATCGAATTTTCCCTCCGGATGCGCCGGGGGGAATACAGCCTTGACGCCTATCGCGTGGTGCTGGGCGATCCGCGGTTCCAGCAGACCTTTACCTATTCCGTCGTCATGGCGCTTTGCACCATCGTCGTGGGCGTCCTCTTGGTGGTGCCCACCGCGTATTGGGTGCGCCTGAAACTGCCGCGCCTGCGCCCGGTCGTGGAATTCATCACGCTGTTGCCGCTGGTCATTCCGCCCATCGTCATCGTCTTTGGCTATATCCGGATGTACAACACCTCGTCCCTGCTGCCGCTGACCGGGTCGGCCACGGGGACGAATTTCCTGCTGATGATGGGCTACGCGACGCTGGCGCTGCCCTACATGTACCGCGCGGTCGATACCGGGCTGCGCGCCATCGACATCCGCACTCTGACCGAGGCGGCGCAGAGCCTGGGCGCGGGTTGGGTCACGATCATGGCGCGGGTGATCCTGCCGAATGTGCTGGTCGCGGTGCTGTCGGGCGCTTTCCTGACCTTTGCCATCGTGATCGGGGAATTCGTGCTGGCGGCGCTGCTGAACCGTCCGGCCTTCGGCCCCTATCTGCAACTGATCGGCGCGAACCGCGCCTATGAGCCCGCGGCGCTGGCCGTGATCGCCTTTTCGATCACCTGGATCTGCATGGGGCTGATCCAGCTTGTCACACGCTTTACGAAACACACACAGGTCAGGCGCTGATCCATGGGTTTTCTCGATATCTCCAACCTGCAAAAGAGCTTCGGCGCCACCCAGGTCGTGAAGGACTTCAACCTCAGCGTCGAGAAGGGAGAGTTCATCTCGTTCCTCGGCCCCTCGGGCTGCGGCAAGACGACGACGCTGCGGATGGTCGCGGGCTTTGAGGTGCCAAGCGCCGGCACGATCCGCATCGACGGGCGCGACGTGGTGCGCCTGCGGCCGAACCAGCGCAATATCGGCATGGTGTTTCAAAGCTACGCGCTGTTTCCCAACCTGACGGTGGCCGACAATGTGGGCTTTGGCCTGCGTGTCGCGGGCGTTCCCCGGACCGACCGGGCCGAGCGTGTGGCCGAGATGCTGGCGATCGTGGGTCTTGCCGACTTCGGCGCGCGCTATCCGTTCCAGCTTTCGGGCGGGCAGCAGCAGCGGGTGGCACTGGCCCGCGCGCTGGCGGTGCGTCCGCAGGTCCTGTTGCTGGATGAGCCGCTTTCGGCGCTGGATGCCAAGATCCGCGTGTCGCTGCGCGAGGAAATCCGCGCCATCCAGCGCAAGCTGGGGATCACCACGATCTATGTGACCCATGACCAGGAAGAGGCGCTGTCGATGTCCGACCGCATCGTGGTCATGAACAACGGCGTGGCCGATCAGGTCGGCGCCCCCTTCGACATCTATAACCGCCCCGCGACCCGCTTTGTCGCAAGCTTTGTCGGCACGCTGAACCTTCTCGACGTGCGGGTGGTGGATGCGGGCGCGGGGACCGTCTCGCTGGGCGGGACGACGGTGCCGCTGGGCCGGCAGCTGCGCGGCGACAAGGTGACGCTGGCCCTGCGCCCCGAGGCGGTGGGCCTTGCCCCGAGCGACGGCCGGACGCTGGGCGTCGAGGGTCGCATCGCCGAGGTGCACTTCCTCGGCTCAGTCATCCGCATCCGCGTCCGGGTGGGCGACGCGCGGATCTCGCTCGACACGTTCAACTCGGCCGATCATCCGCCGCCGCAGGTGGGCGACCCGGCGACGGTCTGGCTGAACCCGCGCGACCTGATGGTCTTGGCGGATTGATGCCGGATTGATGCCGAAGGCGTGATCGCGGCGAGGGAACGGACGGGGCGTGGTTGACACCGGGGCGTGGTCGCACCACCATCCGCCCTGCCCTAACCCTTTTCAGGTTTTCATGAGTGCCTTCATAGACGCCTTCAAGCTCAGTTATTTCTCGGTCCCGAAAACTGCCTGCACAACGCTCAAGACCGCCTTTTTCGCGCTGGAAAACGGGCGTCCCTTTGCGGATTTCCGGTGCAGCGGCAAATGGTACTACATCCATAATTTCTACCCGTCCTCCGGCTTCAAGGCGGCCCCGCACGACCGCATCGCCGACCACGCGCGCTTTGCCGTGGTGCGCGACCCGCTGGCGCGCGCCGTGTCCTGCTATCGCAACCGCGTGGTGCATTACCGCGAACTCGGCCCGGGCCGGATCAGCGATGAATTCGTCGAAAAGGGCGCCGTGCCGGACCCGAGCCTCGATTATTTCCTTCGCCGTCTTCAGCTTTACCGCGAGGCGTCGGTCTCGATCCGGCATCACACTGACCCGCTCACGTTCTTTCTCGGGACGGACCCGGCCTATTTCGACACGATCTACGCGATGCGCGATATCGACAAATTCGCCGAGCGCGTCGCCCAGATCACCAAACGCACGATGGTGCTGGGGCGCGAGCAGACCGGCGGGCCGAACATCACCCCCGATCAGGTGAGCGATGAGGTAGCCGAGCGCGTGCGGGAATTCTACGCGCAGGATTATCAGGTCTTCGGCCGGTATCTTTGACGGTATATCTTTGGCCTTGAAGGGGCCTCCCCCATAGGAAAAGGCCGGCGCAAGCGCCGGCCCCTGTCGTCTCGATCAAAGGTCTTACCGCTCTACGGTCACGCTGACCATCCGGTCGGGGTTTTCGACCGAGCCGCCGGCCCGCGCGTTGCCGCGCCGGATTGCGTCCACGACCTCCATCCCCTCGATCACCTGCCCGACCACCGTGTATTCGCCGTTCAGATGCGGCGCGGGGGCGAACATGATGAAGAACTGGCTGTTGGCGCTGTTCGGGCTCATGGACCGGGCCATGCCGACGGTCCCGCGCTCGAACGGCACACGGGAAAATTCGGCCTGAAGGTCAGGCAGGTCGGACCCGCCCATGCCCGCCCGGGACAGATCGCCGCCCTGACGGCCAAAGGCCACATCGCCGGTCTGGGCCATGAAACCCTCGATCACCCGGTGAAACACCACATCGTCATAGGCGCCCTGTTCGGCAAGCGTGGTGATCCGCTCCACATGGGCCGGGGCCAGATCGTCGCGCAGATCGATGACGATCCGGCCCGATGCCTCGCCCGCCACCTCGATCACGAGGTTCGGGCCCGGCCCGTCCTGAGCCTGTGCATCGGCCGGTCCGCCCGTCTGCAAAAGCGCAAAGCCACCGAGCACGGCAAGGCCGAGCCCGAACAGCCCGCCTGCGATCATCCGGTCACGCATCGGCGGCCACCTTGACGCTGATCATCCGGTCGGGGTTCGCCGGCGGCTCGCCCCGGGTGATCTTGTCCACATGTTCCATCCCCGAAATCACGCGGCCATAGACGGTGTATTGCCCGTTCAGGAAATGGTTGTCCTTGAAGTTGATGAAGAACTGGCTGTTGGCCGAGTTCGGGTTCGACGAGCGCGCCGCGCCCAGCGTGCCCCGGTCATGCGGCAGGCGCGAGAATTCGGCCGGAAGGTCAGGCAGGTCGGACCCGCCGGTGCCCGCGCGGCGCAGATTGAAATCCTTTTCCGCGTTGCCGTTTTCCACATCGCCGGTCTGCGCCATGAAACCGTCGATCACCCGGTGAAAGACCACGTTGTCATAGGCGCCCGCGCGCGCAAGCTCCTTCATCCGCTCGGCATGTTTCGGGGCGACATCGGTCAGAAGCTCGATGACGACCGGGCCGTCCTTGAGTTCGATGATGATCGTGTTTTCCGGATCGTTGATTTCGGCCATGGCCTGTCCTTCCTTTGCGTTTGTCATAACCTAGACACAGGATGCGGCGAGGAAAAGGGTCGAGGCTTGACGATCCCGCGGGATTGCGGCGTGATACGCGCGCACCCGCCGAAGGAGAGACATGATGCGCTGGAAGACACTGGACGACATGGATTTTGCGGGCAAGACCGCGCTCGTGCGGGTGGATATCAACGTGCCGGTGGCCGAGGGCCGCGTGACCGACACGACCCGGATCGACAAGATCGTCCCCACCGTCAGCGACATCCTGTCAAAGGGGGGCCGCGTCGTGCTGCTTGCGCATTTCGGCCGCCCCAAGGGCAAGCGGGTCGAGGATATGAGCCTGCGCATCACCCTGCCCGCGCTCGAATCCGCCCTTGGCCGCAGCGTCACCTTTGGCGAGGATTGCGTGGGGGAACCGGCGCGGACGGCGGTTGCCACAGGCGATGTGGTTCTGCTGGAGAACACGCGCTTCCATGCTGGTGAGGAAACGAACGATGCGGGCCTTGCGCAGGAGCTCGCCTCGCTTGGCGACATCTATGTGAACGACGCGTTTTCGGCCGCGCACCGTGCCCATGCCTCGACCGAGGCGCTGGCCCATCTGTTGCCCGCCTGTGCCGGCCGGCTGATGGAGGCGGAGCTGAAGGCGCTGAACGCCGCGCTGGGTGATCCCGAACGCCCCGTCGTCGCCGTGGTGGGGGGCGCCAAGGTCTCCACCAAGCTCGACCTCCTGGGCAATCTGGTCGGGCGCGTCGATCATCTCGTGATCGGCGGCGGGATGGCGAACACGTTTCTGGCCGCGCGCGGCATCCCGATCGGAAAATCGCTGGCCGAGCGTGAGATGACGGAGACCGCGCTCTCGATCCTCGACAAGGCGCGGGCGGCGGCCTGCAACATCCACCTGCCGCAGGACATCGTCGTCGCGCGGGAGTTCAAGGCCGATGCCGCGAACGAGACGCTGCCCGCCGATGCCTGCCCCGAGGATGCGATGATCCTCGATGCCGGGCCCGCGACCACCGCGCATCTGGCGCGTGTCTTTGCGGAATGCCGGACGCTGATCTGGAACGGTCCCCTCGGCGCCTTCGAGATCCCGCCCTTCGACGCCGCGACCAACGCCGCCGCGCAAGAGGCCGCACGCCTCACCAGGGCCGGGCAGCTTGTCAGCGTGGCAGGCGGGGGCGATACGGTTGCCGCGCTCAACAAGGCGGGTGCGGCCGAGGGGTTCAGCTATATCTCGACCGCCGGCGGTGCCTTTCTTGAGTGGATGGAAGGCAAGGAATTGCCGGGTGTTGCCGCTTTGATGCGCTGAGCGACGTTGCGCACATCTGTTAGCGCCACCAACGGTTGCGCCCGTCCGCGGGCAAATCTATCCCATACCAGACACCCCCAGAACGAGGAGCGGGACATGCGTGCATCACGGACGGTCCAGAAGATTCTGAGCAATTACGAAGGCGAAACCCCCGGTGTGAAGGCGAACCTGTGCCGGATGCTGATGCAGGGCAAGCTGGGCGGCACCGGCAAGATGATCATCCTGCCCGTGGATCAGGGCTTTGAACATGGACCCGCGCGGACCTTCGCGGCAAACCCCGCTGCCTATGACCCGCATTATCACTATCAGCTTGCGATCGACGCGGGTCTCAGCGCCTATGCCGCGCCGCTCGGCATGATCGAGGCGGGCGCCGACACCTATGCCGGGCAGATCCCGACGATCCTCAAGGTGAACAGCGCGAACTCGCTCATGTCCGACACCGCGGGCAAGAACCAGGCCATCACCGCCTGCGTCGACGATGCCCTGCGGCTGGGCTGTTCGGCCATCGGCTTCACCATCTATCCCGGCTCGGACATGGCGCTCGACATGTACGAGGAAATCAGCGCGATGCGGGAAGAGGCCGCGCGCAAAGGCGTGGCGACCGTGATCTGGTCCTATCCGCGTGGTGAGGCCGTGACGAAGGACGGTGAAACGGCGATCGACGTGGCGGCCTATGCGGCGCAGATCGCGGCCCTGCTCGGCGCGCATATCATCAAGATCAAGCTCTCGACCGACCATCTGATGCTGCCCGAGGCCAAGAAGGTCTATGAGGATACCAAAATCGACATCGCGACCCAGGCCGCCCGCGTGAAGCACTGCATGGAGGCGAGCTTTAACGGGCGCCGCATCGTGGTCTTCTCGGGCGGCGCGAAAAAGGGTGCCGACAGCGTCTATGACGATGCCCGGGCGATCCGCGACGGCGGTGGCAACGGGTCGATCATCGGGCGCAACAGCTTTCAGCGGCCCCGCGAGGAGGCGCTCGAAATGCTCGGCAAGCTGGTGGATATCTACAAGGGCCGCGCCTGATTTCAGCAACAGCGTTGACGTCAGAACGGCGACAAAGCGCCTCCCGTCCCGCGGACGGGGGGCGTTTTGCGTTTCGGGGATTCACAAGTCCTCACGAATGTGAGAGTTTGAACGCAAGGGCCCCGTCAGAGGATGCCCGGATAGCGGATGGAGCAGCGCATGGGCAGACAACGCGGCGGTGGCCCCGGCTTTGGCCCGGTGATGTATTACGGCCTTGCCTTCAGCCTTGCGAGCTATTTCACCTTTGCCGCCGTGCAGGGGGATTACGGCGTGTTCCGCCGCGTTCAGATCGACGCCGAGACGCGGGCGCTTCAGGCCGAGCGCGATGCGCTGGCCGCCGAACTGGCCGAGATGGAGAACAAGACGCGCCGCCTTTCGGATGATTTCCTCGATCTCGACCTTCTCGACGAACAGGCGCGCGACGTGCTGGGCCTGATCCGGATGGACGAACTGGTCGTCCGCTGACAGTGCCCTAAATTGCCCCTTTGCCCTGCGCGGGTGATGCGATATAGATCGTTTAGCGTTAAACTATCTGTTCTGGCTAAGGGAGAGGCTCGGCATGGCCGCGAGAAAGACCCCCGGCACTGCGTCCAATGCGACACCGAATGTGTCCAAGGACGATCTGCTCAAATATTACCGCGACATGCTGCTGATCCGGCGATTCGAGGAAAAGGCGGGCCAGCTTTACGGCATGGGCCTGATCGGCGGTTTCTGCCATCTCTATATCGGGCAAGAGGCCGTCGTCGTCGGTCTTGAGGCCGCGGCCGAGGAAGGCGACAAGCGCATCACGAGCTATCGCGACCACGGCCACATGCTGGCCTGCGGCATGGACGCGAAGGGCGTGATGGCCGAACTGACCGGGCGCGAGGGCGGCTATTCCAAGGGCAAGGGCGGCTCGATGCACATGTTCAGCCGCGAAAAGCATTTCTACGGCGGCCATGGGATCGTGGGCGCGCAGGTGCCGTTGGGTGCCGGCCTCGCCCTCGCCGACAAATACATGGGCAATGACCGCGTGACCTTCACCTATTTCGGGGATGGCGCGGCGAACCAGGGCCAGGTCTATGAGACCTACAACATGGCCCAGCTCTGGAACCTGCCGGTCGTCTTCGTGATCGAGAACAACCAGTATGCGATGGGCACCAGCGTGGCGCGTTCCACCAAATCGCCCAGCCTCTGGGAACGGGGCGCCGCCTACGGCATCAGGGGCGAGGCTGTTGACGGGATGGACGTGCTTGCCGTCAAGGCCGCCGGAGAAAAGGCCGTTGCCGCCTGCCGCGCGGGCGAAGGCCCCTATATCCTGGAAATGAACACCTACCGCTATCGCGGCCACTCGATGTCGGATCCCGCAAAGTACCGCACCCGCGAAGAGGTGCAGAAGATGCGCGAAGAAAAGGACCCGATCGAACGGGTCCGTGAACTGCTGCTGACCGGCAATCACGCGACCGATGACGATCTCAAGTCCATTGACAAGGAGATCAAGGCGGTCGTGAACGACGCTACCGAGTTCGCCAAGGAAAGCCCCGAGCCCGATCTGTCGGAGCTCTGGACCGATATCTACGCCTGAGGGGGATGAAAGACATGGCAACCGAAATCCTGATGCCCGCGCTTTCGCCCACGATGGAGGAAGGCACCCTTGCGAAATGGCTGGTGAAAGAGGGTGACAACGTCACCTCGGGCCAGATCATCGCCGAGATCGAGACCGACAAGGCCACGATGGAATTCGAGGCGGTCGATGAAGGCACGGTCGGCAAGCTTCTGATCGCCGAGGGCACTGCCGGCGTGAAGGTCAACACGCCCATCGCCGTTCTCGTGGAAGAAGGTGAAACCGTCCCCGAAGGCGAGGGCCAGAACCGCACCGAGAAATCCGAGGATGTGGGGGGCGAAAAGCCGGGCGTGGCAGAGGCCGACAAGGCGTTGCCCAAGGACCTGCCGGCCGCAGCCTCGCCGCAGGCCGCCCCGCCCGCGGCGCCGACGATGGCCCGTGAACCCGACTGGCCCGAGGGCACCGAGATGAAGACCCAGACCGTGCGCGAGGCGCTGCGCGACGCGATGGCCGAGGAAATGCGCGGCGACGAGACCGTCTTTCTGATGGGCGAGGAGGTCGGCGAATACCAGGGTGCCTACAAGATCAGCCAGGGCCTGCTGGATGAATTCGGCCCCAAGCGCGTGGTCGACACGCCGATCACCGAGCACGGTTTTGCCGGTATCGCGGTCGGCGCCTCGTTTGGTGGACTGCGCCCGATCGTCGAATTCATGACCTTCAACTTCGCGATGCAGGCCATCGACCAGATCATCAACTCGGCCGCCAAGACGCTCTATATGTCCGGCGGGCAGATGGGCAGCCCCATCGTGTTCCGGGGTCCGAACGGCGCGGCCGCCCGGGTGGGTGCCCAGCACAGCCAGGACTACGCCGCTTGGTATGCCCAGATCCCGGGCTTGAAGGTCGTGATGCCCTATTCGGCTGCTGACGCGAAGGGGCTTCTCAAGACCGCGATCCGCGATCCGAACCCGGTGATCTTCCTGGAGAACGAGATCCTCTATGGCCGCAGCTTCGAGGTGCCGGTCATGGACGATTTCACCGTCCCGTTCGGCAAGGCCAAGATCTGGCGCGAAGGGTCCGACGTGACCATCGTCTCGTTCGGGATCGGCATGACCTACGCGCTTGAGGCCGCCGAGAAACTCGCCGGGGAAGGCATCAGCGCCGAGGTGATCGACCTGCGCACCATTCGCCCGATGGACACCGACGCGATCATCCAGTCGGTGAAGAAAACCAACCGCTGCGTCACGGTCGAGGAAGGCTGGCCGCAGGGTTCGGTGGGCAATTACATCAGCGCGGTGCTGATGCAGCAGGCCTTCGACTATCTCGACGCCCCGGTCATCAACCTGACGGGCAAGGACGTGCCCATGCCCTATGCGGCAAACCTGGAAAAGCTGGCGCTCGTCACCACCGCCGAGGTGATCGAGGCGGTCAAGCAAGTCACCTACCGGTAAGGAGACAGGGATATGGCAACCGAAATCCTCATGCCGGCATTGTCCCCGACCATGGAGGAAGGGACGCTGGCCAAATGGCTGGTGAAAGAGGGCGACACCGTTTCCTCGGGCGACATTCTCGCCGAGATCGAGACCGACAAGGCGACGATGGAGTTCGAGGCCGTCGATGAAGGTGTGGTCGGCAAGATCCTCGTGGCCGAAGGCACGGCGGGTGTGAAGGTCAACCAGCCCATCGCCATTCTGGTCGAAGAGGGCGAAGAGGTTTCCGACGCGCCCAAATCGGCAGCCCCGGCTCCGAAAGAGGACGCAAAGGCCGCCCAGGAGGCAGAACCCCTGCGCGAGGCAGGCCGCACCGATGCCGGCCCGGCGCCACAGAAATCTGCCGCGCCCCGATCCGAAGCTCGGCCCGAGGGCGAGCGTATCTTTGCCTCGCCCCTCGCCCGGCGTATCGCCGCGGACAAGGGGCTCGATCTTGCGTCGATCCAGGGGTCCGGGCCGCGCGGGCGGATCGTGAAGGCGGATGTGGAAGGCGCGACGGCCGCGCCCAAACCGGCAGCCCCTGCGCCGGCCGCCCCGACCCCTGCCGCTGCTCCTGCACCGCAGGCGGCGAAACCGGCCGGCGCCTCTGCCGAGACGGTCATGAAGATGTTCGATGGCCGCGCCTTTGAGGAAGTCACGCTCGACGGGATGCGCCGTACAATCGCAGCCCGCCTGACCGAGGCCAAGCAGACGATCCCGCATTTCTACCTCCGGCGCGAGGTGCAACTCGATGCGCTGATGAAGTTCCGCGCGACGCTCAACGCCCAGCTTGAAGGGCGCAACGTCAAGCTGTCGGTCAACGACTTCATCATCAAGGCCTGCGCCATGGCGCTTCAATCCGTGCCCGATGCCAATGCGGTCTGGGCCGGGGATCGTATCCTGCGGCTGAAGCCTTCGGATGTCGCCGTCGCCGTCGCCGTCGAGGGCGGCCTGTTCACGCCGGTGCTGAAGGATGCCCATCAGAAATCGCTCTCGGCGCTGTCGGCCGAGATGAAGGATCTGGCCGGTCGGGCACGGAACAAGAAGCTCGCGCCGCACGAATATGTCGGTGGGTCGATGGCGATCTCGAACCTCGGCATGTTCGGGATCGAGAATTTCGACGCCGTCATCAACCCGCCCCACGGGTCCATCCTTGCGGTTGGCGCAGGGATCAAGAAACCGATCGTCGGCGCGGACGGGGAGTTGAAAGTGGCTACCATAATGTCCGTGACACTTTCGGTAGATCACAGGGTCATCGACGGGGCCCTTGGGGCGCAGTTCCTGCAGGTGATCGTCGAGAACCTGGAGAACCCGATGGCGATGCTCGCCTGATATATATGCGCGGACCCGCCGGGTCTGCGTGTCGGGTCAAGGGCGGGGCTCTGCCCCGGACCCCGGGATATTTCTACCAAGAAGAAGAAACGGCGCGGCGAAAGCGGACCTGTTGCAACAGAAATCGGCGCCCCGTCCGGGATTTCCGGGCGGGGCGCTTTCTCCTTGGGCGGTCATCGGCGTCCCCGCCTGTACCGCCCCTGACAGATAGCAGGGATTTCTTAACTACTTGCTAACGCCCGTTTTAAAAGGGGGGCGGGATCGCGGGATCAGGCCTTGAGCAGATGGTCCATGCTGATCGAGGGCTGGGCGCATCCGGCCTCGCCCACCACGCGGGCGGGAACGCCGGCGACCGTGGTGCATTCCGGCACGTCCTGAAGAACGACCGAGCCCGCGGCGATGCGGCTGCAATGGCCCACATGGATATTGCCGAGCACCTTGGCCCCCGCCCCGATCAGCACACCGTTGCCGATCTTGGGATGGCGGTCACCATCTTCCTTGCCCGTGCCGCCCAGCGTGACCGAGTGGAGCATGGAGACGTTGTCGCCCACCACCGCGGTTTCGCCAATCACGATGGAATGGGCATGGTCGATCATGATGCCGCGACCGACCCGCGCCCCCGGATGGATATCGACGCCAAAGACCTCCGACACGCGCATCTGGATGAAATAGGCCAGATCCTTGCGCCCGGCCGCGAAAAGCCAGTGGCCGATCCGGTAGGCCTGCACGGCCTGATAGCCCTTGAAGAAGAGGATCGGCTGGATGAACCGGTGGCAGGCCGGGTCGCGGTCATAGACCGCCACCAGATCGGCCCGCGCCGCCTGACCGATTTCGGGCGCGGTCGCATAGGCCTCATCGGCGATTTCGCGCAACAGCTGTTCCGGCATCTCGCCCGAGGCGAGCTTGAGCGCGAGCCGGTAGGCCAGCGCCCGTTCCATGGTCGGGTGATGCAGCAGGCCCGAATGGATCAGGCCGCCCAGAAGCGGCTCCTGCGCCACGGCCTCACGAGCCTCTGAACAGATCCGGTCCCAGACTGGATCGACCTGAGCAAGTTTTGCACGCGGATCGGCCATGGCAAGTCTCCTTCCCAGCGTTTATCGCTTAATCTATGCTCTGCGCGTTTCGCAGGAAAGGCGCAAGTCGGAAAAAAGTTCTCCCCGCCCGGATGCGGGGACGCGTCGGGCGAGCAGCGCCGCCAGCACCACAAGCAGGCAGTCGAGGTAATCCGGGTCATCCAGAAAAGGCTCGCGCGGTTGCGGATAGCGGCTTGCCGCATCCATCAGCGTGCCGTTGCCAAAGCGCGGATGCCATCGCCCCAGCCGCTTGCGGCAGCAATCTGCCTGATGCGCCTCGTCGATCAGGCGCGCCATCATCGCCGGACGGGACGCCCGGGGCAGCGGCAGCAACGCCCGTGCTGCCGCCACCGCATCCCCGATCAGGACCGTCCGCATCAGGCGGCCGGGATGCCGACTTCGTGCAGATGCAACGCGAAGCGCACCCGCCCGCCCGCGAACGACCCACCGCTGGCGCTGAGCAAAAGCGGCGTCGGCTCGTAAAAGCTCATGGGTGCGGACAAAAGCCCCCGCGCCCAGGACCCTGCCGCCGTCCCCAGCCCCGCGCCGAACCGGTCGGGCGCGCCGGGATTGCCGAGTTGCCATGTGGTCAGGCTGCCGGTGATCGGCTCGACCACCCGGGCGGTGACGGCAAAGACCATCGAGGCCGCGGGGATCGTCACGGCGGGAGTTGAACTCTGCCCCGCCGCGATCTCATGGTCGAACTCGGTGATGCGAAAGAACGACCCCGCACGGTTTTCCGACATCGCGACGACCCCGGTGCGCCAGCTTTGCCCGTCGAACAGCGCCGATTGATGTTCGTCGAGGATAAAGCCCTGCCAGCCGCGCCGGGGCGTTGCAAAGACCCAGCCGCCGCCCGTCGCGATGGCAAGCTGGCCTGCACGCCCCTCCCACGCGTTCACCGCGCCCTGCGGTACCGACCAGACCTGACCGTCGGTCGCCGTGAGCGGCGGCAGCGTCACCGTCCGCGACAGGATCGTCACCTGCGCCAGCGCGTCGAGCCGCAACAGCGCCTCATTCACCGTGACATGCTTTTGCGCCTGCGCCGCCTGCACCAGCGGCAGCCCCAGTTGAACCGTCTCAGACATCGACATCCATCCCCGTAAATGGTCCGGCGCCAAACCGCGCCGAAAGTTGCGCCACCTCGATGCGGAACGGCCCCTGAAGCCCGTCCGCCGCCCGTTCCGCCGCGCCATAGATCCAGGCGGGCGCGGTCGTCATCGCCTCGCGGCGGATCGCCTGCCCCTGCGTCACGCGAACCAGATACTGCTCGGCCTCTTCGCCCAGCGGCACGTCCACGCCCGTCCAGCTATCCCCGTCGATCCGTGTCCGCCGCACCCAGCGCAGTTGCAGATCGCCGCCCTGCCGCGTCAGCCGCAGGTGGCAGGGCGCGTAGGGCCGCAGGCCGACGCCGCGAAAGGCCTCGACCAGATGGCGATAGCTCGGATCGTCATAGCCGCGTTGCGCGGGCCCGATGCGGTAATGCCGCGCGAGGTCCCGCGCCGCCTGCGGCAGGTCGATCTGCGTCACCGCCGCATCCAGCAGGACGACGCGGCTGCCGGCGGGCCAGACCTCGGGCATCGCCGCTTCGGTTCCCGCCTGCCCCCGCAACCGCAGCGTGATGTCATAGATGCCCGGCCCGACCAGTTCGGCGGTTGCAAATTGCAGCACCTCCCAGCCATCGGAGGCGCCCGACCCGATGGCCATCGCATTGGCGCCGTTGAGCACCTCAGCCATGCTTGCGGATGCGAGCGCCCCGGACACCCGCACCCGCAGCGCCGGCCCCCGGTCCCAGGCGCCGGGCCGCGCGGCCTCCAGCGGGGTCAGCGTCTCGCCGATCACCGCGCGCGCACCAATGGTCCTGGCAAGCGCATAGCCGTGATCCGCGTCCGAGGACCAGACGGCGACCGAGCCGGGCCAGGGCGTCGCCGTCACCGCCAGATGCGGCGCGTGCGGCACCTCGTCCCCGTGCAGCAGCGGCAGGTCCAGGAACACCGGCAGCACCGGCACGGGCGGGACAAAGGCGCGGGCGCGGGGGGCGTCCTCGGCGGCATCGGCCGGGCGATAGATCCCCGGTTCGACCCGAACCGCGTCGACGTTCAGCACACCCGCCTGTTCCACCCGGTCGATGCGCCAGCGTCGCCCGTTCAGCGCCACGACATCCCCCGCCCCAAGCCCCGACGATGGCGGCAGCGCAAACCGCAACCCGTCCCGCGCCACCCGCGATTCCGCCAGCCACCGGTCGCTGATCGCACGCGCCTCGGGCGTGGTCAGTGCCATGGCAAGCTCGGAATGGGCGATGGAATGGACCGTCTCATCGGGCAGCGCCGCCTCGGCCGACCGCGCCTCATAATCGCCTTCGGCCTCGACATAGTTCAGCCGCACACGCCCCGCGACCTCTGCCTCGGGGGCGCGCTGTCCCTCTTCGCTTCCGTCCAGATCGTCCCCAAGGGCCAGCATCCCGGGCGTCAGGTTGCCGGTCACGCGGCCGCTCCGCATCCGGAACCGCAGCACTCCTTCGCGCTCGATCGCGTCAAAGCCATGGGCGAGCATCAGGGGCTGCAAGGCCGCGCGCCCCGTATCGGTCGATGGCAGGGCATAGCCCCGCACCAGACCGTAAAGCCCCCGCACGTCATAGCCGGTCACGCCCGCCCGCTCGCAGATCTCGGCGACCACATTCGCGAGCGGTTGCGCCGCCGTGCGCCCCGTCAACCAATGCCCGCGCGCATGGTTCGCCCCATCCGACCACAGGTCGCGGTTCATCGGGAAATGCGGCCATGGCCGCGCGTCCCAGGCCCAGACATGGGCGCGGGACATGTCGATCATCCGCCCGCCATAGATCTCCGACACCGGATTGCGCGCCGGATCGGCCCAGTAATCGACCATCGCGCGCAGGTACTGCATCTGGATCAGATCGTCCCGCGCGCCGCTGGAATGGCGCGGCAGGCTCGATTCCGAGGATTTCGGGTCGAGGAACTTGTTCGGTTCGTTCGTTCCCTTGTCCACGGCGGCACAGCCCATCTCGGTGAACCAGATCGGCTTGGACCCCGGCTCCCAGACGGTAGGGGCGGGCAACCGCGCCCCGTCGATCCGTTCGTGATGCGCATTGGCCCACCAGTTGCGCAGATCCTTCACGCGCCAGATCCAGGCCTCGCCATGGGCGCCGTCCTCGATGGGCGAGCGGACCTGCGCCTCCATCGCCTCGCGCCCGGCGTAATACCAGTCATAGCCTTCGCCGCCCTCGATATTGGCCTTCAGGTAATCGAGGTCATGGATCGCGCCCCATGCTGCATCGGCGTGATCCTCGCCATCGCGCCAGTCCGACAGCGGCATGTAATTGTCGATCCCGATGAAATCGACATTCTCGTCCGCCCATAGCGGGTCGAGGTGGAAATAGCGGTTTCCGTCCGCGCTATAGCCGAAATACTCCGACCAGTCGGCGGCATAGCTGATCTTGACCTCCGGCCCCAGGATTGCGCGCACCTCGGCGGCCAGCCTGCGGAACTCCGCCACCGCGGGAAAGCTGTCACCCGCCCCCCGCACCTGAGTCAGGCTGCGCATCTCGGACCCGACGCAGAACGCATCGACCCCACCCGCCGCCTTGCACAGAAACGCGTAATGCAGGATGAAGCGACGATAGCTCCATTCCTGCGGCCCGGAATAGACAACCCGCGTGCCCTCCAGACGGAAATCACCCGCGACGCAATTGCCAAAGAACGCCGCCACCTCGGCCGCCGCGGCCGCTGTGCGGTCGGGCGTGTCCGGCTGCCCGGGGGCAAGCGAGGTGGTGATCCGGCCGCGCCACGGCAACGGCGCCTGCCCTTCGCCGTCGCTCCAGGGATCGGGCAGCGTGTTGCCCGCCATCTGCTCCATCAGCAGGAACGGATAGAATACCGCCTTCTGCCCGCGCCCGGCCAGCGCGCGGATCGCCTCGATGACCGAGGCATCCGCCGGCGTGCCGCCATAGACCGGACGGTCGTCCAGCCGCGCGATCCGGTCGGCGGTGGCGCGGGTCAGGCCCGCCACGACCCAGGGCATCCCCTGCCCGTCGATCTCCTTCTGCTCCACCTTGGGACGGACGCGGCAGGACCCGCAGCGCAGATCATCGCCGAACCACGACACCACCAGCAGCGCCGAACCCGCCCGCGGCAGTTCCTCGGTCAGTTGGTCAAGCGAGACGGCAAGGTCCGCCCGCCCCTCGGGCGAGTTCACGTTGACCGGCGTCACCTCGCCCAGCCCCTTGTCGAAATGCACAGGCGTGGTGGCCAGCGCATATTCCCCCGTTCCGGGCATCAGCGCGACCGCCTCGATCCCGCGCACCAGATCGGGCACATCGGGCGCAATGGCGGGGCGAAACACCTCGAAGGTGAATTGCGGCACCCGGTTGCCGAACCGCTCCAGCGCCAGATCCTCCAGCACCACATAGGCGATGCCGCGATAGGCGGGCGCAAGGTCCGCCCCCTCGACCGCCGCGATGCGCGGGTCCGGCAACTGATCCTCGCTGCCGGTATAGACCCGGATCGCCAGATCGGATTTCGGGATCTCCTCGCCGTCGGCCCAGATCCGGCCCACCCGCGTAATGACGCCCTCGCACAGCGCCACGGCAAGGCTGACGGAATAGCGGTGATGCACCGTCGTCACGCGCGGCTGGCCCTTGCCCCCGCCCTGGCTGCTGCGATCCACCGTTTCCAGAAAGCGCGTGGCCCAGATCACCTGCCCGGGCACCCGCATCCGGCCATAGACCAGCGGCACCGGCGCGCCCTCGGACGCGCCCGTCAGGCGCAGCCGGTCCAGCTTGCCGGTCTCGACCGTCTGCGATCCCGCACCCAGCAGCCGCTGGTCGATCACCTGACCCAGCGTCGCGCCGACGGCCCGCCCGATCACCGCGCCCGAAAGCCCCAGCGCCGTGCCGCCCATGCTTCCGCCCACTGCGGCGCCCACCGCGCCCAGCACAATCGTCGCCATCTGGCTTCTCCTTCAGGGAAAGACGTATCGCGCCACGATCCGGCGCGCCCAGGGGGCCGACAGGGGGCTTTCGACCACCCCGTGCCCGCTATAGGCGTGGACGAAACTCGCCCCCGCCCCGATTTCGCCGGCGATCCCCAGATGCTTGGCGATCCCGCCCTCCCGCATCCGGAAGACCAGAAGATCGCCCGCCCCCCCCGGACCCGCGCGCCGCATCATGTGCCGGTCCAGCGCAGCGATCAGCATCTCGGTCCGCCCCGGCTCCGCCCAATCCGCGGCATAGGGCGGCACGGGCTCCGGCTCGGGCCCGTAAAGCGCCCGCCAGACCCCGCGAAAGAGGCCGAGGCAATCCGCCCCAGCGCCGCGCAGCGAGGCCTGATGCCGATAGGGCGTGCCGATCCAGACCCGCGCCTCGGCCAGCGCCCGCAGGCTCATCGGAACAGGCTCCCGCCGTCATGCACGCCCGATCCGTTCGGCCAGCTCAGCAGCCAGTCTTCGCCCGGCATATGCGGAAAGCCGCGGAAGTTCATGAAATTGCTGAACTTCAACCGGCAGGTCTCGGCCCGCCTGTCACAGCCCGCCTCCAGCCGCACCCGGTCGCCCGCGCTGGCGCCGAGGCCCAGCGCCTGCCACAACTCCACCTCGCGCGCGGCTGCGCCCAGCCGGTCGTTCTTGATGACCGCCGACAAACCCGCAGCCGCGCCGGTCAGCACGACCAACCGCCCGCCCTCGAACCAGCGGTCATCGAACCCCGCCATCTGCGGCAGCCGGAACAGCGTGTCGCCATCATGGGGCAGCTCGATCTCGGCGGAATAGCCGGGCTGGCCCAGATCGACCCGGCACTGCCGGTCGCCCAGAACCGCGCTGCAGCCGCGGTGAAAGATGCGGCCCTGCGGCTGGTTCAACCGCTCGGTCAGCCCGCGCAACTCGGCCCGGAACGCACCGCCGGCCCGCGTGATCTCGCCCAGGCTCCCGCGAAAGATCAGGCCGCGCTGGTCCGGATCGGCCCAGTTCACCTGCCAGATCCGCACGCCCGCATCGTCATAGCGCCCGGCCAGAATGTCGCGTTCCGTCAGCCCCGCCTCGCTCAGGGCGCCATGACCCTCGGCATTGTCCACCGACAGCCCCGTGCCCTGCTGCAAGGCCCTGGCGGTCATGCCCGTGCCCGCGCGGAACAGGATGCCCTCAAAGCGCAGGTCCCGGTCGTGATCGGTAAAGCCCAGCGTCACCCCATCCGCCCGCGTCACCGCCCAGGCGCGGCAAACCGTGGTCGCGCCGGTTTCCAGATGCGCCCGCAGCGTCATAGCCGCACCTCCACCACCGGAACGGCCGGAACCTCGCCAGCCTGGAAATTTGCGACCGAGACATGGATGCGGTCCGTGTCGAACCTGACCGGCACGTCGAACTCGAACCCCGCCGTGACGACCGCGCCCGGCGCCGGCGCATCGGCCAGCCGGATCAGGCCCTGATCGGCCTCCAGCTCGTAATGCAGCCCCTCGGTCAGCGGCAGTCCCGCGACAGCCACCTGCACCGTGCCCGCGACCGCCTTGGCGATGGGCCGCAGATAGGTCGCGGGGCCCGAGACATAGGCCTTCACCAGGCCGAACTCCGTGCGCGCACCGTCGCCCGTGCCCAGCACCTGATCCTCGGCCGAGATCGGACGGCCGAACGGCGCCGACCGGTAATCGGCCCAGTCCTTCCAGCGAAAGCCGTGCATCTGCCCCGCCCGTGCCTCGAAAAAGGCGATCAGCTCGGCCAGATCCTCCAGCCCCCGCAGCCCCAGCCCCGCATCATAGCGGCGACGCGAATGGGCCCAGGGGGTGTTGCGCTCCTCATGCCCGTTCGAGAGCGTCACGATCTCGGTCCGGCGCTCCGGCCCGCCGACAGAGCCAAAGGACAGGTCGGCGGGAAATCTGATCTCGTGGAATGCCATCATCGGTTCCTCTGGCCCCGGCCCAGCGCGCGCGTCATCTGCGCGGCGATCTGGCTCTGACTGCGGTGAAAGCCCTGCACATCGGGCGTCTGGATGTTCATGACCACGTTCACGGGGCGCCCGCCCCCCTGCGCCTGCACGCCCAGCTTGCCGTCGGCGCCGCGCGTCAGGGGCATGATCGCCTCGGGGCCGGCCTCGCCCATCAGCCCGCGCCCGCCCCGCATCGGGAACATGACCGGCCCGCTGACGATGCCGCCTTTGGCAAAGGGCATCACCCGCCCCTGGGTAAAGGCCCCCCCGTCGGCAAAGGGCAGCGCCCCCGAGACCGCCGCGTTGATCCCGCTTGCCAGCGCGCCGCCCACCGCGTTCTGCACCGGCCGCATCGCCGTCGCATAGACCTGGCCCACCATGGACTTCGCGACCTGCCGCAGCGCATCCGACAGCCGCAGCCCGTCGAAAACGAGCCCGTCAAAGGCGCGCCGCAGCCCGCCCCCGAAACTCGTCGTCAACCGCGTCACCTCCCGGTCGGTAAAGACCATGCCCTCCCGCATCCGGGCAAGCTCCCCCTCGAAGGCGCCGGTGACACTGCGGGCGCCCCGCATCTGTTCTTCCAGCGCCGCGATCTGGTCGCTCAGCGCGTCGATCTCACTCATCGCCATCCTCCTTCGGGGGTGCCTTCAGGTCGGGAAAGGCCGCGGCCAGTTCTTCCAGCCGCGCCCGGCTCAGCGCCGCGGGCCCCCCGTCGAGCCCCAGCATGATCAGCAATTCGGCGGGCGTAAGCTGCCAGAACTCGGCCGGTGTCAGCCCCAGGTCCCGCAGCCCCGCCCGCATCAGCCCGCGCCAGTCAAAGGCCCTCATCCGGGCACCGAGAACGCCCGCGCCAGCAGTTCCGCCGCGATCCGCGCCGCCTGCATCGGCCCGCCCCTGATCTCGGCGGTGGCAAGCTCGGACGCATCGCCCTGCCAGCCGCCGCCCCGCAGCCCCGCGACCACCAGCGCCAGCACGTCACGGGTGGCAAAGCGGCCCGTTTCGAACCGCTCCACCAGGTCGATCAGCCCGCCCGTCTCAAGCGCCGCCTCCAGCTCGGCCAGCGCCCCCAGCGTCAGGCGGCACACATGGCGCCGGCCGTCCAGCCAGATCGCCACCTCTCCTGCCAACGGGTTCGCCATCAGAGCGCCACAAAGCTCAGGGCCCCGGCCGAAGCGAGGCTCATCTCATAGCTCGCCTCGCCGTTATGGCTGCCGGAATACTCGATGCCGGTGATCTGGAACCGCCCCTCGACGATGCCGAAATGCGGGATGATCACCTGAAATCCGGGCGTCTCGCCGTCGAAAAAGATCTGCCGCGCCCGTTCATCCGTATTCGCGTCGCGAAACACGCCCGAGCCGGAAATCGCCGCCGATTTCACCCCGGCCCCGGCCAGCAGCTCGCGCCAGCCGCCCTGGCTTTCAAGGCTCGTGACGTCCACCGTTTCGGCGTTGAAGCTTACGCGCGTGGCGCGCAGCCCCGCGATGGTCTCGAACTGGCCGTCGCCGGTCAGGTCGATCTTGATCAACAGATCCTTGCCGTTCTGGGCCCCCATGGCCACCTCCTGCGTTTGAAATCAGTTCTCAGGGTCTTCCGTCCGGGCGCGAAAGGTCAGGTCCACCCGCCGCCCGTCCGCCACCCGCCGCGCCACCGCCCGCTGGAACCAGAGGCCCACCAGCCGCCCCCGATCCAGGGTCAGATCCGCGCCGGTCAGCGCGTCTGTCACCGCCGCCGCGACCTCCTTCGCCACCAGAAACCCGGCGCCGTCGCTGACCACCGAGATGACAAAGCGGTGCTCGGCCCCGCCGCCCGTCGCGTCGGATGCATCGCGCACCTCTTCCGGCCCCAGCGCCACATAGGTGCCGGCGGCCTCTCGGGGCGGCATCGCGTCATGCACCGCCTCGCCCACCAGCGCCGCCAGCGCCGCATCGGCCCGCAGCCGCTGAAACACCGCCGCCTGAAGCGCCGCCCCGCTGCCATAGCTCATCGCCAACCCCCTTTCCGCGCGCTCATGGCGCACGACTTTCGCGCGCTCACAGCACACCTTTTCCGCGCGCTCACAGCGCGACCTCCTCATGCGCAAGGCACAGCAGATACCGCCCCGCCGCGTCGCGCTCTGCGACCGACAGGATGCGGAACCGCCGTGGCCCCTGCCGGAACCGCTGGCCCGGCCTGGGGCGCTCGGACGCGCCCACCGGCGCCCCGCGCACGGTGATCCGCCAGGGCACCATCGACAGCGTCACCAGATCGGCGGTGCGTTCCCGCCCCGTGCCGGCGATCACCTCGGCGTAAAGCGTCCCGAGCGTCACCCACTCCTCCCGGTATCCGCCCGCCCCGTCGGGGCTGGCCGAGACCTCTTCCAGCACCAGCGCCTGCCGCAGCACCGGGGCAATCCCCCGCCGCGTCATCGCCCTACCCCCCGGATAGCCCCGCCAATCGCCCCGCCGAATGTCCGCACCGTGCGCCAGCGTTCGACCAGCGCGCCCACGGCGGCGGGCATCGCGCCCTCGCCCGCGCGGTCGTCGTGATATTGCGCACCCAGCATCAGGACCGCCTGCCGCAGGTCCGCCGGCACGTCCTCCCACCCGCCAAAGCCCGCCAGGAACTCGACCCTCGCATGGCCGCGCGTGGGAATCCCCGGCAGCATGTAGCCCACCGCGACGATCCGGGGGCGGTGCATGTCCTCGATCAGCCGCCAGCGATGCGGCAGCGCCATCCGCGCCTCGCCATGGCGGTCCACCGTCTCGATCACCGCCACCTCGGCCACGGGCGCCAGCGGCAAGGCCTGCTCGTCCACCTCGCGCCATTCGGCGATCTTCCATTCAAAGGTGCGCGACAGCAGCACCTTGCCCGTCCGCGCCTCGACCGCCGCGATGGCGGCCCGCAGATGCGCCCGCAGCAGCGCATCCTCGCCCGTGCCCGCCGCCGGCGCGGCAAAGCCGCTGCCCAGCCGCAGATGCGCGCGGAACGCCTCGACCGGCAGCGCCGCATCGGGCACCGCGCTCAGTTCCTTCAACATCATGCCTGCCTCGCTCGATTGGATGTGGGGCGCGCGCCGGCCGCTTCGCGGGGCGGTTCGGCCGGGACCGGCGCGCGCGGCCCCCCGCGTTCCCGCAGGAGGCGTTCCGTCAGCGGGTCAGCTGACCGCGAATTTCAGCAGCTTGATCGCGGCGAAATCGCTCACATCGCCGCCGACGCGCTTGGACGCATAGAACAGCACATGCGGCTTGGCCGAGAACGGATCGCGCAGCACCCGCAGGTCCGGGCGGTCGGCAACCGTGTAGCCGGCGGTGAAATCGCCGAATGCGATGGCAAAGGCGTTCTCGGCGATGTCCGGCATGTCCTCGGCGATCAGGACCGGATAGCCCATCAGGCGCGAGGGCTGCTCCGCCGCCAACCCGTCCGACCACAGGAACCGCCCGTCCGCATCCTTCATCTTGCGCACCGCGCCCGCGGTCTTGGAGTTCATCACAAAGCTCGCATTGGCCCGGTAGGCCGCGTTCAGCGCATAGACCAGATCGACGATGGCATCGCTCGCGCTCACGGTCGCGAACTCGCCCAGATTGCCCGTCGCGATATAGCCGAGGCTCCCCCAGCTCCACTGCGTCTCGGCGACCTTGGGATGGGTAAGAAAGCCCCTGGGCTTGTCCACGCCGTCGCCGTTGACAAAGGCCGCGGCCTCGGCCCGGGCGAACTTGTCGGCGATCCGGCCAGCCAGCCAGCCCTCGATGTCAAAGGCGCTGTCATCCAGCAGCCGCTGGCTCGCCTTGGGCATGGCCGAAAGCTCGTGCAGCGGGATGGTGATGCGCTCGATCACCGGCGTGTCGCTTTCGCCCACGGGGCCGGTCTCGGTCGCCCAGCCGGACCCCATGTCCGAATGATCGACCAGCACGTCAAAGCTCGTGGCCTCCACCGTCACCACATTGGCGATGGCGCGGATCGACGCGGTGGTCTTCAGCACCGAACGGATCGTGTCAGCGGTCTGCGGATCGACCAGGTATCCCCCCTCGGCCGCGACCGAGGTGTTGAGGCCCTTGCCCTCCAGCACCAGCGCGCGCAGACCGTCGTCGCAGCCGTTGCGCAGATAGGTGTCGAACGCCTTCTGATGCGGCGCTGCGGCGTCAGCGGCGCCCGAAAGCGCGGGGCGGGCATAGGCGATGGTCTTGCGGTCCAGCATGGTCACTCGCTCTTCCTGTTGTTTGAGCTTCGATTGAACGTCGGATTGAAAGGCTTTGACTTCGTTCAGAAATCCATCCAGCGCGGTCTTGACCTCGCTCGGACCTGCGGGCATGGGGGCATCGCCCCGCGACTTCGTCTCGGGTGTCATGTCATCTCCGTTGGGGTTGAAATTCAGATTGTTGCGCGCAGGCTGGCCAGCATCTGGGCCGCGGCGCGGAAGGCGGCGGTCACGGCCTCGCTCTCGGCGGGAACGGCGGCCTTGGCCCCCACCCGCGCGGTGGCCAGCATCGGGAATGTCACCAGCGACACCTCCCACAGGTCGAGCGTCAAAAGCCGCCGCCCGCCCGCCGTCTTCTCGGCCCGCGCGACGCGATAGCCGATCGAGAGCCCGTCAAGCGCCCCGGCCGCGACCAGCGCCGCCGCCTCGCGGCCCTTGGCGACCTCGGGCAGCAGGCGGCCTCGGACGAAAAGGCCCCGGTCGTCCTCGCGCACCTCGTCCCAGATGCCGATGGGTTGCGCGGGGTCGTGCTGCCACAGCATCTTGACCCGCCGCCGCCCCGCCGCGAGCTCCGCAAGCGACCCGGCATAGGCGCCGCGTTCGACCACGTCGCCGCCCTGATCGCGCTGGCCGAACAGGCTCGCATAGCCCTCGATCACCGCGCCATCGCCCACCACCAGCCCTGCCTCGGGCCGGTGGAACTTGTGTTCCAGCTCCATCGCTCTCTCCTATTGCACGATCAGCGACTGCACGCCCTGCGCCAGTATCACCGCCACCACCCCGTAAACGGCCAGCCACAAACGCTTTTCCAGCCGTTCCAGCGTCGCCTCCATCTGCTGAAGCCGGTATTCGAGCCCGGCCCAGCGTTCCTCGGCCACCCGCTCGTTCGCCTCGATCCGGGCCGAGGCGGCGTCGAAACTGTCGTAAAGGTAACGCGACCCGCCCTGGGGCCGCCGCGCGGTCATTCCTCCTCCGCCAGCCGGGGCAGACCCAGGATCGCCCGCTTTTCCGCCTGCGTCAGGAACGCCGCCTCGCCGACCCGGCGCCATTGCTGGTCGCGCTCGGCCGCCAGCGCGGGCACCTGATCCAGATCGGGCCGCAGCTCGACCGCACCGCCCTCGAAGCCCGAAAGCCAATGCGACACCGCCGCCGCGACCCGCGTGACCAGCGGCACCACCGTCAGCCGGTAAAAGGCGCGGTTGGCCTCCTGGTAATTCGCGTAGGTGGCGTCTCCGGGGATGCCCAGCAGCATCGGCGGCACGCCAAAGGCGATGGCGATCTCGCGCGCGGCGGCCTCCTTGGTCTTCTGGAACTCCATGTCCGAGGGGCTGAACCCCATCGGCTTCCAGTCAAGGCCACCCTCCAGCAGCATCGGCCGCCCGGCATTGCGCGCGCCCTGATGGTGCATCTCCATCTCGCTCACCAGCCTGTCATACTGATCCTGCGCCAGCGTGCCGCCATCGGGCCCCTTGTAGACGATCGCGCCCGAGGGCCGGGCCGCATTGTCCAGCAGCGCCTTCGACCAGCGCGAGGCGCTGTTATGCACATCGACCGCGGTCGCCGCCGCCTGCATCGGCGAAAACCCGTAATGGTCGTCCTGCGGGTGGAAACTGCGGATATGGCAGACCGGCGCGCCGGTGGTCATGTCGAACCGGTGCTTGCGGCTGCCGACGGTATAGTCATAGCCCACGGGCCAGCCATCCGGGCCGGGCACCACCGCCATCCGGTCCGACCGCAGCACATGCAGTTCCGCCGGAAAACCTTCGCCCACCGCCTCCAGATAGCCGTTCCCCGAAAGCAGCAACTGGCCGTAAAGCGCCTCGAACAGTTCTGCCTTGCCCTGCGCCGGGTTCGGGCGGCGGATCAGGTCCAGCACCGGATGCGCCTCATAGCGCCGCTCGCAATCCTGCAGCACCAGGGGCAGCGCCGCCGCCGCCTCGGCGATGACCCGCACCGCGCGAAAGCCGACCGGATTGCCCTGAAACCCCGTCCGTGTCAGCGAAACCGTATCGCGCGGCGTCCAGGCCACGCGGCCCCCCGCGCCGCCCCATCGCGCCGCGGCCCCCACGGCCGGACCCGTCGCGCTTGCCTTGCGCTCGGGCGGCGCGGCGCCGCGTTTGAGAAAATCGAACATTCCTGTCTCCTGCACCGTCTGAAGAACGCCCGCCAAGCCTGCGGACCCAAAAGAAAACCCGCCGAAAGGCGGGTTCACGGAACGGTCATGCGGCGCGGCCCTACAGGCTCCGCATCTGCGGCCGCCGCCAGTCTCGCGCCGGGCCGATCATCAGCTCGTGCAGCGCCCAGACCAGCGCGTCCACACGGTCGGGGCTGCCGCGCCCCTCATAGCCGCGCGCGGTCATCTGGCACATCTGGTCCTCCAGCGCGGCCAGCCCCCGCAGGTGATGCACCCGCCCCTGTTCGTAAAGCGCCGCGACGGGTTCCGCCCGCGCCGCCTTGCCGCGCGACGCCCGCACCGCGCGATAGGGCACCAGGGGCGCCACCTGCCGCACGACGCTTTCCACCAGATCGCCGCCCTGGTTGACCTCGGCCACCAGCCGCTCGGCCCCGTGCCGTTCCATCGCCGCGACGGCGGCCCGCGCCCATTCGGCCGGGCTCTTGCCGCTCACGCTCGCGTCCTCCAGCACATAAGCCTTCCAGTCCGCGGGCGGCCCCTTCGTCACCACCCCCGCCACCACGATCCCGCAGGCATCCGAACCGTTATGGCCCGTCACCGGCGGATCGACCGCAACGACCACCCGGTCCAGCACCGGGGCCTTTCCGATCCGCGCCTCCTCCAGCCCGCCAAGGGTCCAGAGCGCGCCTTCTGCATCCTCCAGCAGCTCTCCGTCCAGTTCCTGACGCCCCATCCGGGTGCCGGCATAGCGCGTCCGCACCTCGTCAAGGAAACTCTCGGCCAGCCAGGCGCGGTTCGCCTCGGTCGCCGCATGGGTCGTCACGGTCGAGGGGTTCATCAGCACCTGCTTCAGCACCGCCACGTTGCGCGGCGTCGTCGTCACCACCTGCCGGGGGTTCTCGCCCAGCCGCAGCGCGAATTGCAGCATGTCCCAGACCTCTTCGCCGCGCTTCCACTTGGCCAGTTCATCGACCCAGGCCGCGTCGAATTGCGGCCCCCGCAGATGTTCCGGCTCGTGCGCCGAAAAGGCCTGCGCCACCGCCCCGTTCGGCCAGACGAGCCTGCGCCGCGTCGCCTCCCACACCGGCTTGCGGTCGGGCGGGGACGAGGCCAGCAACCCGCTGTCGCCGAACACCATCACGTCCCGCACCTGGTCAAAGGTTTCGCCGATCAGCGCCACCCGACGCGACCGCCCGGGGTCGAGCGGGCGCGCCCCTTCGACCTCGGCGCGGACCCATTCTGCCCCGGCGCGCGTCTTGCCCGCGCCCCGGCCGCCCAGGATGACCCAGGTCTTCCACGCCCCCTCGGGCGGCAGCTGATGCGGCTGCGCCCAGAACTCCCACAGCCATGGCAGGGCCATCAGCGCCTCGTCCGACAGCCCCGCGATGAATTCATCCACCACCTCCGGCGGCGCGGAGGCGAGCCATGCGGCGCCCGACCTCATCGCGGGCGCGGTCGAAATCGAGCGCATAGTGATAGGCGATGCCGGCGTCCTGTTTGCAAAGTTGTTCAACTTTCTGCCTTTCCTGCATGGCGGTTTGCAGCGCCTTGTGGAACTCGCGGGCATAGCCCTGTGCCTCGCGGGCGGCCTTTTCGTCGCCGCTGCGCGCATCCTCGATGACCGTGGCAAAGACCTCTGCCGCAGTCCGGTAAAGCAAAAGGGCCTCCGAAAGCAGCGCTTCCGAAGACCCTTCGTCCCCGATGGGGCCCATCATTGTCATTGTTCTGTCCGCCTCTCATGCTGCCCCGCACGAGCGGAAACGGAAAGGCGGCGCCGGGTTCCCCCGCGCCGCCTGCCCACTTCTCCTAGCTTGCCTTATCTCTACCTTAGGGCGTTCGCAAAGTCAAGCACTATCTTTCAGGTTGCATCACTCGGCCGCTTCAGGCTCCGCCTCAGCGTCTTCCTCACCCACCGCGGCGCCGGTCTCCGGATCGGTCTCGATGCCTCGCGCGGCGCGCTCCCGCTCGATCTCGCGCCAGCGGGCGACGTTGCGGTTATGCTCTTCCAGCGTCACGCCAAAGGCATGGCCCCCCGTCCCGTCCGCGACGAAATAGATATAGGGCGTATCGTCGGGGTTCAGCGCGGCCTCGATGCTGGCGCGGCCCGGATTGGCGATGGGCGTCGGCGGCAACCCGTCAATTTGGTAGGTATTATAAGGGGTTCGCGCGTCCAGTTCGCTGCGCCGCAGGCCCCGGCCCAGCGTGCCCTCGCCCAGCGTGATGCCATAGATCACCGTCGGGTCGGTCTGCAGCCGCATCCCCTGGTTCAGCCGGTTCACGAATACGCTCGCCACCTGCCGGCGCTCCTCGGCGACACCGGTTTCCTTTTCCACGATCGAGGCAAGGATCAGCGCCTCTTCGGGCGTGTCGATCGGCAGGCCGTCGCTGCGGTTCTCCCACAGATCGGCCAGGATCCTGCTCTGCCGCGCCTCCATCTCATCCACCAGCGCGGCGCGGTCGGCCCCGCGCGTCACCTCATAGGAATCGGGGGCGAGCGTCCCTTCGGCCGGCACCGAATCGATCTGCCCCGACAGGAACTCCGCCCGGCGCAGCGCATCGACCGCCTGCCAGCTTGTCGCGCCCTCGGCCAGCGTCACGCGGAACCGGGTGTCCTCGGCCTGCGCGACCTCCAGATAGCCGTCGGGTACCGCGTCGGTCGCGGGATTGAACCGGATCGTCTCCACATAGCGCGCGGTCTCGGGGTCAAGCTCGCGCACGACCATCTCGGCCAGCACCACCCCGATGCGATAGTTGATCTCGGTCCCGCAGGTGGATGCCCCGCCCCGCGTCAGGATATCGAGCACCTGCGGCATCGACGCGCCCGCCGGCACCAGATAGCTGCCAAAGCGCAGCCCGCCCGACTGTTCCTGATAGCGCGCGCCGATCCGGAAAATCGTCGCGTTGCTGATCGCGCCCTGTTCCTCAAGCTGGCGCGAGACCTGCGCCATGTTCGCGCCCCGCTCGACCCGCACGCAGACCGAGGTCTGCGCCGGCCCCTCGGCCACATATTGCCGCTGGCCCCAGGCGATCAGCCCGCCCAGAAAGGCCAGAACGACGACGAAAAGCGTCAGCGCGTTCGATGCAACATGACGCCACATCAGCGGTCCACCCGGCCCAGCACAAGGCTCGCATTCGTGCCGCCAAAGCCGAAGGAGTTGGACAGCGCCACGTCGATCCTGCGTTTCCGCGCCGCGTTCGGCGCAAGATCCAGCCGGGGCTGCACCGCCGGGTTGTCAAGATTGATGGTCGGCGGCGCGATCTGGTCGCGGATCGCCAGCGCGCAGAAAATCGCCTCGACCGCACCGGCGGCCCCCAAAAGATGCCCGATCGACGATTTGGTGGACGACATCGTGGCCTTGTCCGCCGCGTCGCCCATCAGCCGTTCGACCGCGCCCAGCTCGATCGTGTCGGCCATGGTCGAGGTGCCGTGGGCGTTGATGTAATCCACCTGGTCCGGCGTCACGCCCGCCCGTTTCAGCGCCGCCTGCATCGACCGGTAGCCCCCGTCCCCGTCCTCGGACGGGGCAGTGATGTGATAGGCGTCGCCCGACAGGCCATAGCCCAGCACCTCGGCATAGATCTTCGCGCCGCGCGCCTTCGCGTGTTCGTATTCCTCCAGCACGACGATGCCCGCGCCCTCGCCCATCACGAAGCCGTCGCGGTCGGCGTCATAGGGGCGGCTCGCCTTGGCCGGATCGTCGGCGCGCTTGGTCGAGAGCGCCTTGCAGGCGTTGAACCCGGCGATCCCGATCTCGCTGATCGGGCTTTCGGCGCCGCCCGCCACCATCACATCCGCATCGCCATAGCCGATCAGCCGCGCCGCATCGCCGATGGCATGGGCGCCGGTGGAACAGGCCGTCACCACCGCATGGTTCGGCCCCTTGAAGCCGTAGCGGATGCTCACCTGACCCGAGATCAGGTTGATGAGCGCCCCGGGAATAAAGAACGGCGACACCCGCCGCGGCCCCTTTTCCTTGAGCAGGATCGCCGTTTCCGCGATGGTCGAGAGCCCGCCGATCCCCGACCCGATCATCACGCCGGTGCGCATCCGCGCCTCTTCGTCCTCGGGGGCCCAGCCCGCATCCTCGACCGCCTGCTGCGCGGCGGCCATCCCGTAAAGGATGAAGTCATCGACCTTGCGGCGTTCCTTCGGCTCCATCCAGTCGTCGGGGTTGAAGGTGCCGTCCGACCCGTCGCCAAAGGGGATCTCGCAGGCATAGGTCGTGGCAAGATGGCTCGCGTCAAAGCGGCTGATCGTGCGCGCGCCGCTTTGTCCGGCCAACAGGCGCCGCCAGGTCTCCTCGACCCCGCAGGCCAGCGGCGTGACCATACCCATGCCCGTGATAACCACCCGACGCATCGCCATTCTCCTGCCTCATGTTTTTCCGCGCGTTAGATACACGCCCTACCCCTGCCGCGCAATGATCCCCAGGGTTGCGGCGACCAGTTGCGCGGCAAGCAGCGCAGCCTGCCCGTCGATGTCGCGGTCGGGCATGAACTCCACCAGGTCGAAGGCCGCGATCCGGCCCCGCGCCGCCGCGCCCGCGATCAGCTCGACCGCCTGCCAATAGCCAAGCCCCCCCGCCGTGCGTCCGATCACCGCCGGCATGATCGCGGGGTCGAGCGCGTCGCAATCGAAACAGACAATGATGTCAGAGCCTTCCGGGATCAGGTCCAGCGCCGCCTGAACCCCGCGCCGCGCCACCTCGGACGCCGGAACAAAGGCTACCCCCCAGTCCAGCGCATCCTGATAATCGCCGGGCCGGGCTGATCCGATGCCGCGCTGCCCCACCTGCACGATCCGCTCGATATGGTCCATCTCGCTTGCCCGGCGCATGGTCGAGGAAAGCCCCAAAGGCTCGTCCTCGACCTCCTGGCGCCAGTCGATATGGGCGTCGATCTGCAGGATGGTGAATTTTCCACGCCCGGCAAAGGCCTCCAGCATCGGGATGGGCAGGCTGTCATCGCCGCCCAGCAGCACCGGCACGGCGCCCCGGTCCAGCATCATGGCCACCGCATCGCGCACCAGCGCGCGGTTCCCCGCGCCGTCGCCATCGACCGTGGGCAGGTCGCCGCAATCGACCGCAGCACCCGGATCCGGCAGCGTCGGCGTGCCCAGATCGAAATTCATATGCGTCAGGTTCGCCGCATAGGTCGCCGCCGCCGCCCGGATCGCCGCAGGCGCGCCCGCGCAATAGGCCCCGACGGACGGATAGGATGTGATCGCCCCCGCCCCCATCAGCGCGACCCGCGCCGTCAGCCCCGCCAGATCGTCGCAGCGTGGCAGCCCCATGAAGGTCTCTGCCGCCCCCGCCCCGAACATCGTTCCCAGATCCGCCATCTTCCGTCCCCGTTTTCAAACTTGCGCCCAAAAGGCACCAAAAGCTGATCTCGATCAAGGCGTGATCCCCTGCGGCCGGGCAGTTTGCGCCTGTGGCAACAGACGGAAAAGCCGATGAAACTGACCTTGCGCACCGATCTCGCCCTGCGGGTCCTGATGTATTGCGCGCTGAACGACGGGCTGGCGCGCAAGCATGACATCGCGGCGGCCTGCGGCGCCTCCGTCAATCATCTGGGGCAGGTGATCCATGCGCTGGGGCAGGCCGGATTCATCCGCACCGCGCGCGGTCGGGGCGGCGGCATCGTTCTGGCGCGGCCGCCCGCGCGGCAGGCGATCGGCGCGGTCGTCCGCCTGTTCGAGGCGCGAGGGCCGGACGATTGCTTTGGCGACTGCAACCGGCCCTGCCCGCTGATCGCGGACTGCCGGCTGCGCCCCGTGCTGTCCGAGGCGCTGGAGGCGTTCTGGGGCGTGCTCGACAGCTATACGCTCGCCGACCTGACAGAGGGGAACGGGCGGCTGGCAGGCGCGATGGGGATCGGAGCCGTGGCGGCACCCGATCACGCAGGTGTTAACCCTGCCGTCGCTTTGCCCCTTGCCCAAAGGCGCGCCGCGCCGCAATGGGCACGGGCCGCCAAGGCACGCAACCTTCGGATGAAATGATGACCGACCAAGCCCGCATCCCCGCCGCCCCCGTCCAGGCGCCCCCGCCGGTTTCTGCCGCCCCCGCCCCGGGGCCGGTTTCCAAGACCCCCGCACCGGCGGCCCCTGCCCCCTTTGTCTTTCGCGACTGGGCCGCGATCTGACATCCGCGTCCGCCCCACCCCGCACCCCCTTGCGCGGCGGCGCGGGCCGAGGCATCCTGACCGTGAACAAACCGGGCACATGATCCCGGTTCGGTTGACAAGGGTCCGGGGGCGGCATGGCGGAAAAACAGGTGGCGAAAAAGGTCCGTGCGGAACAGGCGAGGCCAGACGGCACGACTGCGGGAACGGAGACGGCCACTACCGGCCAGCGCATTTCCGCACTGAAGAACCTCGGTCCCGCGACCGAATCCGCCTTTGCCCGCGCGGGCATCCATGATGCGGAAACGCTCCGCGCGCTCGGGACCGATGCGGCCTATGGGCGGCTTCTGGCCTCGGGGCAGCGGCCGCATTTCATCAGCTTCTACGTGCTCGAAATGGCGTTGCAGGGCCGCCCCTGGAACGATTGCCGCGGGGCCGAGAAAGAGGCGCTGCGCAAACGCTTCGACGCGCTTTGCGCCAAGGTCAAACCCGACCCCGCCCAGACCGGCCTCCGCCGGCTGGAGGCCGAACTGGACGCCATCGGCGTGATCGCCCGCCCGGCCAAGGCCAGCAAGAGGCCCCGGGCCAAACCCGCCAGCCGCTGATCCCGCCGCCCGCGCGACGAGCCTGCCTTCACCACCCCCCCTCGCAAACCTGCGCCCGGCCCGCGAAACCGCCCCCCAAACGAAAAAGGCCGCACCCGAAGGCACGGCCCGATCCTGCGCGGCGGAAAGGGTCAGCCGACCAGTTCCAGCCCCGAAAAGAAGAACGCGATCTCGATCGCCGCGTTTTCGGCCGAATCCGAACCGTGGACCGAGTTCTCGCCGATCGAAAGCGCGAATTCCTTGCGCACGGTGCCGTCCGCGGCCTCGGCCGGGTTGGTGGCGCCCATCACTTCGCGGTTCTTGGCCACGGCGCCTTCGCCTTCCAGCACCTGAACGACGACGGGGGCCGAGGCCATGAACTGGCACAGCTCGCCGTAGAAGGGGCGTTCCTTGTGAACCTCGTAGAACTGGCCGGCCTGCGCCTCGGTCAGGTGGATGCGCTTTTGCGCGACGATGCGCAGACCCGCCTCTTCGAACTTGGCGTTGATCTTGCCGGTCAGGTTGCGGCGCGTCGCGTCGGGCTTGATGATGGAAAGGGTGCGTTCAATGGCCATTGTCGCCTCATGCTGAAAGGGGCGGCTTGCCCCGCGGTGAAACCGGCGCCCTGCTAGCATGACCCCGCGCGGTTGGAAACCCGGCATCGCGGGCCCGATGCACAACCGCCAGACGCGTGTTCAGCGGATGGCGTCGGCCTGCGTCCGCACCCCCGGCAGCCCGCCGTCCGCAGCCGTGACGCCCGCCTTGACGCCCAGCGCGTCGCGCAGCGCCTGCGCCGTCATGGGCCGGGAAAAGATGAAGCCCTGCGCCTCGGTAAAGCCCTCTTGCTCGACCATGCGCAACTGCTCCTCGGTCTCCACCCCCTCGACCGTGGTGGGGATGGACAGGCTGCGCCCGATGATGGCCACCGCGCGGATGATCGCCAGCGCCTCTTCGCGGGGCAGGTCCTGGATGAACGATCGGTCCACCTTGATCTTGTCGAACGGGAACGACCGCAGATAGCTGAGCGAGGAATAGCCCGTCCCGAAATCGTCCATCACGATCTTGACGCCCAGCGCCCGCAGCGCCGCGAGCGTTTCGAGGTTATGGCCCGTCGCGTCCAGCAGCACGCTTTCCGTGATTTCCAGTTGCAGCCGCCCGGGGTCGAGCCCCGAATCCGCCAGCGCCGCGCGTACCATGGCCGGCAGCCGCCCGCCCCGGAACTGCACCACCGACAGGTTCACGGCCAGCGCGATATCGTCGGGCCAGCCGGCGGCCTCGGCGCAGGCGGTGCGCAGGACCCATTCGCCGATCCGGGCAATCAGGCCGCTTTCCTCGGCCACCGGCATGAAGTCAGAGGGCGGGATCATGCCGCGCGTGGGATGCGGCCAGCGCACCAGCGCCTCGCAGCTTGTGACGCGGCCCGTGCCGATGTCCTGCAGGGGTTGATAATGCACCTCCAGCTCACCGGCCCGAAAGGCGCGCCGCAGGCCCATCTTGATCTCGTGCCGTTCGCGCAGGCGGTCATCCATCCCCTGCTCGAACCGGCGCCAGATGCCGCGCCCGCCCTCCTTGGCGGCGTAAAGCGCGATATCGGCCGCCTTGATGAGCTGGTCTGCCGTTTCGCCGTCACTTCCCGACAGCGCGATGCCGATGCTTGCGCCCACGACCAGCTCGATCCCCTCTATCATGCAGGGCTCGCTCAGCGTCGCGATGATGCGTTCGGCCAGATCGCTGGCCTCGGTCACAGAGCCCAGCCGGGGCAGCACAATCATGAATTCGTCGCCGCCCACCCGTGCGACGGTCTCGCCCGCGCGCACCGCCGCGCGCAGCCGGCCCGAAAGGATCTGCAACAGCCGGTCGCCCACCGGGTGACCATAGCTGTCATTGACCGGCTTGAAGTTGTCGAGATCGACCATCAGCACGGCGGCCCGGCCGTCGGGTTCGCGGCGCGCACGCACCAGGGCCTCGGTCAGGGCCTCATGGAACTGGCGCCGGTTCGGCAATCCCGTAAGCCCGTCAAGCCGCGCGAGACGATAGAGCGCCTTTTCCGAATTGCGGCGGTTCTCTTCCAGAAGGCGCGTCTTGGTCACGTCGCGGAAAAAGACCGAGAGCCCGTCGCCCAGCGGTGCGACCTGCACCTGAAACCAGCGGTTGCTTGCCGCGTCCTGATCCTCGAACGCGACGGCGCGACGGGTCGCCATCACCTCGCGGCAGCGGTGGGCGAAACGTTCCTCGTTGCCGGGGATCACGGACCACAGGTTGCGCCCCAGCATCGGCTGCGCATCCCTCAGGGCGCGCTGGGCCGGGCCGTTCAGATAGGTGACATTGAAGTCGCGATCCACGACCAGCACCCCGTCCATCGTGTTTTCCAGCACGGCGGTCATGCGGAGTGCTGCGTCTTCGGCGGCGAGCCTCGCCTGCCGCAGCTCGGTCACGTCGCGCCAGATCGAGAGGATGCGTTCCGGCTTCCCGTCGGGTCCGCGCACCGGCGCCATCACGATGTCCATGTTGCGCGGCGGCCCCCAGCCGAACTGCACCGGCGGGTCGCCGATGATGATCCGCGCGGTCTCCCCGCGCGCCACGCGGGCAAAGGCGTCGCCGATTTCCTGAACCTTTTCGGGTGGAACGACATCGCGCCAACCGTCAAGGTTGCGGATCGGCCTGCCGTCAAAGATCCGGTCCGCCGCCGCGTTCGACAGGACCAGGTTCCCGTCGAGATCGAGAAGGCGGATCGCGTCGGCGCTGCTTTCGAAGATACTGGCCATGAGAGCGCGCCCGCGGCGCTCGCGTTCCGCGCTTTCAGAGATCTCGGAAATGTCGATCATCTCGGCCACGATCAGCGCGGGCAGGCCGATCTCGGCGGCCTCCTGGGCGGTGAGCTCAAGCCTGCGGATGCAGAGCCGCCAGGGGCCCGGCCCGAATGCCCCGAGATATTCATGTCCGTCAAAGGGGATGCCGGTCGCCAGGACCTCTGCCTCGATCGCGGCAAGACGCGCGACCACCTCGGGCGAAAGGATGCCCTGCGGATGATCATGGCGCCCCGCCAAGCTGCGGGGCAGGCCAAGCACCGTTTCCACGGCGTCATTCATGCAGAGGATGCGCAGCGACCCGTCCGTCACCATGGTCGGATTCGGGCTGAGATTGATGAACCGCTGCAACAGGCCCATCGTTCCGATTGTCGCCGGCATCATGCTGTCGCCCATCAAGCCCCCCAAAGGCGCCATCCCTGGCCTGTCCCAGAGTCCCAGCCATAGCGCGAAGCGGTCTCATCGCAAAGCACTCAATAGGATGGGCGGACGGGCCGAGGGATGGGGCTTTGGCGTTTCCGTAATCGCCGGAGGGGTCTTGATGAGACTACGACACCAGGGACGAAAATGCCACGGCCAAAGCTGCCCAGTCCACGAACGACTGCCCGGACAGCCACTTGCCGAGCCTGGTGGACCGTAGCGTCGCTTCACGTATTTCCGGCGGAGCCGCTGCAACCTTTCGGGATGCCTCTTGCAGCAGGTCTGGTGCCGCGTTCCTCAGAACCGGAAAGCGGTCCGTAAGAAAAACGAGATCAATCGCCGTGCCCCGAATTCTCTCCATTCTGTTGCCGGCGATCAGCATCTCGGGGGGCGAGATCGCCCGAACCGAGATCCCGGTATCGCAGTCTTGAATCAGGTTGTTCTTGATCAAGATACCCATGTCAGATCCTTTCAGCTGCAGCCGCTGGTGCCGCCGCAGGTGTTGCACTTCATGCAGGTGCCGTTCCGGACCAGCGTGTAGTTGCCGCAATCGCCGCAGGGGTCGCCCTCATAGCCCTGCATCCGGGCGCGGGCGCGGGCATCGGCAGCAGCGGGCGCAGAGGCGACGGTCAGGGTGTCGCTCCCCGCCCCCGTAACTGCCCCCGTGACTGCACCTGCCACAGCGACATGGCTCGTGGTCTGGGCCAGCACGGCCTGCGTGCCGAAGGTCTGTGGCGCCAAGGTCTGGGGCGCCAGCGCGGTCGCGCCCTGCACGCCACCCTGCAGCACCACCAGTTCCTGCGGCACCCGCTTGCGCAGATAGCCGGTGGAACTGATCTGCTTCAGCACCTCCAGCCCCCGGCTGGTGGCACCCTGGCTTGCGGCATCCTCGGGCGTGGGGGCGGGCTTGCCCTCGGCATCGCCGCGCCCAAGCTCGTCGAAGGAGGCACCGGCGGGCTTCACATGGGCCAGATCCGTGCGGTCCAGATAGCTGACCGCCAGTTCCCGGAAGATGTAGTCGAGGATCGAGGTCGCGTTCTTGATGCTGTCGTTCCCCTGCACCATCCCCGCCGGCTCGAACCGGGTAAAGGTGAAGGCCTCGACGAATTCCTCCAGCGGCACACCATATTGCAGGCCCACGGACACGGCGATGGCGAAATTGTTCATCATCGCCCGGAAGCCCGCGCCTTCCTTGTGCATGTCGATGAAGATCTCGCCCAGCGTCCCGTCCTTGTATTCACCGGTGCGCAGATAGACCTTGTGGCCGCCTACGATGGCCTTTTGCGTATAGCCCTTGCGGCGTTCGGGCAGCTTTTCGCGGTGGCTGCGGATGATTTCGCGGACCACGACCTTTTCGACGATCTTTTCCGCGATCACCTGCGCCTTTTCGATCGGCGTGCCGGTGGCGAGCGTTTCCTCGGCCTCTTCGTCATCCTCGACCAGCGCCGATGCGAGCGGCTGGCTGAGCTTGGACCCGTCGCGGTAAAGCGCGTTCGCCTTGATGCCGAGGCTGTGCGACAGCTCATAGGCGGCCTTGCAATCCTCGATCGTGGCGGTCGAGGCCATGTTGATCGTCTTGGAAATCGCGCCCGAGATGAAGCTTTGCGCCGCCGCCATCATGTGGATGTGCGAGTCCACGCTCAGATACCGCTTGCCCTTCTTCCCGCAGGGGTTGGCGCAGTCGAAGACGGCGTAATGTTCCGGCTTGAGGAAGGGCGCGCCTTCCAGCGTCATCGTCCCGCAGACATGGTCATTCGCGGCGTCGATCTGCGCGCGGGTAAAGCCGAGATGGCGCAGCAGGTCGAAGGTCGGGTCGGCCAGACGATCCGCGGGGATGCCCAGCGTGCCGGTGCAGAAATCCGCGCCCAGCGTCCACTGGTTGAAGACAAAGCGGATGTCGAAGGCCGAGGGCAGCGCGGCCTCGATCTTGGCGATCTCGGCCTCGCCGAATCCATGGCCGACCAGCGCGGCATGGTTGATCCCGGCGCAGTTGCCAAGGCTGCCATGGCCCACCGCATAGGCGATGATTTCCTCGATCTGCGACGACGAATAGCCGAGCGTTTCCAGCGCCGCGGGGACCGAGCGGTTGATGATCTTGAAATAGCCGCCGCCCGCCAGCTTCTTGAACTTGACCAGCGCGAAGTCGGGCTCGATCCCGGTCGTGTCGCAATCCATTACCAGCCCGATGGTGCCGGTGGGGGCGATCACGGTGGCCTGCGCGTTGCGATAGCCATGCGCCTCGCCCAGACGCAGCGCGTCGTCCCAGGCGGATTGCGCAAGTGCCACCAGCCGCGCATCGGGGCAGTTCGCGTGGTCGAGCGGCACGGGCTTGACCGCCAGCCCCTCATAGCCCTCGGTCCTGCCATAGGCGGCGGTGCGGTGGTTGCGGATCACCCGCAGCATATGCTCGCGGTTCTTCGCATAGCCGGGGAAGGTTCCGACCTCGCCCGCGATTTCCGCCGAGGTGGCATAGGAAACGCCCGTCATCACCGCCGTCAGCGCCCCGCAGAGCGCGCGCCCCGCAGCCGAGTCGTAGCCGAGCCCCATGTTCATCAGAAGCCCGCCGATATTGGCATAGCCCAGGCCCAGCGTGCGGAAATCATAGGACCGCTGCGCGATTTCCCGGCTGGGGAACTGCGCCATCAGCACCGAGATTTCCAGCGTCAGCGTCCAGAGCCGCGTCGCATGGACATATCCGTCCGCATCGAAGCGCCCGTCGCGATAGAAGGTCAGCAGGTTCATCGACGCGAGGTTGCAGGCCGTGTCGTCCAAGAACATGTATTCCGAACAGGGGTTCGAGCCGCGGATCTCGCCATCCGCCGGGCAGGTGTGCCAGGCGTTGACCGTGTCGTGGAACTGGATGCCCGGGTCGGCGCAGGCCCAGGCGGCATGGCCGACCTGATCCCAAAGCTCGCGCGCCTTGACGGTTTTCGAGACGCGGCCATCGGTGCGCCGGATCAGCGCCCAGTCGGCATCATCGCGCACGGCCTGCAGGAACGCATCCGTCACCCGGACCGAGTTGTTGGAGTTCTGGCCCGAAACGGTGCTGTAGGCCTCGGAATCCCAGTCGGTGTCATAGGTGGGAAACTCGATGCTGGTGAAGCCCTGCCGCGCATATTGCAGCACCCGGTTGATATAGGTTTCCGGGATCATCGCTTTTTTCGCGCTGCGGATCGCGGATTTCAGCGCGCCGTTCTTTGCGGGGTCGGCGGCATCCTCGGCCAGTCCGTCCCATTGCGCCACGGCGGCGAAGAGGCCGTTCAGCTGCGCCTCATGCGCCTTGGAGCCGGCGACGAGGCTTGCGACCTTCTGTTCCTCGATGACCTTCCAGTTGATGAACTGCTCGATGTCGGGGTGATCCATGTCGCAGATCACCATCTTGGCCGCGCGCCGGGTCGTGCCGCCCGACTTGATCGCGCCGGCCGCGCGGTCGCCGATCTTGAGGAAGCCCATGAGCCCCGAAGACTTGCCCCCGCCCGACAGTTTCTCGCCCTCGCCGCGAAGCGAGGAAAAGTTCGTGCCCGTCCCCGAGCCGTATTTGAACAGACGCGCCTCGCGCACCCAGAGGTCCATGATCCCGCCGTCATTCACCAGATCGTCGCTGACCGACTGGATGAAGCAGGCATGGGGCTGCGGGTGTTCATAGGCGCTGTCGGATTTCACCAGCTTGCCGGTCTTGTAATCGACGTAGAAATGGCCCTGGCTCGGCCCGTCGATGCCATAGGCCCAGTGCAGGCCGGTGTTGAACCATTGCGGGCTGTTCGGCGCGGCCATCTGGCGCGCCAGCATCACGCGCATTTCGTCGAAATAGGCGCGGGCATCGGATTCGGCGGTGAAATAGCCGCCCTTCCAGCCCCAATAGGCCCAGGCGCCGGCCAGCCGGTCAAAGACCTGGCGCGCGCTGGTTTCGCCGGTGAAGCGTTCGGCTTCCGGCAGGTCTGCCAGCGCGGCCTCATCGGGGACCGAGCGCCACAGGAATTCGGGCACGCCCTTTTCGCGGACGCGTTTCAGCCGCGCAGGCACGCCCGCCTTGCGGAAATATTTCTGTGCGAGGACGTCCGAGGCCACCTGGCTCCAGCCTGCCGGGACCTCTACGCCCTCGTTCCGGAAAACGATGGTGCCGTCGGGGTTGCGGATTTCCGACGTCGTGGTCGTGAATTCCAGCCCCGCATAGGCGTCGCGGTCGGCCTGGGTGAACCTGCGCTCGATCCTCATGTCCTCGTGCCCCTTTTTGAAGACGCCAGATGACATCGACAGGGCGAAGCGCCCTGTCCTGCGCGGCATTGATACGGCCACTATATCTGGTGTCGGTTGATTTCTGATACACAAGATTGACCCAAGGCGCGTCAGAGTCAACACGTTGTTCATCTGCGGCGGCGCAGAAATCCGGGGCAATTTTATCCACAATGGGGATGGAGTTGTGGAAAACCGCCTGCTTTCGCTGGGCCGCGCGGGTTCCACGGGCAAGGCCCCCGGTGGATGGCGGACCGGCGGCCCCCTGCCGGACAGCGCGGCAGCGGGCGCTTTCCGCGGCGCGGCATGGCCCTGGAAGGGGGCCTGCGGGCAGAATCACCCTGCCTTGTCACCCTGACTATCGCCCTTCGCCACCCGCCGCCGGGAACATCTTCTTCCGCCCGGCCTTGTCAGCGATGCGCCCGGAGCACTAGATGCCGGGGACCTGAAGGAGATGCCCATGAAGATCGCCGTCGCCGGCCTCGGCTATGTCGGAATATCGAACGCGGTGCTGCTGGCCCAGCATCATGAGGTGGTGGCCTGCGACCCGGTCGCGGCCAAGGTCGAAACCGTCAATGCGGGCAAGAGCCCGATCGAGGATCGCGAATGCGCGGAATACCTCGCATCGGGTCGGCTGCGGCTGCGCGCGACGACCGACCCCGCCGATGCCTATGCCGGCGCGGACTGGGTCATCATCGCGACGCCCACCAACTATGACCCCCGCACCAACCGGTTCGACACCAGCTCGGTGGAAAGCGTGGTCGATCAGGTGCGCGCCATCGCGCCCGATGCGGTGATGGTCATCAAATCGACGATCCCCGTCGGCTTTACCCGCCGCCTGACGGAACAGACGGGCTGCACCAACGTGATCTTTTCGCCCGAATTCCTGCGCGAGGGGCGCGCGCTTTATGACAACCTCTACCCCTCGCGCATCGTGGTGGGGGAACAGAGCGACCGCGCCCGCGCCTTTGCCGACCTGCTGCTGGAGGGGGCGATCCGCAAGGACGCGCCGGTCCTGTTCACCGACCCGACCGAGGCCGAGGCGATCAAGCTTTTCGCCAATACCTACCTTGCGATGCGGGTCGCCTATTTCAACGAGCTGGACAGCTACGCGCTGGTCCACGGGCTCGACACGCGGCAGATCATCGAGGGGATCGGCCATGACCCCCGGATCGGCGCGCATTACAACAACCCCTCGTTCGGCTATGGCGGCTATTGCCTGCCCAAGGACACCAAGCAGCTGCTCGCGAATTACGAGATCGTGCCGCAGACGCTGATCCGCGCCATCGTGGAATCGAACGCGACCCGCAAGGATTTCATCGCCGAAAGGGTGGTCGAACGGAACCCGCAGGTGGTGGGCATCTACCGGCTGACCATGAAGCAGGGGTCGGACAATTTCCGCGACAGTTCCATCCAGGGGATCATGAAGCGGATCAAGGCCAAGGGGATCGAGGTCATCGTCTACGAACCCGTGCTGACCGAGCCGCATTTCTACCGCTCGCGCGTGGTGAACGACCTTGCGGCCTTCAAGGCCGAGGCCGACCTGATCCTTGCGAACCGGCACACCCCCGATCTGGCCGATGTGGCCGGGAAGGTCTATACCCGCGATCTTTTCAACAGCGATTGATCTGGATCAGGGCCGCCCGGCCCCGCCCGCGCCATCCTTGCCCCATGATGCGAAGGAGGACGCGAGATGTATGACCGGATCATCGTTGCCGTGGCGCTGGCCGAGGGCGCCCAGGACGCCGCATTGCTGGAACAGGCGGGGCGGCTGGTGCAGCCCGCGGGCCGGATTCACCTGATCCATGTGCTGGAAGAGGTCCCGAGTTATATCGTGGCCGCCCTGCCGCCCGAGGCGCTGCAGGCACGCCGGGCCGAGGCGATGGTCGAACTGCGCGACATGGCCACCGCCACCGGGGTGGATTGCCTGCCCGAGGTGCGGCAGGGCGCCCCGGCCCCGGCCATATTGGAGGCGGCAGCGGCCCATGGCGCGGACCTGATCATGATCGCGTCGCACCGGCCCGACCTGCGGGACTACTTCATCGGCTCGACCGCCGCGCGGGTGGTGCGCCACGCCAAATGCTCGGTGCTGGTCTGCCGCTAGGGGTCCCGGGTCCGATACGCCGTTCCAGCGCAGGGCGATGCCGTTTCCCGCATTGCAACGCCCCCGCCCCTGCCCGATAGAAGGCAGATGGACAACGGCTGGGATGGCAGGGGCAGCAGGATGGACGACGCGCTGGTGATCTTTACCCCCTCGGGCAAGCGCGGGCGGTTCGCGCGCGGCACGCCGGTGCTGACGGCGGCGCGGCAGCTGGGCGTCGATCTCGATTCTGTCTGCGGCGGGCGCGGCATCTGTTCCAAATGCCAGGTCACGCCGGGCTATGGCGCCTTTCCGAAACATGGGGTCACGGTCGAACCCGGCGCGCTGAGCGACTGGAACGCGGTCGAACAGCGCTACAAGGACAAGCGCGGCCTGATCGAGGGGCGGCGGCTCGGCTGTCAGGCCCGGATCGAGGGCGATGTGGTCATCGACGTGCCGCCCGAAAGCCAGCTGCACCGGCAGGTGATCCGCAAGGCGGCCACCGCCCGCGCGATCACCATGAACCCCGCCACCCGGCTTTATTATGTCGAGGTGGCGGAGCCCGACATGGAAAACCCCTCGGGCGATTTCGAGCGGCTGTGCGAGGCGCTGGCGGATCAGTGGTCGCTGCCCCGCCCCGCCATCGCGCCCGCCGTGCTGCGCCGCCTGCAACCCGCCCTGCGCAAGGGGAACTGGCGCGTGACCGTGGCGCTGCACCGCACGGGCGATGCGGGCCAGATCACGGCGATCTGGCCGGGCCTGCATGAAGGCGGCATCCAGGGGCTCGCCATCGACCTCGGCTCGACCACCATCGCCGCGCATCTCTGCGATCTGGGCGACGGGCGGGTGATCGGGTCATCCGGCGTGATGAACCCGCAGATCCGGTTCGGCGAGGATCTGATGAGCCGCGTGTCCTATGCGATGATGAACCCCGGCGGCGCGGCCGAGATGACGACGGCCGTGCAAGAGGCGCTGACCCGGCTGGCCACGGCGATCATCGCCGAGGCGGGGATCGACGCCGCGCAGGTCGTCGAGGCGGTGATCGTCTGCAACCCGGTGATGCACCATCTGCTCCTGGGGATCGACCCGGTCGAGCTTGGGCAGGCACCCTTCGCGCTTGCGACCTCGGGCAGTCTGGCGCTGACGGCGCGGGATATCGGGCTTTCGGGCGTGGCCGAGGCGGCGCAGGTCTATATCCTGCCCTGCATCGCCGGGCATGTGGGCGCGGATGCCGCCGCCGTCGCCCTGTCCGAGGCCCCGGACAAATCCGACGATCTGGTGCTGATCGTCGATGTGGGCACCAATGCCGAGATCCTCCTGGGGAACCGCGACCGGGTGCTCGCCTGTTCCTCGCCCACCGGGCCCGCCTTCGAGGGAGCGCAGATCAGTTCCGGCCAGCGCGCCGCCCCCGGCGCCATCGAACGGCTGGAGATCGACCCCGTGACAAGGGAACCCCGGTTCCGCGTGATCGGCTGCGATCTCTGGTCCGACGAGCCGGGCTTTGCCGAAGGGGTCGCAGCGACCGGCATCACCGGCATCTGCGGCTCGGGCATCATTGAGGCGGTGGCCGAGATGCGGATGGCGGGGCTTCTGGATGCCTCGGGCCTCATCGGCAGCGCGGAACAGGTGGGCAGCGCGCGGATGATCCCGCAGGGGCGCACCCATGCCTATCTGATCCATGACGGAAGCGCGGCCGGCGGCCCGGTCATCACCGTGACCCAGGGCGATATCCGCGCGATCCAGCTTGCGAAATCGGCGCTTTACGCGGGCGCGCGGCTGTTGATGGACGAACTGGGCGTGGACCGGGTGGACCGCGTGGTGCTGGCCGGGGCCTTTGGCGCCCATATCTCGGCGAAACATGCGATGGTGCTGGGGATGATCCCGGATGTGACGCTCGACCGCGTGAGTTCGGCCGGAAACGCCGCAGGCACCGGGGCGCGCATCGCGCTCTGCGATCAAGAGGCGCGGGTGGCGATCGAGGAGACCGTGCACCACATCCACAAGGTCGAAACCGCCATCGAGCCGCGCTTTCAGGAACATTTCGTCGCGGCGAACGCCCTGCCCCACGCAACCGACCCCTTCCCCGAGTTGCGCAAGGTCGTGACCCTGCCCGAGGTGAGCTTCAACACCGGCGGCGGAGGCGACGGCGCAAGACGGCGGCGGCGGTAGGGGTGCGGCGCCTCTTGACGCCGGGGGCGGCCACGGCTACCAACGGCGCCACGCGGGCGTAGTTCAGAGGTAGAACGTCAGCTTCCCAAGCTGAATGTCGTGGGTTCGATTCCCATCGCCCGCTCCATCCCTGCTGGCTTGGCGCATCCTTTCCCCCGTTGCTTTCTGCCTCCCTTGCCGTTCGGGGGTGGCCCGGACCGTTCGGAGGTGGCCCGGACCGCGCCGCGCCTCCTCGCCGCAGGACGCTTGCCGCAAGACACCCGGTGCAGGGCACAGGGTGCAAGACCCCCCGCGCAGGATGCTCAGCGCAGGATCGGCAGGGGCGGCCCCTGGCCCAGATCGAGCGCGCCGCGCGCGAGGCCGAGGCTGACCTTCACCATCTCTCCGTGTTCGCGAAAGAGCGATTCCACCCGCGCGCCCTCGCCCGAACGCAGGGCCGCGACGATGTAGTGGTGCTGCCAATGGGCGTGGCGCAGGTGATCGGCCCGCGCCAGCGGGGCCGAGGGCGCAAAGCGGATCGCGTCCGGCCCGCCGAAAGGCACCCGCGCCAGCGTCGCGCGCAGCGGCGCGATCAGCCCGACGCCCGCCACCCGGATCGCCGCATCGGTGACGAGCGCGTGAAACCGCCGGTTCATCGCGCCATAGGCGGCCTCTTCCACCGGCTGGCCGGGACGAAAGAGCGCGTCGCCCTGCCGCAGGCAATCGTCAAGCTCTGCTGCCACATCGTCGGGCAGGCCCGCCTCGGCCAGACGGCGCGCGGCATAGCCTTCGAGAACCGAGCCAAGCTCCACCGCCGCCACGACATCGGCCCGGTCATAGCTGCGCACCAGATAGCCGCGCCCGCCCGCCCGGCGCAGCACGCCTTCCTCGACCAGCACCGCAAGCGCATGGCGCACGGGCGTGCGCGAGACGCCGAGCGCCTCGGCCAGCCCGGCCTCGGACAGCTTTTCGTCCGGGCTGAGCGTGCCGTTCAACGCCCATTCCCGCAGCCGGTCCACCACCTGCTGCTGCCGCGTGCCACTGCTGCGCCCCATCGCCCGCGCGTCCGTCAAGTCATTCATGAAAATACCCGTCCCTCAATCCCGACAGGAGAGCAGATCGGAGGGGCACTTGGCAAGACTTGCGCCGGAGGCGAAGCACTTGAACTTGCGCCAGAGGCGAAGCAGCTGATTTTCACCGCAGGCGCAGCCCGTCAGACCTGCCGCCGGTAATGTGTGCGCGCCGCTTCGTGGATCGGCCAGGGGTGGACGGTCGCGCGCAGGCGCACCTGACGGTGGCGTTCCACATTCGGCTTGCGCGTGCCGCCATCCGGTTCGCCCCAGATCACCGTTACCTCGCCCCGCGCCGCGGCCTCCGCGTCCAGAATCGCAAGCGAGATCCACGCCCGTTCATTCGCCGAGAAGACCGGGCTGATCGAGACGCCCGCCGGGCGGTCGTCGCAAAGCACCGTGTCATAGGGATGGGTCGCGTAATGGGCGGCCGGCATCTCCATGTATTTGGCGGGCAGATCGCCATCGTCCATCATGCCGCCAAAGACGCCCAGCACATCGTCGCGGTTCCAGACCAGCGTGACCTTTTGCCGGTGCGGGCCGGCGGCCATGCGTTCCAGCGCGGCGCGGCCGATGAAGTCATGGTCGAACCGGACCAGCCGGCCGTAATCCAGATCCCAGGGGGTGAAGTAGTAGCCCTCGATCCTGTCGGGGCGCCAGCTCCCGCCAAGCGAGCCGCGCGCCTCGAAGCTGTTCGCGCCCAGCCAGTCGCGATAGGGGCGCATCGCCTCGCCTTCATAGATCGCGGGCAGCGGCGAGGGCACCCAGCCGGATTCCGCCGCCGCCGTGGAATAGGCCCGCGCCCCCACCTGCCGCAGCCCATGGGCCGCCCCGGCCCGCATCAGCGCCGCATGAACGCGGGGGCCATCGGCGGCGGGGCCCCAGATCTCCAGCCCCTCGGCCCCGCCCATCCCGTGCGAGAGCGTGCGCGCATGGCAGCCGTCGATGGTGATCTCGCCCATGTTGAAGAATTTGGTGACAAGCGGCCCACCCTGGTTCACCGCGTTGAGGATTTCGAGCGCCCTGGGGCCCTGCACCTCATAGCGGTAGGTCTTGCGCGGGCGGTCGGGATTGTCGAGCGTGCGTTCATCCCGTTCCACCGTCACGTCATAGCCGCCGGTTTCGGCATGGAACTGCACCCAGTTCGCCAGCACCGGGCGGCCGACGACATTGAAAAGATCATCCTCGAGCCCGAAGAGGATCGCATCGCCGATCACATACCCTTCATGGCTGACGCAGACGATCTGCTTGGCCTTGTTGCGCCCGAAGCCCTTGAAGCTGTTCACCGCGATATCCGACAAGAGCCGCAGCGCGTCGGGCCCGCCCAGGTAAAGGTCGGTCATGTGCCAGGACTGGTCCATCAGCGCCGCCCCCTCGCGCCAGGCGCGCTGTTCCTCGATCCAGTTGCTGAATTCGGGCGGCACGGGGAACTGGTAGCGCCCGGTCTGGGCGTGGAGCAGCATCTCCACGGCGCTGCCACTGGCGGCGATGCGGTCGTTCAGGGTCTTCATCTCGGTCCTCCCTCCGGAAACTTGGGATACCTGAGCGTGAAGTCCTGAGTCGGGCAAGCGTTTTTTCCACGTTTGGGATACAATATTGAAGCCGGATCGCGCGCGCCTGCTGCTGTGGAAAGTTCGCGCAGGGGGGTTGACAGGAACCGGCACAGCGCAGCTTCAGCAGCAGAAGCATCTAATTTTCAATGTGTTTTTTATCACCAAATTTCAGGCATTTGGTGGCGTGATGCCCGATTCTTGGGAACAGGGCGGCCTTGGGCCTGTTGTCCCGGTCATCACAGGACGACGAAAGGATACAAAACGATGAAGCGTATTTTCATGACGACCACCGCCGCAATCCTTCTGGCCGCACCCCTCGCCGCGCAGGAGACGGGCACCGAACCGGCCCCCGGAACGGGGATGGAGCCTGCACAGACGGAACCGGCGCCGGGCCTCGGGACGGACGGGCTGGGCACGGATGCGCCGGGCACGGACGGGCTGGGCACCGATGGGCTGGGCACCACCACGGGCACCGGCGACGCGCCGGGCACCGGCCCCGTGACCGATCAGCTGGGCGATCCGGCGGCACCGGGCACCGAGCCGGGCACCGGGGACCTGGATGACGGGCTGGGCACCGAGCCTGCACCGGGCGTAGCTCCGGGGGTTGAGGCCGCGCCGGGCGGCGATCTGGAGACGGGCGCCGGGGCCGATGGCGACGCGATCCCCATGACCGATGTGGAGCCGGGCGACCTGGAGGGCGCGACCGTCTATGGCAATGACGGTGAGGAAATCGGCACCGTCAGCGAGGTTGAGACCTTTGGCGAAGGGGAATCGATCAGCGGCCTGATCGTCACCGTGGACGAGCGTGACGTGCGCCTCGACGCGATGAGCTTTGCCATCCACGAGGGTGAAGACGATGACTATGAGGTCCATGTGACGCTGGAGCAGGAAGCCTTCGACGCCCTGCCCGAGCATCAGCAGGAGATCTGAGCGGCCTTGTGCTCAACGGAAAAACGGCAGGCCCCGCGCGTGATCGCGGGGCCTTTGGCATTTGCGCCGCCGGGGGGCGGCACTTGCGTCTGGCGGGACGCCGCGGAAGCCGCTAGCACAGGGAGGCACCAACAAAAGCAGGAGTTTGCCCATGTCCGACATCACCCGCATTGAAACCGGCCCGCGCATGAGCCAGGCGGTCATCCATAACGGCCTCGTCTATCTTGCCGGTCAGGTCGGCAAGCCGGGCGAGAGCGTGACCGCCCAGACGACCGAGGTTCTGGCCCAGATCGACCGGCTGCTGGCCGAGGTGGGGTCGGACAAGACGCGCATCCTGTCGGCGCAGATCTGGCTGGCCGACATGGCCGATTTCGCCGAGATGAACGCGGTCTGGGATGGCTGGGCGCCGCAGGGCCACACGCCGGCACGCGCGACGGGGGAATCGAAGCTCGCCACGCCCGACTACAAGGTCGAAATCATCGTGGTCGCCGCGCAGAAGTGACGGCCCCAAGGGGCGGCCCGACGACCGGGCTGCCCCAAAGGCGCCTCAGCCGGGCCCGCCGCCGTTTTCGAGCAGATAGCCGATCAGCTGGCGGGTCGATCCGTCCTTGCCCTCGGCCCCTGCGCGGCCTTCGAGCACCGGTTGCAGGGCATTGGCGAGTTCCTTGCCAAGTTCCACCCCCCATTGGTCAAAGCTGTTGATCCCGAGGATGACGCCCTCGACGAAGACCCGGTGTTCGTAAAGCGCGATGATCTGGCCCAGCACAAAGGGGGTCAGGCGCGGATAGATCAGCGTGGTCGAGGGGCGGTTGCCCGGAAAGACGCGGTGGCGGGCCTGACGGTCAAGCTCCTCGCCCGCCAGCCCCTTGGCCTCCATGATGGCGCGCGCCTCCGGCAGGCTGCGGCCACGCAAAAGCGCCTCGGACTGGGCAAGGCAGTTGGCGGCGAGCAGGCGGTGATGATGGGCAAGCTCACGCTCATGCCCCTGCGCGGCCAGCAGAAACTCGCAGGGGATGACGCGGGTGCCCTGATGGATCAGCTGGTAAAAGGCGTGCTGGCCGTTGGTGCCGGGTTCGCCCCAGACGACCGGGCCGGAATGGCGGGGCAGGTCCGCGCCGTCCATCGAGACCCGCTTGCCGTTCGATTCCATCTCCAGCTGTTGCAGATAGGCGGGCAGGCGCAACAGCCGCTGGTCATAGGGCAGGACGGCGCGGGTCGCATAGCCGCAGATCTGGTTGTGCCAGATGCCCACCAGCGCAAGGAGCACCGGCAGGTTTCCGGCCAGCGGCGCGTCGCGGAAATGCGCGTCCATGGCGGCGCCGCCGGCGAGAAACTCGCGGAATTTTTCGGGGCCGATGGCGATCATGAGCGAGAGCCCGATCGGCCCCCACATGGAATAGCGGCCGCCGACCCAATCCTCGAAGCCGAAGACCCGTTCCGGCGCGATGCCATAGGCCGCCGTGCGGTCCCCGGCGGATGAAAGCGCCGCGAACTGCGCCGCCGGATCGGCGACGCGGCCCGACATCCAGCCCCGGGCCGTGTCGGCATTGGTCATCGTCTCGATGGTGGTGAAGGTCTTGGAGGCGACGATCACCAGCGTCGTTTCCGGGTTCAGGTCCTTCAGCGTATCCGCCACATGCGCGCCATCGACATTCGAGACGAAATGGCAGCGCGGCCCGGAATGATAAGGCGCGAGCGCCAGCACCGCCATCGCCGGCCCGAGGTCAGACCCGCCGATGCCGATATTCACCACATCGGTGATGGCGCCGCCCTGCCCCAGAAAGCGCCCTGCGCGCACGTCCTCGGCAAAACGTTCCATCCGCGACAGCGTTTCGCGGACGCCGGGCATCACGTCCTGCCCGTCCACCATGACGCTTGCGTCCGGGTTGCGCAGGGCGGTGTGCAGGACGGCGCGGCCCTCGGTCTCGTTGATGCGGGCGCCGGAAAACATCGCGTCGCGGCGGGCGGCAAGCCCTGCATCCTCGGCCAGGCGGATCAGCAGGTCGCGGGTTTCCGCGTCGATATTCGTCTTGGAATAGTCGAACAGCATCTCGCCCGCGCGGGCCGAAAAGCCTGCGGCGCGGCTGTCGTCGAACAGCGACAGGATCGTGCGGTCCCTTGCCGCGTCATGGCGGGCGGCCAGATCATCCCAGGTGGTCATTGTCCCTCATCCGAGTTTGGTGTGCCGTTTCCTGATTGAAATCCCGCGCGCGTAACGGCGGGGTGACGTTTTCGCGCGTTATTCGGCCCAATGGACGGTCGCATCCGCCAGAACGGCGCGGACCGGGGCGGAAAGCTCGTCAAGGCCCTGCGCGCGTTCCAGCGCCTCGCGCTTTTCCGGGCCGGTGATCAGGATGTGGATGCGCATCGCCTCGCGCAGGACGGGGGCGGTCAGGGTGATGCGCGGCTCGCCGGCGGCCTCGGCCCGGAGCGCCATGAGGATCGGCGCGTCGGGGGCCATCGCCTCGGCCAGACGGTCGGCGCCGGGGAACAGCGAGGCCGTGTGCATGTCGGCCCCCATCCCCAGGAGCAGCACGGAAATGGGCAGGAAGGGCCGGATCTCCTCGGCCAGATCGTCAAGCGCCTCTTCCGGCGTCGCGGTGTTGAGATAGAGCGGCAGCAGGCGGGCGTCGGCGGCGCGGTCGCGCAGCAGGCGTTCCCGCACCAGCCGCGTGTTCGACCGGGACGAGCTTTCGGGGACCCAGCGTTCATCGTTCAGGACAACCGCCACCCGCGACCAGTCGAGATCGGTGCCGGAGAGCGTATCGAAGACCGGCCCCGGCGTCGTGCCGCCCGGAACCGAAAGCGTCGCGTGATCCTGCCTGCGCAGGAAATCCGCAAGCTCGCCCGCGATCTTGTCGGCAAGGCTCAGCATCATCAGTTCCCGGTCGGGATAGTCGCAGAAATTCATTCCCGGATCTCCCGCCAGCGTCGTCCGTCCCGGTGGAGAAGCATCAACGCATCCTCGGGACCCGAGGTTCCGGGGTCATAGCCGCGCGGGCGGTCGTCGCGCGCCTCCCACCCCTCGATCACCGGATCGGCCCAGGCCCAGGCGGCCTCGACCTCGTCCCCGCGCATGAAGAGCGTCTGGTTCCCGCGGATCACATCCATGATGAGCCGTTCATAGGCATCGGGAATATCGGCCCCCGTTTCCCCCAGCGCATCGGCGAAGGACATGTCGAGCGGCACCTCGGTCAGGCGCATCCCGCCCGGCCCCGGTTCCTTGATCATCACGCGCAGGTTCATGCCCTCGTTCGGTTGCAGCCGGATGACGAGCACGTTTTCCTTCCAGCCCTCCTCGCCCTCGAAAATCGAATGGGGCGGTTCGCGGAAGGTGATCGCGATCTCGCTGGTGCGGGCGCGCAGGCGCTTGCCGGTGCGCAGGTAAAAGGGCGTCCCCTTCCACCGCCAGTTCGAGATGCAGACCTTGAGCGCGATGTAGCTTTCGGTGCGGCTGGCGGGGTTTTCCACATCCTCCAGATAGCCGGGCTGGCCGTTGGCCAGATACTGGCCGCGCACGATATCCTCGGGGCGGACGGGGTCGAGCGCGCGGATCACCTTGAGCTTTTCGTCCCGCACCGCGTCGGGGTCAAAGCGATAGGGCGGCTCCATCGCGATGAGGCACAGAAGCTGCATCAGGTGGTTCTGCACCATGTCCCGCATCGCGCCCGAGCGGTCATAATAGCTGCCGCGCCCGCCCACGCCCACGGTTTCGGCGACCGTGATCTGCACATGGTCGATGAACTGCGAGTTCCACAGCGGCTCGAACAGGATATTGGCAAAGCGGACGGCCATCAGGTTCTGGACGGTTTCCTTGCCCAGATAATGGTCGATCCGGTAGATCTGCGTTTCGTCGAAATGGCGGGCGAGCACCGCGTTGAGGTCCCGCGCCGTCGCAAGGTCGCGGCCAAAGGGCTTTTCGACCACCACGCGGCTGCTGGCGTCGGTGATCCCGTGCTGGTGCAGCCGTTCCGCCAGATCGCCGAAAAGCGCTGGCGCGACCGAAAAGTAAAAGGCCCGCACCACGTCCTTGCGGGTGCGGCCCGCAAGCTCGGCCCAGCCGCCGTCGCCCTGCGCGTCGATCGCCACATAGTCGATCGTGCCAAGGAAATCCGACAGCCCCTCGGCCCGGCGCAGGTCGGGGATGAATTCGCGCAGGGCCTCCGCGACGAACTGGCGATAGCCGGCCTGATCCATCTCGGACCGGGCGGCGCCGATGATCCGGCTGTCGGCGGGCATCTGCCCCGCGACAAAGCGGCGATAGAGCCCCGGCAGGATCTTGCGCCGCGCGAGATCGCCTGTGCCGCCAAAGATGACCAGATCGAAGGGATCGACCGGTATGACGCGCGAAACCATATGCCCTCTTTCCTGCAACACGTTAGCGCTAACGGCAAAGGCCTAGCAAGCCGGCCCGTCAAAGTCCAGCACACCCTTGGGCCCCGCAGCGGATGGCGCGCGGAACGCCGGGACCGGGCCAGCCGAACCAGTCAAAGGATGATAACCCCGCCCCGCGAGGTCAAGCGATAAGCCCATGACAGCCCGGCCCCGGCAAGGCGGCGCCGAAAAAGGTGGCGGGTGGTGGATGGTTACGGGATGGCGGAGCGCGCGCCAGTGCCGCCCGTTGCGGCAGGGTCCGGCGTCATGGGCGGGCCGCAGGTTCGCGCGGGTCGGGGTCGAGCAGGTGACAGGCCGCGAGACCCCCATGGGGTGCGGCGTGCATGGCCGGACGTTCCCGGTCGCAGCGCCCGAACCGGAGCGGGCAGCGGGTGTGATAGGGACATCCCTGCGGCGGATCGAGCGGGCTGGGAATTTCGCCCTGCGGCGGAAGCTCGGCCGGGGGCGCATCCGGGTCTGGCGGCAGGGCCGCTGCCAGAAGGGCCTTGGTATAGGGGTGTTCAGGCGCCGTGCAGATCGCGCGCGCTGTCCCGCGCTCGATCACGCGGCCCAGATACATGACGATGACGTCATCCGCCATGAAGCGCACGGTCGCGAGATCATGGGAAATGAAGATGCAGCCCAGCCCGTATTCGTCCTGCAGGTCCTTCAGGATGTTCAGGATCTGCGCGCGGATCGAAATGTCCTGCGACGAGACCGGTTCGTCCAGCATCAGGACCCGGGGCTTCGGGGCGATGGCGCGCGCAATCGCGATACGCTGCCGCTGGCCGCCGGAAAATTCGTTGGGAAAGCGGCGGGCGTCGGCGGGGCTGAGACCGACCGCCCCGAGCACCTCGCCGACCCGCCGGTCGACGGCGTCCCGTGTCATGCCGGGAGTGGCCGAGAGCGGCTCGGCGATGATCTTGCCCACGCGCATCCGGGGATCGAGCGAGGAGAACGGGTTCTGGAACACCGGCTGCACGGCCCGGCGGAATTCCAGCCGGTCCTGCGCCGTCATCCCGCTGCTTTCGATGCCGTTGAAAATCACCTGCCCGGTCGTCGGGCGGTCGAGCAGCAGCAGCATCCGGTTGAGGGTCGTCTTGCCGCAGCCGGATTCGCCCACCACCCCCAGCGTCTTGCCGGGCATGAGGTCCATGTCCAGATCGCTCACCGCGTGAAGGTCCTGCCGGCGCCCCTTGTGCCGGACCCGGAACACGCGCCCCAGATTGCGCGCGGAAAGGATGGCGCCGGTCATGCCGCGACCCGCTCTTTGTCGAGCGGGAACCAGCAGCGCACGGCATGGTCGGCCCCTGCGTCGAGGGGCGGCATCGCGACCCGGCACCGGGCCTGCGCATTGGCGCATCGCGGGTGGAACCGGTAGCCCTGCGGGCGGGCGGTAACGGAGGGAGGAGAGCCGGGAATGGTCGGCAGCCGGTCCGGCGCATGATCCACGGTCGGCACGCTGTCAAGAAGCGCGCTGGTATACCAGTGTCGGGGCCGCCGGAAGATGTCCCGCACCCGGCCCTGCTCGACGATCTGGCCGGCATACATGACGACGACCCGGTCGCACATCCGGGCGACGACGCCGAAATCGTGGGTGATGAACAGCATCGCCATCCCTGTCTGGTTCTGGAGTTCCTTGAGCAGGTCCAGAAACTGGTACTGGATGGTGACATCGAGCGAGGTGGTCGGCTCGTCCGCGACAAGGAGGCGCGGGCCGCGGGTCAGCGCGATGGCGCCCACGACACGCTGGCGCATGCCCCCGCTCATCTGATGCGGATGGTTGTCGAGACGTGCCCTGGGCGACGGGATACGCACGCTTTCGAGCGCGGCGACGGCCCGGTCCTGCAACGACCCCGTGGCGGTCGCGTTGAGCCGAAGCCCCTCACGCAGCTGATCGCCCACGGTGAAGACCGGATTGAGCGAGGCCATCGGGTCCTGCAGGATCATCGATATCTCGGCGCCGCGGACCTGCGTCAGTTCGGATTTCCTCATCCGCAGCAGATCGCGACCGTCATAGAGCACCTCGCCCGTCAGGCCCTTGTCGAGCAGTCCCGGCAAAAGGCGCATCAGAGACATGCCAAGCGTGGTCTTGCCAGACCCGCTTTCGCCCACAAGGCCCACGGTTTCCCCCGGCCAGATCGACAGGTCGATGTGTTCGATCAGGGCCGGGCTGCCGGGTTCACGGCCCAGGCGCACCGAGACGTCGCGCATGGAGAGCAAGGGTTGGGAGAGCAAGGGTTGGGCGTTCAGGGTTTGGGTGGCATTTTCGGTCATCAGATGTTGCGCCCCCGAAGCGCGGGATTGATACGGTCGGTCAGCGCGTCGCCAAGAAGGTTCACGGCCATGACGGTGATGAGGATCGCCATTCCCGGGATCATGCAAAGCCACCAGGCCGAGGCGATGTAGGACCGCCCCTCGGCGACCATCGAGCCCCAGGAGGGCGCGGGCGGCGGCACACCGACGCCCAGAAAGCTCAGCGATGCCTCGAGCACGATGACGATGCCGACCTGAAGCGTCGCGATGACGATAAGGGCCGGCGCGATGTTGGGCAGGATGTGCCGCAGGATGATGCGCAGGTCCGAAAGGCCCGAGGTCCGCGCGAGGTCGACGTAATCCTCGTTGCGGATCTTGAGCGTTTCGCCACGCGCCATCCGGGCGTATTGGCTCCACAGCGTCAGGGAGATGACGATGATGATGTTGGCAAAGCTGGGGCCGGAAATCGCCCCCAGCAGCAGAGCCAGCAAAATGACCGGCAAGGAAAGCGCAAGATCGACGAGCCGCATCAGGACCCGGTCCGCCCACCCGCCGAAATAGCCCGCGATCGTTCCCACGGCCGTCCCGATCGTGCCGGCGATCGCGATGACCAGCACGCAGACCGTCAGGGAAATGCGGGCGCCGGCGATGATCCGGGAAAGGATGTCGCGACCAAGCCTGTCGGTCCCGAAAAGGTGGTCCCAGCTTCCGCCCTCTTGCCAGACCGGCGGCAGGAGACGCGCGCGCAGCGAGCCGCGCAGCGGATCATGCGGGGTGATCAGCGGGCCGAAGAGCGCGACAAGGACAAAGAGCAGCAGCACCGCAAGCGCGATGCGCAAGGGCCAGTCCAGGCTGTTCCAGAAATCGGCGAGGGGCGCGATCAGCCGGGAACGGGCCGCCGGGGCAGAAGTGCTATGGGCCATCAGTCACGGTTCCGCATACGGGGATCGATGATCACGTAGAGGATGTCGACCAGAAGATTGGCAATGATGAAGAGCGAGGTGATCACCAGCACCACGGCCTGCACCACCGGAAAATCGCGGGCGAGGATGGATTCGTAGGCCAGCCGTCCGATGCCGGGCCAGGAAAACACCGTCTCGACGATCACGGCGCCGGTGATCATCACGGCAAAGAACGTCCCCATGAAGGTAACGACGGGGATCAGGCTGTTGGCCAGCGCATGTTTCCAGACCACGGCCCGTTCCGACAGACCCTTGATCCGCGCGAGCTTGATATATTCGCTGCCCAACGCCTCGAGCATCGAGGAGCGCACCAGCCGTGTGATGGCGGCAAGCGTAAAGAGGCCCAGCGTGGCCGCCGGCAGGATATAATGCTGCCACTGCCCGTAACCCGAAGTCGGCAGCCAGCGCAGTTGAACGGCAAAGACATACATGAGCACGATGCCGAGCCAGAAGCTCGGGACCGACTGGCCGACCAGCGCGATGAGCCGCGCCGCGACGTCGATGACGCTGTTGTGCCGCAGGGCCGCCATGACCCCGAAGAGGATTCCGAGCACCAGGGTAAAGGCCAGCGCGACCCCCGCGAGGCTGAGCGAGGCCGGCAGCCGCGACAGGATCAGTTCGAGCGCAGGGCGGTTTCCCGCCGTGACCGAGCGCCCGAAATCGCCCGTCAGGGCATTGCCGAGAAAGGTGAGGTACTGAACGAAGATGGACTGATCGAGGCCCAGATCCCGCGTCAGTTGCAGCCTGTCGGCCTCGGTCGCGCCATCGCCGAGCAAAAGCGCAACCGGATCGCCCGTAAGCCGGCTGAGAAGGAAGATCACAAGGCTCATCATGATCAGCGCGACAAGCGCCTCGACGATCCGGATGACGACGATGTTGAACATGGCGCCCCACGATGGAAGTCTGGAAGTGGCGGGCGCCGATGTCCCGGCGCCCGCAGATTGTCGCGCCTCAGTCGGCGCGCGTCACCTGGTCGAAGTTCCACATATAGGCGGTCGTGATGTTCCACTCTCCGACCTTGTCGCTGATCCCCCAGGGCTCGTTCGCAAGGGCGATGAAGACGCCCACAGCCTCATCCCGCAGGTGCTGACCGATCTCAAGGAACGCGGCCTCGCGCAGCGCGCGGTCTTCCTCGGTCGAGAACTCCTGGATCATGGCCTCCAGCGTCGGCGTGCTGTAGGAGGCAAAGACGCTTGCCGACATGAAGCCGGCCTCAAGCCCGTTGGCGGCGCTGGAGAACGGAAAGCCGCGATGCGTCCAGACATAGTTCGTCGCCCGGCCCTCGATCCATTCGGTCCGCAATGAGGACCAGTCCACCGGTTCGATGACCGCGTTGACGCCGATATCCTGCCAGTAGAGTGCGACCGCCTCGGCCATGAGCGGCAGTTCCGCCCCCGGCGACGTGGTGAAGGTGCGGATGGTGACGTCGAAACCGTTGCCGAACCCGGCCTCCTGGAGGAGCTGCCGCGCCATGTCGGGATCGTATGGGTAGGGCTCCACATCCGACCAGGCCGGAACCGGGGTATCGCTTGCGGCGACCGTTGCCTCGCCGTGAAACAGCTCGTCGATGATGGTCTGCTTGTCCACGGCATAGTTCAGGGCCTGACGCACCTCGCGGATCGCCCAGGGGGCATCCGGGTTGTAGCGGTTTTCCGACCCTTCGATAAGTCCGCCGAACCGGACGACGGGCGACCAGGTCGCCTCGGCCGATACGATGCTCAGTCCGGCGTTTCGGACCGAGGGGATGGAGTCGAAGCCGATCGGCGCGATGTCGGCCTCTCCGGTCCGGAGCATTGCGACGCGGGTGGATTCCTCGGGCACGACCTTGAAGACGATGTTCGGGAATTCCGGCTGCACGCGCCAATGGGTCTCGATATCGTCGCGCAGGGACATGACGATTTCCGAACCGCGCGTGATGGAGGAAAGCTCATAGGCGCCGGTGCCGATGGGCCGCGCCTCGGCCTCGGCCTCGCCCATCGCGTCGAAATGCGCCCTGGAGACGATCCCGAGTTGCTGGGCCGCGCCGAAATAGCCCTGGGCCAGTTCGAAATCGGGGTAGTTCAGGTTGACCACCACGGTATGGTCGTCGGGTGTTTCGACCGATGCGATCAGCCGCCGCATCGGCGAGGCCGGGCCCGCGCGGGAATCCTCGCGGATCAGGCGCTCGATGGAATAGGCGACGTCGGCCGACGTCATCTCGCCGTAGCCGCCCGAGAACTGCACGCCCTGGCGCAGCCGGAAGGTCCAGGTCTTGCCGTCAGGGCTCATCTCCCATGACTCGGCGAGCCCCGGGATCGTTTCGAGCGTGCCCGGTTCGGCATAGGTCAGGTATTCGTAGACGACGTCGAGATATGTCTTGCGCTGGCCCGATCCGCTCCATGGTGTCATGGTTTCTTCGGAAAAGGTGGAAAGCGCGATGATCAGATCGTCGGCTTGCGCCCAGGCCGGCGTCACAGGGTGCAGCGCGAACGCGGCCCCGCAGAGCAGCCCGAGCGCCCCGCGACGCACGGCCCCGCAACGCACGGTATTGGAAATATCGTCGGTCATAGGCTCCTCCCCGATCCCTATGGAACTTTGATATCTGTAGCACCATTATAGTCAACTAAATTGTCGACTATTCGATTGCGCATTTGACTAAAGGCCCTGCGCCTTCCTATGAAGGACCAAGCGCGGCGTGACGCGCGCCCCAGCCTCCGGTGACGCCCATGGACAGCAAGATAACCGAAACGGCCTTTGCGACGGCCTCGGCGACGGCCTCTGCGGAAGCGATCGCCGACGGCATCAAGGACCATATCCAGCGCGGGGGATATGCGCCGGGACAGCGCCTGATCGAGATCGACCTGGCAGAGCAGTTCGCCGTGGGGCGCGGGCGCATCCGCGAGGCGTTCAAGACGCTCGTCGGCGAGGGCTATCTGGAATTCATCAAGAACCGCGGCGTCTATGTGCGCCGCTTTTCCCGGGCGGAAATTCTGGACATGGGGCGCGTGCGCGAAGTGCTGGAGGGTCTCTCGGCCCGGTTGGCGGCCGAAAAGGAGTTGAGCCCCGAAGAGCGCGACCTGCTTGTCGCGCATCAGGACCGGCTGAACGAAGCCGAGGCGCATAACGATGTCGACCGCTACAATACCGAGAACTTTCAGTATCATGCGACCATCTGCACCATCGCCGGCAACAGCCATGTGGAGCAGTCGCTGGCGCGTGTCCGCCTGCCGCTCTACCGGCTGCAGTTGCCCCGCAGCTTTTCCAACGACTCGATGGCAAGCTCCAATCGCGACCATCAGGTCATCACCAGTTCCATCCTGGCCGGCAAACCGGATGCGGCCGAGGCCGCCATGCGCGCGCATGTCCGCGCGGGCAATCAACATGTCATCCGGCTGGCCGAGGTTCATTTTCGCTAGCCCCCGGCGCGGTCGGACGACCTGAACGTGACCGGAACGCTGAGCGGTCCGTATTCCGGCCAGGTGGTCATCGGTATCGGGCCCGCGATGTCCCACCCATCGGTGCGCGCGACCAGCTCTTCCAGCGTGACGCGCAGCATGAGCCGGGCGAGCGGCGCCCCCGCGCATTGGTGAGGACCGCGCCCGAACGCCACATGCTTGCGGTCGGACCGGCGGTCGAGGCGAAAGGCGTCGGGGTCATCGAAGGCCGCTGGGTCGCGGTTGGCCGCGGTGAAGGCAAGCGCGATCGGTTCGTCCTTCATGATCTTCCTGCCGCCGATCTCCATGTCGTGCCGGGCCGTGCGCGCAAAGCCGCGATAGGGCGTGTAAAGGCGCAACAGCTCTTCCAGCGCGTCGGGAACCAGCGCCGGATTGTCCTTGAGCATGGAGAAATGTTCAGGATGACGCGCCAGATGGATCGCCATCGAGCCGGTGAATGTCGTGGGGGCAATGATGCCCACGACCAGCAATTGCCGGATCGTGCCCAGGATCATCGGCTCGGGCAGCGGGTTTCCGTCATCGTCGCGGGCGGCGAGCATGGCGCTGGTCGGGTCCACGCCCGGGTCGAGCGGTTCCTCCTTGCGCAGGGCGATGATGTCGCGGGCGACGTCGTACAGAAAAAGGCTCGTCTTTTCCAGCATCGCCGTGTCACGGACCTGAAGCGCGCGGTTGAAGTCGGCGCCGATGTCCCGGATCCTTTCCGCCTGCGCGGCGGGAATGTGGAAGAACTCGGCCAGCACGAAAATCGGCAGGCGGTAGGAAAAGTCGACGCAGATGTCGCATTTCCCCGCCTCGACAAGGGGCGCGAGAAGCCCGGAAACCAGCCGCCGGACGACCGGCTCCCAGAAGGTCATGCGCTCGGGGCGAAAGAGCGGCATGATGGCCCTGCGATAGGGCGTATGTTCGGGCGGATCGAGATGAAGCGGCGGCCGGCGGCCCGACGTGGCCACGCGCGGAACCACGTTCTGATTTGCCGTCGAAAAGCTTTCGTAATCGGCGAGCGCGCGGATCACGTCGTCATACCGGGTCAGGACCCAGAACCCCTCGAAATCGGCGCTATGCGCGACCGGGCAGCGCCCGCGCAGGTCCTTGAACATAGTATGGGCATCATCGAACCCCTCGACGATATCCGCGTCGAATTCATGCAGGGTATTGACCGGCGGGACGAAGGTCTTGGGGGGCGGCGGCGCATGGTTGCTCAAGGTCGTTTCCTTCCGGGAGATCGTCTGTGCATCATTTTGTCGACAATTACGTAGACTCGATGCTTTGGCAAGCCGTGGCGGCGATCGCTTGCGTCAGGTCCTGACGCGCGGGGGTGTGGCGGGGGGCGACAGCCCGAGCTCCCGCAGAATTTCATGGGTATGTTCCCCGAGCCGCGGCGGCGGGAGGGATACGCCCGGCCCGTCATGCGCAAAAAGGAAACCGGCGTTGAGGATACGGGCGCGTCCGACCGCGTCGTTCGGTACGTCGATCTCTTGCGTCAGATCGCGCCCGTTCAACTGCGGCAGGTCAAGCACGTCGCGCACCGGGCGAACGGCGCCGGCCGGTACGCCGGCTGCGGCAAGCCGTTCTTCCCACTCCGCCGCCGGTCGCGTTGCGAAGGTCGCCTTCAATTCGGCCTGCAGGGCCGTATCATTGGCCATGCGGCTGTCGGGATCGGCAAAGCGCGGATCGGCAAGCAGATCCTGCCGGTCCAGCGCCTTGCAAAGTCTTTCATACTGGTTCTGCTGCACGGCGCCGATGGTGATCGCATTGTCCGCCGTCGCGAATGTGTCCGCCGTCGGCGCCAGCGAAAAGCCCCGGTTTCCGGTCCGCCTTGGTTCGGTGTCGGAAATCATGAGGGGGTTGACCACAGAGGCCATCATCACCAGCGACGCGTCGAGCATGGACAGGTCGATATGCTGTCCCTTCCCTTGCGGATCGCGCAGTTTCTGAAGCAGGGCGGACTGCATCGCGAATGCCGCCAGCAGGGCGCTGTAGGTGTCGACGATGGGAAACCCTACGCGCATCGGCCCGCTATCCGCTTCTCCGGACAGGCCCATGAGGCCCGAGACGCTCTGGATGATCTGGTCGATGGCCGGATAGTCGCGCATCGGTCCGAACTGGCCGTAGCCGGAAATCGAGCAGAAGATCAGGCCCGGATTGTCCCGGCGCAGCGTCTCGTAGCCAAGGCCCAGCCGGTCGATCACGCCGGGGCGGAAATTCTCTACCAGAAGGTCGGAGGTGGCGACCAGGCGCCGCGCCGCCTCGCGCCCTTCATCGGTCTTGAGATCGAGCACGATCGATTTCTTGCCCGCGTTGACCCCGATGAACGCCTCGGCCATGCCACGCAGTTCCTTGCGCTGCGTGTAATTGCGCAGAACGTCCCCTTCGGGCGGCTCGATCTTGATGACCTCGGCGCCCAACAGGCAGAGGAAATGCGTCGCCAGGGGGCCGGCTATGACATGACTGAAATCGGCGACACGGACGCCGGCAAGAGGTTTTGCCACGCTGAAACTCCTTCCATATAGTTCACTAAGAGAACTATATGGAAGGGATGTGTCAAGCGCCGCTTAATCGTCCCCGCTTTCCGCGATGGCCGGGGACTTGCCGGTCCGGAGCATGTGCCGCTGCCCCAGATGGACATAAAGCCGGTTGAGATAGGTAAACAGCGCCTCCCGCTCCGTTTCGGAAAACGGCTCCAGAAGTGCGGCATTCTGCGCGGCGATCAGCGTGCTGATGCGCTGGTAACGCTGCTCGCCCGGATCGGTCAGTTGCAGGGCGTTGAAGCGCTTGTCGGTGGCGGATTTGGTGCGCTCCACCAGGCCCCGCGCCTCCAGATCCTTGACCAGTTTCGTGACGGCGGATTTCTTGAACACCAGCGCATCCGCAAGTTCGTTCTGCGACATGCCCGGATTGAGCTTGATGACGCTCAGGACCACGATTTCGCCCTGTTCCGCATCAAGCGCCTGATAGAAATCCGCGTTTTCGGCCCGGATATAGGCGCGCAGTGCCCGCGTGAGGAACGGCAGGTTTTCCCTCAGCGGACCAAGGACGACCCTTTGATGCTCCAAGTCATGATCTGCGCCTTCCATTGTCGCTCCTCCAACCTGGTTGGGGGTCAGTAGCCCCTGCCCGAAAATCTGTCAAACAACGCCCTTGACCGCCGAAGATATGGTTCATAATGTGAACTATATTAGAGGGAGGCCGGGAACATGTCGAGCCAGGATGCCGCAATCACCGCCGCGGCGACGCTTGAACAAGCCTTGGCCCGGCATGACACATGGTCCGACGGTTCCGACCTGCCGCGTGTCGGCATCTTTGGCAATGGCGTGCCCGAAACCCTGATCGCCGCTGCGGGGGCCCTGCCCGTTCATCTGTCCTTCGGCATGACGACCGGGGCGCATGATATATCTTCCGTCATCGAACCTTTCGTCGATGAAGAGGTGCGCCACTTTCTTGTCAGGCTCGCCAGCGGAGCTTTTGCGGACTATCGCGGCATCGTATTTGCCCGTGACGATGCGCCGGCGCTGATTGCCTATCAATATGCCAGCGAATGGGTCCGCCAGCATCCCGCAAAGGGCGTTACGCCGCCGCTTTTCCTGTGGAATCTGGTCCATAGCGACAGTGCGGCGGTGCGGCGTTTCAACGACATTCAGGCGGGGAAACTCTTTGCCTTTCTTGCAGGACAGGGGTTGCGTCACCCTTTGCCCGAGGACATTGCCGCGGCGGCCAGCGACGAAATTCAACGCATCGGGATGCTCCGGGAGATGCAGGGCGAAGTCCCTTCCACCATCTCGGGCACCGAGGCATGGATCTGGCGAAACGCGGGGCGCTTCATGCCGGCCGCCGTGCATGCGCGGTTGCTCGGGCAGGCGCTGGGCGGCGAACGGGCCCCGCGCAAGATGGGGCGTCGCATCGGGCTCGTCGGCTCGCCCCTCGCCTGCCCCGATGTTCTGGCGATGCTGGAGCGGCACGGTAGCGTGGTCTGCGACCAGCAAGGATTTGGGGCGGTCTGGCCCTGCACCGGCAACGCCCATGCCCGGCTGGATGACATGTTGCGCGCCTTTGCCGCCGATCCGTCCTGTCCGAGGGTCACGCCCGCTCGGGCCTATCGCGACAACATCGTCCGCGCGCTACTCGACGCGGACTGCGATCTGGTTGTCTGCCAGTTGGCGCAAACCGACGACACGTTCGGATGGGAGATCCCGGCCTTGTCGGCAACCCTTGCGGCGCGGGGCATCACCTTCGTCAATCTCGGCTTCCGCGACATGCGCCCGGGCGAGGCCTGGCTTGCGGAAGCGCAGGCGCGCCTTGCGCAGGCTCTGGAGGCCAGACCATGAGCGAAGACTACATACCGCTGCAGTCGACCCGCATTGCGGCGGATTATCAACGCGAATGGGCCAAGGCGCTGCGTGCCGAGATCACCTCGGGCGCGCGATATGCCTTTGTCAACGCCGACACGCCGCATGAGTTGTTCCACCACATGGGCCTGCCCATCGTCACCAACCAGTGGTGGTCCGCCATCATCGCGGCCAAGCAACTGTCCGAATTCTATTTCGACCACATGGAACAGGCCGGTTTCCATGAGCGTCTGGCGCGATATTCGAGCCTGCCCCTCATCGCGGAACTGGAGGGAAATACCGAACGCCAGCCCTGGGGCGGTCTGCCGGCGCCGTCGATCCTGTGCGCGCGCCAAAGCGCCGACGACCATCAGAAGATTTTCGCGCTCTGGTCGGAAAAAACCGGGGCGCCCCTGACGCTCCTGTCGTCGCCCGGCGTGCCGGACGCCCAACCGGACTGGTGGCGTCTGGCGCGGGCTGACTGGGAAACGCTCTATCATTCGGACCGGCTGGACCTGATGGTCGAGGAGTTCAAAGGCCTGATAAAGGAGCTTGAAGCGCTGACCGGGCGATCCTTCGATCCGGAGGATTTTGCGGATTACATGGACCGGATCAACGAGCAGGAGCGCATCTTTGAAGAGGTGGCGGCCCTGATCGCCACCGCGCCGCAATGTCCGATCCGCATTTCCGAGCAGATCCCGAACGTCATGATCCCGCAATGGCATCGCGGATCGGACTGGGCCATGGAACATGCCCGGCGGTTTCGCGACGAGGTCGCAGACCGGGTCCGGTCGGGCAGCAGTGTCATCAGGGACGAACGCATCCGGATGATGTGGATAGGCGCCGGTTTGTGGTTCGATACCAGTTTCTATTCCGCGTTCGAGGAAAGCCACGGCGCGGTCTTTGCATGGTCCATGTATCTGCCCTTTGCCGCCGACGGCTATATCAGGCAAAGCCATGGCGATCCCCTTCGCGCCCTGGCGGCCCGGGTTTCGGCCATGAACGAGCAGTTGCACCAGCCACCCTGGATCAACAGCTGGATGGTGGAACAGGCGCGGCGGAACCGCATCGATGTGGCACTCATGCTGATCCCGGAACATGATCGTTTCTCCGGACACGGCTCGCTGTTCGCCAAGAAGGCCTTGGAAGAGGCCGGCGTCAGGGTCATCGAGATCTGGTCGGACATGGTCGATCCGCGCCAGTGGGACCGCGCCGCCATGATACGGTCGATCACCCCTGTCCTTGACGAAATCCTGCTCGAAAGGATTTGACTTAGTTCAACATGTGAACCAATATTGTCGACAAAAAGATCGGCGATGGGCTGGAGGAGGAAAGCCGTGAGTGCGTTGAGCGGTTTGAAGGTTGCCGATTTTTCCTGGGTCGGGGCGGGTCCGCGCGCGACCAAGGATCTCGCCGATAACGGGGCGACCGTCATCAAGATAGAATCGCGCCGGCGGCTTGATCTCGGTCGCAGGTCCCCGCCCTTCGCGGGCGATCCCGCCGACGTGGATGGCTCGGCCTTCTTTGCCCAGACCAACACCTCGAAGAAAAGCGTCAGCATCAATCTGTCCGACCCGCGCGGGATCGAGGTGGCCAGATCGCTTGTCGCCTGGGCCGACGTGGTGGTCGAGAATTTCGGTCCGGGCTTCATGGAACGCATCGGGCTCGGCTTTGACATGCTCAGGGAGATCAAGCCTGACATAATCCTGGCCAGCGTCTCGGTCGCCGGCAAGACGGGGCCCATGGCCGGTTTTCGCGGATACGGCAATTCGGCTGCCGCACATTCCGGCCACGCCTGGCTGACCGGCACGAGTGATGCCCCGCCGCATATGCCACCCCTCGCCTATGGGGATGTGGTCGCGCCGATGTTCCTGACCGTGGCCATTCTGGCGGCGCTGGAACACCGCGCCCGCACCGGCGAGGGCCAGCATGTCGACGTTTCGCAGATAGAGCCGATGGTGCACGTCATCGCCGATCTATATGCCGGCGACGCGGCGGCGAAGACCGGGAACGAGGATGCGTCATGCCTGCTTCACGGCGTGTTTCCGACGCGCGAGGACGATGGCTGGATCGCGATCGTGGTGGAAACCGGGGCGCAGGCCGAGGCCCTGATGTCCACGCTGAACATCCCTTCCCTCGACACGGACACGATTGCGGCGGCCACGTCAGGCCACGACAAATTCGCGCTTTTCGACCTGCTTGGCCGCGCGGGGGTGCCGGCGGGTCCGGTTCTGGACGGGCGGGATATCAGCGAAAACCCCGAGCTTCGGAAGGCCGGGCATTTCGTGGAACTCGACCACCCCGTTCTGGGGCGTTCCGACATGCCCGCCCCGCCTTACCGGCTGCACGGAACACCCGGTGTCATCACGCCGGCCCCGCTGCTTGGCCAGCATAACAGGGAGGTCTTTGTCGATCTGCTGGGGCTGGAACCCGCGGAAATAGACGCGCTGATCGAGCAAGGGAGCCTCGCATGAGCTTCCTCGATGGCATCAGGGTATTGGAGATCGCCGACGGCCTCACCGATTTCGGCGGGCGGATTCTGAGCGAGCTCGGGGCTGACGTCACCGTCGTCGGGCCAGAGACCGCCCCCGCCCCGGCACGGGACATCGCCCGGCACCATGGCAAGACCCGACTTGAGGGCGATGACCCGGAGGCAGTGCGCCGCCTTGCCGCCGGGGCCGATATCATCCTTGACGGGCAGCGCCACGGGGACCGTTTTCAGCTTGGCGCGGACCTGCCGGAGACCTGCATCCACGTCAAAGTGGCATCGTTCAGCCCTGATGGCCCCTATGCGGGACTTCCTGCGACCGATCTTACCCTTTTTGCGATGTCGGGCCTGATGCATGTCACGGGGGAACCGGACGGTCCGCCGCTCAAGTTCCCCGGACAGCAGGCCTATGCCCTTACGGGAATTCAGGCCGCGACCGTCGCGCTGATGGCGCTTTATGCACGGCGGCGGACCGGCAAGGGCCAGACCGCCGATCTCTCGGCCTTCCAGAGCGTGACGCTCGCCAATTATCGCGAGGCGGTCATGTATCAATGGAGCGGCCGCGTGGGGCGCCGTCAGGGGAACATGCTGGTGCGCGGCAAATCCGGCGTCCGGCAGATCTGGCCGTGCAAGGACGGCTATGTGACCTGGTCGATGATCGACAACCCGTCCATGATGCGCGCCGTGGTTGACGTCATGGCAAGGCAAGGCGCGGCAGGTGAGCTTGCCGATATCGACTGGGACAATATCCTTGTCGCCGACACCCCGCAGGAAACGATCGACCGGTGGCAATCGGTTTTCGCCCGGTTCTTTGCCGATCATCCCCGTGAACAGCTGGGGCAATGGTCGCTGGATCACGGCTGGGGCCTGTCGGTCATCATGTCGCCGGAGGATGTCCGCAACAGCCGCCATCTGGCGGCGCGCGGTCTCTTTGTCGATATCCGCGACGAAATCACCGGCGGGGTTGCGCGCCTGCCCGGGCCGCTCTTCCGGGCCGCTTCGCCCGGCGCGCCGCGGCGCACGCTCTCGCGGCCCGTGCCTGCCTCGCGGGCAGTGCGCCCGGTGACGAAATGAGCGCCTTGTCCGATATCCGGGTGCTCGACTTTGCCAAGTTCCTGCCCGGCCCCTATTGCACCTGGCTGTTGGCCGATATGGGGGCCGATGTCATCCGGATCGAAAACCCGCGGGAAGTCAGAAAACAAGCGCAGGTCTTCGGCTGGGACAAGCTGACCGAGGACGACCGGAGGCGCTTGCGCGAAAATGACATCCTCGCCCGGAACAAACGTTCGGTCATGCTCGATCTGGGCGATGCCGATGCAATCGAGGCGATCAAGGCGCTTGTGGCCACCGCCGATGTGGTGGTGGAGGATTATCGGCCCGGCGTGATGGACAAGATGGGGCTGGGATATGAGGCGCTGGCAGCGGTCAAGCCGGATCTGATCTATACCAGTCTCACGCTCTGCGGCCAGACGGGGCCCTATCGGGACAAACCGGGTCACGACCCCATCGCCCTTGCCATCGCCGGGGTCCTGTCGCGCATCGGCGAGAATCCCGACGCGCCAGGCTTTGCCGGCGTCCCGGCGGCGGATGTCATCACCGGAACACATGCGGCCTTTGCCACGCTGGCCGCGCTGATGGACCGGAGCCGGACCGGAAAGGGCCAGCACATAGATGTCGCGATGAGCGATTGCGCCATGAGCCTGCTGGTCAACGTCCTGTCGCGTTATCCGGATGTTTCGCGGATACCCCCGCGCGGCACCAGACGGGCCGATATCGGCCTGTGGCGAACGCGGGACGGCAAGTTCGTCTGCACGACCGATATGGAGCCCCGCTATTGGCGCGCGTTCTGCGAAGCGGTGGGCCGGCCGGATTTCATCCCCCTGCAGCACGCCACGGCGCATCACGCGGATATCCGTGCGACCCTCGACAGGATTTTCGCGAGCCGCACGCAGGCCGAGTGGCTTGACCTGCTCGGTGCGGCAGGCACCCAGTTCGCGCCCGTGCTCGACGTCGCCGAGGCGCTGGAAGATCCGCATAACACGGCCCGGGGGATGGTGATGGATCTTGGGACCGGGGAAGACACGGTCCGGCATCTGGGAGCGCCGGTGCGCCTGTCCGGGGCGACCGAGATCCGCAATCTGGGGCGTTTGCCCGGCGCCGATACGGAGGAGGTATTGGCGGAGGTATTGGCGGACCTGGGTTTTTCACGGGAACGAGTGCGCGAAATGAAGGGGCGCCGCATCCAGCCGGTATCCGGCAATTAAAAAAGGGAGGAAGACGAATGACCATCAAGACGCTGGCACTGTCGCTTCTGGCGGCAGGCGGCCTGAGCCTTGCAACCGCTGCAGCACAGGCCGCCGAATTCAACCTGACCTATTCCACGACCTATTCGCCCACCCATCCCTATGGTCAGGCAGATGAACAATGGATCGCGCGCATCCACGAACAGACCGATGGCCGCGTGAACATCACGCCCTTCTGGGGTGGTGCGCTCATCAACAGCCGCGAGGGGATCGACGAGCTCAATGCCGGGGTTGCAGATATCGCCTATATCGCGCCGATCTATGCCAGCTCGGGCTACGACCTGAACCGGCTTACGCCACAGTTCTTCTATGGCTACGAAGATGCGCTGGAGGTGCTGCAGGTCTACATGCAGCTATGGGACGAATATCCCCAGTTCGCCGAAGAGCTCGAAGGGGCACAGGTGCTCGGGTATAATGTCGGCACGCCGATGCACCTCATGCTGCGCAACAGGCCGTTCAACCAGATCTCGGACCTGCAGGGCCTGCGCATCCGGTCGGCCGTGGACTTTATCGGCGCCCTGACCGCCGCGGGCGCGGAAGGCGTCACCATGCCGATGACCGACACCTATCCGTCGCTGCAGCGCGGTGTGCTCGATGGGGTGATCGCGCCTTACGAGGCGCTGCGATCCCTGAGCTTTGCCGAAGTGATCAACTATTACTCCGAATTGCCTCACAGCCGCGGGGCCTATCCTTCGCGGGCGATGAACGCGCAAGCCTGGGCGCGTCTGCCGGAGGATATCCAGCAGGTGTTTCTGGACAACGTCCAGTGGCTGACCGAGACGACCTACCTGCTGTCCCAGGAGTCCGAGGAAGCCGGCCGCGCCTATGGCGAGGCGCAGGGTGTCCAGTTCAACACCGTGGACGAGGACGTGATCGCCGAATATTCGAGCGCATTCGAACCCGCGGCGCGCCAGACCGCCGAGCGGCTCGATGCCGCGGGCCTGCCGGGGACCGAGATCCTTGAGAAAGTCCGGGCGGAACACGCCAACTGATACCCCTTGTCGACGTGACGGGTGGCGGTCCGGCCGTCCGCCCGCACCGGTGACGGACCGGCGGTCGATCCGCCCGAGGAAGAGCCATGGAAACCATCGACACGATTTTGCGACGTGTAACGACATTGGTGGGGATTGTAGGTGTCGGGGCAATTCTGGCGCTGATGGCGCTCACGGTTGTGACCGTCGTGTTTCGCGCGCTTCATATCGCGTTCCCCGGCACCTATTCCCTGTCGGAGCTGATCCTGATCCCGGCCGTCAGCCTGTCGCTCGCCTATGCTGCCATGCAGAACGAACATACAAGGGCGACGTTGTTCGTCGACCTGATCCGTAATGACCGGCTGCGGAATGCCATTCACGGCGTCATGCTGATCCTCGGCTCCCTGTTCTGGGTCGCCGTGGCCTGGGCCACCATCCGCGAGGCGATCCGCCGGGGCGCCCAGAACGAGCTGTCGCCGATCATCAACGTGCCGGTGGCGCCGTTCCGCTGGTCGATGGCGGCTGCGATCGTGCTGCTTGTCGTCGTCCTGCTCTGGCAGGGCTTCAAGCTCTTGCGGGGCAAGGAGATCGGCGAGGCCGCACATTTTCAGGATCCGAAACCATGAGTTCCGTCGCCATCGGCTTTGCCGGTCTTGCTGTCGTATTCACGCTCATCGGCATGGGAATGCCGCTCGGGTTCGCGATGGGCCTGATCGGGTTCGCGGGCTTCACGATGCTGGTCAGCTTTGACGCGGCGATCGTGCGCATCGGGGTGACCACCTTCAACCTGGCCACCAACCACGCAATCGGTACGATCCCGCTTTTCCTGTTCATGGCGCATCTGCTTTTCGCCGCGGGCATCGGCAAGGACATGTACGATTTCTTTGCCAAGTGGATGGGGCGCCGCCGCGGCGGCCTTGCCATGGCGACGGTCGGGGCCTCGGCCGGATTTGCATCCGTCAATGCGTCGAGCCTTGCCACCACGGCCACGATGGGCCTCGTTGCGCTGCCGGAGATGCGCAAGCACAATTACAACCTGTCCCTCGCCTCGGGAAGCATCGTCGCCGGCGGCGGGTTCGGTGCGCTTATTCCGCCCAGCGGCATGTTTATCATCTACGGCATCCTTACCGAGACCTCGATCGGCAAGATGTTCGCCGCCGGGATCATCCCGGGCATCACGCTTGCCATCATGTATGTGGCGGCCATCGCGATCTGGTGCCGCATCGACCCCGATGCCGGCCCGCGCGGTCCCAGATATACGTTCCGCGACAAGATGCGCAGCTTTTCCAAGACCGGCGAGGTCATCGCGCTCTTCACGCTCGTGATGGGCGGCATCGTGCTGGGCTGGTTCACACCGACGGAGGCCGGAGCCATAGGCGCGCTGGGTGCCATCGTCATTTCGGTCGCGCGCCGCCGGTTGACGCTCGCAAGCGCCCGGCAGGCGATCTATGCCACGCTCAAGACCACGGGCATGATCTTTGGCATCCTTTTCGGGGCCATGGTCTTCAACAGCTTCATCACCGCCAGCACGATCCCCCATCATATCGTGGGCTTCGTCACCGAAGGGCAGTTTCCGCCCCTCGCGGTCCTGCTGATGGTTCTCGCGGTCTATTTCATCCTCGGCATGGTGCTTGACGCCTCTGCGATGATGACCCTGACGGTGCCGCTGTTCTTCCCGCTGATCACGTCGCTCGGGTTCGACGCCATCCTCTTTGGCGTCCTGGTGGTGCGCATGACCGAGATCGCGCTGATCACGCCGCCGGTCGGGATGAATGTCTTCATCTTGTCCGGGGTGGCCAAGGACGTGCCCCTGACCAAGATGTTCAAGGGCACCCTGCCCTTTGTCAGTGCGGATCTGATTCATGTCGCCTTGCTGATCAGCTTTCCCGTTCTGGTTCTCTGGCTGCCGAACCTGTGAGCGGCACCCGACGGGCACGCTGGGGACTGGTAACCACGACTGGCGTCCTGACAGGATTTGGGCATGGCTTTGCCGCCTTTGCGGTGTCAGCCCTGCTCAAACCCATCTCCGCCGATCTCGATACGGGACGGGGCGCGATATCTGTCGCAATCGGACTGGGGCGCCTCGTCTCGGGGCTCGTATCGCCGCTGGTCGGGCAGATCACGGACCGGAAGGGACCGCGCGGCATCGTGGTCGCGGGCATGGGAACGGCGGCTGTCGGGCTCATTGGTCTGGCGTTTGTCCGGAACGAACTTGAACTCTATATCGCCTGGTCCCTGATTTTCTCGCTTGGGGTTGCAGCAGGTTTCACCGTCGCGCTGGACAAGCTTGTGGTGGCAAGCATGCCGGAAAAACGCGGCATGGGCCTTGCCGTGCGCTTTTCGATTTCGGCAATCCTGGCCACGCTGATCGTTCCGGTCGTTGCGGCGATGATCGAGCAGTTCGGCTGGCGTCAGACCTGCGCGATCTGGGGCGGACTGATGTTTTTGCTGATCCCGGTCCCGCTCATCTTCTTTCCGTCCCCTCAGCGGGACCGCGCCTTACCCGGGCCGGTGCAACCCGCGCAAGACGAACCCGACGCGCGTTCCGTGCTGCGGCGGCCGGCCTTCTGGCTGATTGCCGCGGCGCTTTCGGCGCAGGCATCCGTGACGTCGGGATTGTCGGTGCATCTTGTGGCGCTGATGACCGACCATGGGCTTGGCCCCGGAATGGCGGCCGGCATCTTTGGCGGAATGGTTCTGCTCACCGTGCCTGTGCGCCTGCTGGCAGGCTTTTTGGCAGACCGCATTCCGGCTGCCAGGCTTCCGCTTGTCCTGTCGGTCCTGCTCGTGCTGGAAGGTCTGGCCATAGGAAGCTTTGCCGTGGCGCCCGGCTTTGCCACGATGCTGGTTGTCACCGCGGCGTTGGGCATAGCCGCAGGGGCGCCGATCGTGCTGGTTCTGGTGCTTTGCGCCGAACTTTTCGGCCAGTCCGGTTTTGGGGCCGTGCAGGGCAAGCTGATGATGATCCAGGTGCCCGGCTCGATGCTCGCCCCCATTCTGGCGGGCTATGCACATGATGCGACGGGCAGCTACGTAGGGAGTATCGCCGGCTTTGCCATCATCCTGATCGCCGGTGGAATGGTTCTGTCAAACCTGAAGGCCGATTGATCTTTGACAGGAAATGGCGCACCCGACAGGATTCGAACCTGTGACCTCTGCCTTCGGAGGGCAGCACTCTATCCAGCTGAGCTACGGGTGCGGATGCGCTTTCTATAGCGGGGGGCGCGGGGGGCTGCAACCGGCAATTCACGTCCCCCCTCTGCCCGTCGGTCAGGCGAAAAGCTCGTGGCAGAATTCGAGCGCCTCGACCAGCGCGTCGACCTCGGCCCGGGTGTTGTAGAGCCCGAAGGAGGCGCGGCAGGTCGCGCTGAGGCCGAGATGCTCCATCAGCGGGCCGGCGCAGTGATGGCCCGCCCGCACCGCCACGCCCTTCTTGTCGAGCACGGTCGAGATGTCATGGGCATGGGCCGCGCCCTGCAGGGTGAAGGAAAAGATCGCCCCCTTGCCCGGTGCCGTGCCCTGAAGGTTCAGCCAGTTCAGCCCCGCGAACCGCTCCATCGCATAGTCGCGCAGTCCGGCCTCATGCGCGGCGATGTTCTCCATCCCCAGATCCATCATGTAGTCGATGGCGGCACCAAGGCCGATCTGGGCGACGATGCCGGGGGTTCCGGCCTCGAACTTGTGGGGCGCCTCGTTATAGATGACGCGGTCGCGATGCACCTCGCGGATCATGTCGCCGCCGCCAAGGAAGGGGCGCATTTCCGCCAGACGGTCGCGCCGGACATAGATCGCGCCCGAGCCCGAGGGCCCATAGAGCTTGTGCCCGGTGATCGCGTAGAAATCGCAGCCGATCGCCTGCACATCGACCGGCATATGCACGGCGGCCTGCGAGCCGTCCACCAGAACCGGTACGCCCCGCGCCCGGGCGCCCGCGCAGATCGCCGCCACATCGACCAGCGTACCCAGCACATTCGACATATGCGTGACCGCGACCAGCCGCGTGCGCGGACCGATGGCGTCCAGCACCGCCTGCGGATCGAGGCTGCCATCGGCGCCGATCTCGACCCATTTCAGCACGACACCCTGACGTTCGCGCAGAAAATGCCAGGGGACGATGTTCGCGTGATGCTCCATCACCGTCAGGACGATTTCGTCGCCCGGTTCCAGACGCGGCGCTGCCCAGGCGTAAGAGACCATGTTGATCCCCATGGTCGTGCCGGTGTTGAAGATGATCTCATCCTCATGGGCGGCGTTCAGGAACCGCTGCAGCCTGGGGCGCACGGCCTCATACCGTTCGGTCGAGAGGTTCGAAAGATAGTGGAGGCCGCGATGGACATTGGCGTATTCATCGGCATAGCCGCGGGTCATGGCGTCGATCACCGCCTGCGGCTTCTGCGCCGAGGCGCCGTTGTCGAGATAGACGAGCGGACGCCCGTTCACCTGCCGCGAAAGGATCGGAAAGTCGCGGCGGATCTTCTCTATGTCATAGGTCATCGAAACCACCCGGGATGGGGATGCCCAGCAGCACCAGAATGAAGGAAAGGGCGAAGGCCAGCGCGAAAAAGCTGCCGACAAGGCCGAACATCACCATCAGCCGCGACCGGAACCCGTGCAGCACCTGAACGAAGGTCACGAGAAGCCACAGAAAGACCGCCACGCTGACGATCGCGACGATCGAGGCCATGGGCGGCACCAGAAGAAGCGTCACGATCTGCACCGCCTGAAAGCAGAGCGTCACGAATTGCAGCCAAGCCATCAGGATCAGCGCGCCGCCCAGGTCGCCCGTGCCGCCAAAGGCGCGCCCGATCCGGTGGATCGCAAAGACCGTGACCACCAGAACACCGCCCTGCAGCAGCGCGGACTGGACCATCCCCTCTCCCGCCGCCGCGACACCGCCCGCGATGAAGAGCGCGAGTTGCAGGAGCAGAACACTCAGCACCACGACGAGGATCAGTGCCTGCCAGCGCGCGGCCATCGGCAGTGGCATCGCGATCAGTTGCCGCGCGGTCGTCTGCGGATCGGCCAGCGTCGCGCGCAAAAGACCGATCACCCCGGAAAGGCTCAGTTCCATCTCAGTCTCCCTGCGACTCTGCCTCGGCCATCGTGGCGGCCCATATCACGAGAAAGGCCAGCAGAACCAGAAGTCCCGACATCATGGCGACCGGCCCGCCGACGAACCCCGCCAGAAGGCCCTGCAGCAGCATCAACGGGCTGATCGCGAGCATCGACCAGAAGAGCGCCAGCCGCGCCGTGAAAAAGCTGCCCCGCCCCCCGGCCACACGCGCGACCAGATGGGCAATCCCGGCGACCGCATAGGCGACCAGCGGCAGGATGAACAGCATCGCCATCAGCGCGCCCCCCAGCCGCGCATCGAGCGGCACCCCGGGATCGAGATGCGCCGCCCGCGCCAGCGGTGGCCATTGCGCCACGAAGAAGAGCCCGCAGGCGATCATGAGGAAGGCGAGCGCCCGCGCCTCATTCGCGCCGGTGACGAGCTGGTTGCGCAGCACGAGTCGGGGGCTGCGATAGCTGCGCAGGATCTCGGCGGTCAGCGACACCTCAGCCCTTCCGTTCGAGCAACCAGTCCTCGAGCCGGGCACGCACCATCTCGGCGATGCCCTCGTCCTCGATCTCCTGCAGGGCCTCGGCCAGGAAGGCGAGCACGAGAAGCACCCGGGCCTCCGATTCCGGCAACCCGCGCGAGCGGAGGTAGAACAGCCCCTCTTCGTCGATCGCGCCCGAGGTGGAGCCGTGGCTGCATTTCACGTCATCGGCATAGATCTCAAGCTCGGGCTTGGCGAGGAACTGGCTGTCTTCGTCCAGCAGGAGCGACTGGCTGATCTGATAGCCGTCGGTCTTTTGCGCGACCTGACGCACCAGGATCTTGCCCTGAAAGACGCCGACCGCGCCGTTGCGCAGCACCTTCTTGAACACCTGCCGGCTTTCGCAGCCGGGGGCGCCATGGGTGATGAAGACCGTGTCGTCATGGTGGAAGGTCGCGTTGCCCACCGCCGCGCCTGCGATATGGGCGATCCCGCCCTCACCGGCCAGTTCGATCACCGCCTCGTTGCGGGTCATGACGCCGTTCGCCGTCAGGGTGAAGGACTTGAACGCGCTTTCCGCGCCGACGCGGGCAAAGACATGGGTGTTCGCGATGCGGCTGTCCTCGCGCCCCTGGATGCGGATGTGGTTAAAGGCGCCGCCATCCGCCACATCGACCTCAAGCGCGGTGTTGTAGCGCGCGCCCGCCACCCCGGATTCCAGCAGTGTCAGCGCGGCGCCCGCCTCGACCTTCACACAGTGATGCAGGATCACGTCCGAAGCCTCTGACGAACGTCGATAAATCAGCGCGACCGGCTTTGCGGCAGCGCCCGTGACGCGGATCAGCACGCCATCCGTCGCAAAGGCCGTGTTCAGCGCCCCGAAGGGCCGGCGCACGGGCGCCTGACCCAGTGCCTCGAGCGTGCCGTAGAACTCGGCCGCCCAGTGGATGTCGGCCGGTTCCGCAAGGCGCGAAATCTCGACCCCTGCAAGCGCCGGATCATCCGAGGCGGCAGCGTCGAACACACCGTCCACGAAGACGAGCTTCACCCGGTCCAGCCCGTCGAAAAGCTGCTCCTCCGGTTCCATGATGCTGGCCGCCGGTTGAACCGCGTTCAGCCGCGCGGGGTCGGTGTAGCGCCAGTATTCGTCACGCCGCCCCGGCAGCCCGATTTCACCAAGCCAGGCCAGCGCCGTTTCGCGCGGGGCCCGCAGCCCGTCAGGCAGCGCGAGGGGCGCGATCCGCGCGCCCAGCACATCCTCTTTCGCCTGCGCCTGCGCCATCAGACTGCCTCCGACAGGAGATCGGCATAGCCGTTACGCTCCACCTCCAGCGCAAGCTCGGGGCCGCCGGTCTTCACGATACGGCCATCGGCCATGATATGCACGACATCGGGCGTGATATGGTCCAGCAGCCGCTGGTAATGGGTGATGACCAGAAACGCCCGACCCGCGTCGCGCAGCGCGTTCACGCCATCGGACACCAGCTTCATCGCGTCCACGTCGAGGCCGGAATCCGTCTCGTCGAGGATGCACATCTTGGGTTCGAGCATCGCCATCTGCAGGATCTCGTTGCGCTTTTTCTCGCCGCCCGAAAAGCCGGTATTCACGGGACGCTTCAGCATGTCGGCGTCGATCTTCAGCGCCTTCGCCTTTTCGCGCACGACCTTGAGGAACTCTGCCGCGCTCATCTCGGCCTCGCCCCGCGCCTTGCGCTGCGCGTTCACCGCGGTGCGCAGGAAGGTCATGTTACCGACGCCGGGAATTTCCACCGGATACTGGAACGCGAGGAAAAGACCGGCCGCCGCACGCTCTTCCGGCTCCATCTCCAGCAGTTCCTCGCCGTCCAGCGTGGCCGAGCCTTCGGTGACCTCATAGCCGTCGCGACCCGACAGGACATAGGACAGCGTCGATTTCCCGGACCCGTTCGGGCCCATGATCGCGTGGACCTTGCCAGCCTCGACCGTCAGATCGACGCCCTTGAGGATCTGCTTGTCCTCTTCCTCAAGTTTCACGTGCAGGTTATTGATTTCCAACATTCTTTAATCTCCGCGTATCCGTCAGCCGACCGAGCCTTCAAGGCTGATCGCAACGAGGCTTTGCGCCTCCATGGCAAATTCCATCGGCAGCGCCTGAAGCACTTCCTTGCAGAACCCGTTCACGACCAGCGCGACGGCCTCTTCCTCATCCATCCCGCGCGAGCGACAGTAGAACAGCTGATCGTCATCCACCTTGGAGGTGGTCGCCTCATGCTCGACCCGGCTCGAATTGTTGCGCACCTCGATATAGGGAACGGTATGCGCCCCGCACTGATCGCCGATCAGCAGGCTGTCGCATTGGGTATAGTTGCGGCTGTTCTTGGCGCGCGGGTGCATCGACACCTGCCCGCGATAGGTGTTCTGCGCGCGGCCAGCACTGATCCCCTTGGACACGATCCGGCTGCGGGTGTTCTTGCCCAGGTGGATCATCTTGGTGCCGGTATCGGCCTGCTGCATGTTGTTGGCGATGGCGATGGAATAGAACTCGCCCTGGCTGTCATCGCCGCGCAGGATGCAGGACGGGTATTTCCAGGTGATCGCGCTGCCGGTTTCCACCTGCGTCCACATCACCTTGGAGCGGTCGCCGCGACAATCGGCGCGCTTGGTGACGAAGTTGTAGATGCCGCCCTTGCCCTCTTCATCGCCGGGATACCAGTTCTGCACGGTGGAATATTTCACCTCGGCGTCGTCCAGCACCACGATTTCGACCACCGCCGCATGAAGCTGGTTCGTATCGCGCTGGGGTGCCGTGCAGCCCTCGAGGTAGCTGACATAGGCGCCCTTGTCGGCGACGATCAGCGTGCGCTCGAACTGACCGGTGTTTTCCGCGTTGATCCGGAAATAGGTCGAAAGCTCCATCGGGCAGCGTGTACCCTCGGGGACATAGACGAACGAGCCGTCCGAAAAGACCGCCGAGTTCAGCGTCGCGAAAAAGTTGTCGGACTGCGGCACGACCGAGCCGAGATACTTTTTCACCAGCTCGGGATGTTCGCGGATCGCTTCCGAGATCGAGCAGAAGATCACGCCGGCCTTGGCCAGCTCGTCCTTGAAGGTCGTGCCCAGCGAGACAGAGTCGAACACCGCGTCCACCGCGACCTTGCGGCCTTCGGCGGGAGCGTTTTCCGCGCCTTCCACGCCTGCAAGGATCATCTGTTCCTTCAGCGGGATGCCCAGCTTTTCATAGGTCGCCAGCAGTTTCGGGTCGACCTCGTCCAGCGACTTGGGCTTCTGGGCCATGCTCTTCGGCTTGGCGTAGTAATACTGTTCCTGATAGTCGATCTCGGGATAGTTAAGCATCGCCCACCGCGGCTCTTCCATCTGCACCCAGCGGCGATAGGCGGCCAGCCGCCATTCCAGCATCCATTCCGGTTCGTCGTTCTTCTGCGAGATGAGCCGGACGATATCCTCGTTCAGGCCCTTGGGCGCGAACTCCATCTCGATCTCGGTTTCCCAGCCGTGCTTGTATTTGCCGGCCATCGCCTGAACGGCCTCGACCGTTTCCCGGTCCACGCCCTCGCGGATTTCCGCATCCAAAGCTGCCATATCCGTTCCCATCCGTTAAGCGCGGTCCCCACCGCGCGTCTTCCTATGCGGCCCGCGACCGGAATTTCCGGTACTGGGCCAGCCACGCCTCAGCAAAGCGCAACACCTCGTCTTCCGTGACCCCGGGCCCGAGCGAGACGCGGATGGCCGAAGCCGCCGCGCCCTCATCGAACCCCATGGCCTGCAACACCCGGCTTGCGCGGACCTTGCCGCTGGAACAGGCCGAGCCCGCAGAAATGGCAAACCCTGCCAGATCCATCTGCATCACCTGGGTTTCGCCCTTCCAGCCGGGCGTCACGATGCAGGATGTGTTGGGCAGGCGCCGCGTGTCATTCCCTACAAAAATAGTTCCCGTCGCCCCGGCTTCCAGAGCCCTTTCTAGAATATTTCTAAGTTCGTCAACCCGATCCCATTCGCCATTGGCCAGACGGCGGGATGCCGCCTCGGCCGCGGCGCCGAAACCCGCGATACCGATGATGTTTTCCGTTCCGGCGCGGCGGCCCATTTCCTGCCCGCCGCCCCGCAGTTGCGCCGCGATGTCCAGGCCGCGCCGCAGCACCAGCGCGCCGATCCCCTTGGGCCCGCCCAGCTTGTGCGCGGACACAAGGCCCATGTCACAGCCCAGCCAGTTGAAGGCAAAGGGGATCTTGCCGAAGGCCTGGGTCAGGTCCGACACGGCAAGCCCCGCGGGCAGGTCCTGCACGACCCCCGTTTCGGAATTCGCAAGCTGAAGCGTCGCCGCCGCCGAGTCATCCACCGTCACCCGACCGCTGCGACTGGTGGCAAGGGTCGGGTCGATCCAGGCCGCAACGGCGTCATGTTCGATCGCCGCGCCCGAAAAGCCCCGTCCGGCAAGTGCCAACGCCGCGGCCTCGGTCGCGCCGGAGGTAAAGACGATATCCGCGCCGTCCGCACCCAGGGCCGCCGCGACCTGCGCCCGCGCGCGTTCGACGATGGCCTTGGCCGCCCGCCCCTCGGCATGAACCGAGGACGGGTTTCCGACCGCGTCCATCGCAGCGATCATCGCCGCCCGCGCCTCGGGCAGAAGCGGCGCCGTCGCGTTCCAGTCAAGATAGGCGCGCGGCCTCATCCCTCATCCACCACCTGAAAGAGGTTCGGCACCGCCGGGCACGGGGTCAGCCCGTTCTTCACCACATCCGACAGGCGCGTCTGGTGGAGGAACACATAGACATGGGCCGAGAGGCTTTCCCACAGGCGATTCGTCATCGACTGGGCGCGCGTCCCCGACAGCCCGCCGGACGCGCCCGCGCCCGTATGCATGGCGCTGACGGTTTCATCCACGGCCTCCATGATCTCGCTCACGCGGATCGCGTCGGGGGACCGCGCCAGCCGATAGCCGCCGCCGGGTCCCCGCACCGATTCCACCAGCCCCGCGCGCCGCAGCTTGACGAAAAGCTGTTCCAGATAGGGCAAAGAGATGTCCTGCCGGCGCGAGATTTCGGCAAGCGACAGGATCTCATCCTTGGCGCTCGCCAGATCCGCGAGCGCGACCATTGCATAACGGCCCTTCGTCGACAGTTTCATAAGGCCTCCTCACCAAATCAATTGACCTTGCGGGTCAGGCTGCTTAAGTCCTTCCCGGTCAGGCCGGCCCGTCCGGCTTTTTAGAATTGTTCTAGATTGCCCGGCGGCACAGGTCAAGGATTTTGGCGGCCCCGGTCGGTCGGCCCGGGCCGCCAGACGCCCGGCGCAGAAAGGAAAGACGGCAAGATGCCCGAGGTGATTTTTCCTGGCCCGGAAGGGCGCCTGGAAGGCCGCTACCACCCCCAGAAAGATCGTGACGCCCCGATAGCCATCGTCCTGCATCCGCATCCGCAATATGGCGGAACGATGAACAACAAGGTCGTCTACAACCTGCATTATGCCTTCTACAACATGGGGTTCACCGTCCTGCGGTTCAACTTCCGGGGTGTGGGGCGCAGCCAGGGCGAATACGATCAGGGCATCGGCGAATTGTCGGATGCCGCCTCGGCGCTCGATTACCTGCAGTCGATGAACCAGAACGCCAAGCATTGCTGGGTGGCGGGGTTCAGCTTTGGCGCCTGGATCGGCATGCAGCTTCTGATGCGCCGGCCAGAGATCACGGGCTTCGTCTCGGTCTCGCCGCCCGCGAACATGTATGACTTCAGCTTCCTTGCCCCCTGCCCCTCTTCGGGGCTTGTGATCAACGGCACCGCCGACCGCGTCGCCCCGCCGCGCGACACGATCAATCTGGTCAGCAAGCTGCATGAACAAAAGGGTATCACGATCACCCATGAACAGATCGAGGGCGCGGATCACTTCTTTCAGGACCCGCATATGGACACGATGATCGGCAGCGTCACCAGCTATGTGAAGCGGCGCCTGACCGAAGGCACCCGCTGACCAAAGGCCCGCCCCCCGGCGGGCCTTTTTCATCGCGCCGGTCGGCGATCAGTCCGCGCGCAGCGGCGCGGTGACGCCCACCAGCCAGTCGCGGAAGGGCCGGAGGGGCGGGTTCCCCTCGGCCGCCTCGGGCCAGACGAGCCAGTAGCTGCCCACCCCCGTTGCCGCACCGCCGCAGGCCCGCACCAGCCGCCCTTCCCCGATCTCGCCGACCGCGAGGAATTCCGGCAACAGCGCCAACCCCGCCCCGGCAATCGCGGCCTGTGTCATCGTGGCGAACTGGTCGAACATCATTCCGCGCCCCGGGGCCGCGCCCTCTACCCCGTGCTGGCGCAGCCACTGCGCCCAGGCATCGGGCCGGGTTTCAAGCTGCAAAAGCGGCAGCCGCACCAGATCGGCGGGGCTGGTGACGGGGTTGCGGCGCAGGAAATCCGGCGAACAGGTGGCGATCAGCCGCTCATCAAAGAGCCGCGTCATGGCGGCGCCCGGCCAGTCGGCAGCGCCGAAATGGATCGCGGCATCGAACCCCTCGCGCGCGAAATCGAACGGGCGCAGCCGGGTTGCAAGGTTGATCGTTATCCCCGGATGGGCCGACAGGAAATCCGGCAGACGCGGCGCAAGCCAGCGCGTCCCGAAGGTCGGCAGGATCGCCAGCGACAGCACCCCACCCCCCGGATTGGACCGCACCCCCAGCGACGACCGCGCGATCAGGTCCAGCGCCTTGCGCACGTCGCGCGCATAGACCTGCGCCGCCTCGGTCGGGATCAGGCGCCGCCTTTCGCGCCGGAAAAGCTGCGCGCCCAGTTGCCCTTCGAGGTTCTGGACCAGCCGGCTGACGGTGCCCTGCGACAGCGCCAGTTCGCGCGCGGCAGCCGCGGTCGAACCGGTGCGGCAAACGGCCTCGAAGGCCTGCAACAGGCTGATCGAGGGCAGGAAACGGCGGGGTGTGACGGGCATATGCATATCCTGCATGAACTGACGCATAATTAGGGACATTCTCCGCCGTTTGACAGCAGCTTCTGCATCGCGCAGCCCCAGCGGGGTGCTGGACTCTTGCCGCGGGGCGCGCGAAACCTTTGGCAACGATAGAACACCGACAGGAGATACGTGGATGTCCCATCAGGAAACGCTTGCCGCCTGCGGCTTTGCCGAGGCCGAACTGACCGGCGGGTCGCTTGTCGTCACCTCACCCATCGACGGTGCCGAGGTCGCGCGGCTGGCGGAAACCGCTCCGGGCGACATGGCGGGCATCATCGCCGATGCGCAGGCGGCCTTTCGCCAGTGGCGCGAGGTTCCGGCGCCCCGCCGCGGAGAGCTCGTGCGCCTGCTCGGTGAGGAACTGCGCGCCGCCAAGGACGCGCTCGGCGCGCTCGTGACCCTTGAGGCGGGCAAGATCACCTCGGAAGGGCTGGGCGAGGTGCAGGAGATGATCGACATCTGCGATTTTGCCGTGGGCCTTTCGCGGCAGCTTTACGGGCTGACCATCGCCTCCGAGCGTCCCGGCCACCGGATGATGGAGACCTGGCACCCGATGGGGCCCTGCGGCGTGATCTCGGCCTTCAACTTCCCGGTCGCGGTCTGGTCCTGGAACGCGGCGCTGGCACTGGTCTGCGGCAATCCGGTGATCTGGAAACCGTCGGAAAAGACGCCCCTGACCGCGCTTGCCACGATGAAGATCATGCAGCGCGCGCTGGACCGGTTCGGCGACGCGCCGAAGGGGCTGGTTCAGGTGATCATCGGCGGCCCGGCACTGGGCGAGGCGCTGGTGACGTCGCGCGACGTGCCGATCATCTCGGCCACCGGCTCGACCCGGATGGGGCGCATCGTCGGACCGAAGGTTGCGGAGCGCTTCGGCCGCTCGATCCTCGAACTGGGCGGCAATAACGCGATGATCGTCGCGCCCTCGGCCGATCTCGACATGGCGGTGCGCGCCATCGTCTTTTCGGCGGTGGGCACCTGCGGGCAGCGCTGCACCTCGCTGCGGCGGCTGATCGTGCATGAAAGCATCCGGAAGGATCTGGTGGCCCGGCTGGTCAAGGCCTATGGCAGCCTGCCCATCGGCGACCCCCGCCAGCCCGGCACGCTGATCGGGCCGCTGGTTGACGGGCCCGCGCGCGACCGGATGCAGGCGATGCTGGACCGCGCGCGCGCCGAAGGCGGCACCGTCCATGGCGGCGAGACCGCGCCGGGTGTCACGGGCGGCGCCTATGTCACCCCCGCCATCGTCGAGATGCCGGGCCAGACCGACACGGTGCGCGAGGAGACCTTTGCCCCCATCCTTTACGTCATGGGCTATGAGGACCTGACCGAGGCCATCGCGATGCAGAACGACGTGCCGCAGGGCCTGTCTTCGTGCATCTTTACCCTGAACCTGCGCGAGGCCGAGACCTTTCTGTCGGCGGTCGGCTCCGATTGCGGGATCGCGAACGTCAATATCGGCCCCTCGGGCGCCGAGATCGGCGGGGCCTTTGGCGGCGAGAAGGAAACCGGGGGCGGGCGCGAGAGCGGCTCGGACGCGTGGAAGGGCTATATGCGCCGGCAGACGAACACGGTGAACTATTCCGCGCAACTGCCCCTGGCGCAGGGCGTCCGGTTCGACATCTGAGCGACGGGGGCCCTTCGGGGCCCCTTTTTCCTGCCTCCCCCTCTTTCCTGACCCTGACCCGAGGATCGCGCGATGACCCCCCTGCCTGTCTTTGATGGCCATAACGACCTGCTGCTGCACCTGTGGCGGAGTGGCGACCATGACGGCACCGCCTTTTTCAACGGGCGCGAGGGGCATATCGACCTGCCCCGCGCCCGGCAGGGCGGGCTCGCCGGCGGGTTCTTTGCGACTTGGGTCCCGAACCCCGAGACGATGCCCGACCCGCAGGGAGCGGATGTCCCCGTCATTCCGCCCCTGGCACATGACCGGGCCTGCCGCATCGCCACCCAGATGATGGGCATCCTGACCCGCATGGCCCGCGCCCGACCCGACGCGATCCGCATCTGCCTGACGGCAGCCGAGATCGAGACGGCGCGCAACGCGGGCGCCATCGCCGCGATCATGCATCTGGAAGGATGCGAGGCCATCGGCGAGGGGCTCGATGAACTCCACCTCTTTCACGCGGCGGGGCTGCGGTCGCTGGGTCCGGTCTGGTCGCGCGACACGATCTTTGGTCATGGCGTGCCCTTCCGCTTCGGCCACAGCCCCGATACCGGCCCCGGCCTGACCGACGCAGGCAAGCGGCTGGTGCGGGAATGTGACCGGCTGGGCATTCTGATCGATCTGAGCCACCTGAACGAGGCGGGGTTCTGGGATGTTGCGCGGATCAGCCAGCGCCCGCTGGTCGCGACCCACAGCAACGTCCATGCGATCTGCCCCACGACCCGCAACCTGACCGACCGGCAACTCGACGCGATCCGCGACAGCGGCGGGGTCGTGGGCCTCAACTTCGCCGTCAGCTTCCTGCGCGAGGACGGGCGCAAGGATGCCGCGACCGGGCTCGACATCATGGTGCGCCACCTGGCCCATCTGGTCGATCGGCTGGGCGAGGATGGCGTGGCGCTCGGCTCGGATTTCGACGGGGCAGAGGTTCCGCAGGATATCGGCTCGGCGGCGGGGCTTCCCGTGCTGTTCGAGGCGATGCGCAAGGCGGGTTTCGATGAACCGCTGATCCGCCGCATCGCTTGGGACAACTGGCTGGGGCTGATCGGGCGCAGCATCGGCTGAGCTTTTCGTATACAACGGCATACACGCCTTCCCCCAAAGCCGGAATTCCGCTAGGAAAGCCCCGAGTCACCCCCAAACGGAGAGGCACATGACCAAGATCAAGGTGGAAAACCCCGTCGTCGAGCTTGACGGCGATGAAATGACCCGGATCATCTGGGACTTCATCAAGCAAAAGCTGATCCTGCCCTATCTCGACGTCGACCTGAAATACTATGATCTTGGCATCGAGGAACGCGACCGCACCGACGACCAGATCACCATCGACGCCGCCAATGCCATCAAGCAATACGGCGTCGGCGTGAAATGCGCGACCATCACCCCCGATGAAGCGCGGGTCGAGGAATTCGGGCTCAAGCAGATGTGGCGTTCGCCCAACGGGACGATCCGCAACATCCTTGGCGGCGTGATCTTCCGCCAGCCGATCATCTGCAAGAACGTGCCGCGTCTCGTTCCCGGCTGGACCAAGCCGATCGTCGTCGGCCGTCACGCCTTTGGCGACCAGTATCGCGCAACCGATTTCCGCTTTCCGGGCAAGGGCAAGCTGACGATCAAGTTCGTCGGCGAGGATGGCGAGACGATCGAGCGCGAGGTCTTCCAGGCCCCCGGCGCCGGCGTGACCATGGCGATGTACAACCTCGACGACTCGATCATCGACTTCGCGCGTGCCTCGATGAACTATGGCCTCAGCCTTGGCTGGCCGGTCTATCTCTCGACCAAGAACACCATCCTCAAGGCCTATGACGGCCGCTTCAAGGACCTGTTCCAGAAGGTCTATGAGGAAGAGTTCGAAGAGAAGTTCAAGGCCGCCGGCATCACCTATGAGCACCGCCTGATCGACGACATGGTGGCGGCCGCGATGAAGTGGTCGGGCGGCTATGTCTGGGCCTGCAAGAACTACGACGGCGACGTGCAGTCCGACACTGTGGCGCAGGGCTTCGGCTCGCTCGGCCTGATGACCTCGGTCCTGATGACGCCCGATGGCAAGACGGTCGAGGCCGAGGCGGCGCATGGCACCGTCACCCGCCACTACCGCCAGCATCAGCAGGGCAAGGAAACCTCGACCAACTCCATCGCGTCGATCTACGCCTGGACCGGTGGCCTGAAGCACCGCGCCAAGCTCGACAACAACCCGGCGCTCCTGAACTTCGCCGAGACGCTGGAGCGTGTGACCGTGCAGACGGTGGAGGACGGCTTCATGACCAAGGACCTCGCGCTTCTGGTCGGGCCGGACCAGAAATGGCTCACCACCATGGGCTATCTGGAAAAGGTGGACGAATACCTGAACAAGGCCCTGAAGGGCTGAGAAACAGGCACAGACCACAGGGGGCCGGCAGCGCCGGCCCTTTTTCAATCGGGATTGGTGGGGCCGGCGCTGCCGGCCCTTTCCCTTACATAAATTTCGCTGGACGCAACCGGGCGGCTGCGGCATCTGTCGCCCATGACCGAACCCCAGACACAGACGCAGTCACCGGCTCCCCCTGCCCGCCATACCGTTCTGGACGATGCCCAGGGCATCCTTTTCGGCGTGGCCATGTGCGCCTTCGGGCTGGTGATCCTGACATCGGCTGGGTTCGTGACCGGGCAGACCGCGGGGCTCGCGGTGCTGATCGCCTATGCCACGGGCCTTTCGTTCGGCTGGGTGTTCTTCGCGATCAACCTGCCCTTTTACGCGCTGGCGCTGCGCCGGATGGGGATGCGGTTCACGCTGCGCACCTTCGCGGCCGTCGCGGGGCTCTCGGCGCTCAGCGCGGTGCTGCCGCAGTATGTCGGGTTCGACCGGCTGCATCCGGCGGCAGCGGCGGTGCTCTTTGGTCTTGTGACGGGGGCGGGGTTGCTCGCGCTTTTTCGTCATGGGGCGAGCTTGGGGGGCGTGGGGATCGTCGCGCTTTATCTGCAGGACAAGACCGGCTTTCGCGCGGGCTGGTCGCAGCTGATCTTTGACGTCTTCGTCTTTGGTGCGGCGCTCTTTGTTCTGGACCCGGTGGCGGTGGGCTGGTCGCTCCTGGGGGCGGCGATCCTCAACCTCGTGATCGCGGTCAACCACCGGCGCGACCGTTATATCGCGACCTGAGGGCGCTTGGCTCTGGTCAAACCGGGCTTTCCCGGCTATTGCGGCGGCGCAGCATTCAAGGGCAGACGACCATGGACCTTCGCAACATCGCGATCATCGCGCACGTTGACCACGGCAAGACGACGCTGGTGGACGAGCTTCTGAAACAATCCGGCGCGTTTCGCGACAACCAGGCCGTGGCCGAGCGGGCGATGGACTCGAACGATATCGAACGCGAGCGCGGCATCACGATCCTTGCGAAATGCACTTCGCTCGAATGGGGCGGCAAGCGGATCAATATCGTCGATACACCCGGCCACGCGGATTTCGGCGGCGAGGTCGAACGCATCCTGAGCATGGTCGATGGCGTGGTGCTGCTGGTCGACGCTGCCGAAGGCCCGATGCCGCAGACGAAATTCGTGACCTCCAAGGCGCTCGCGCTGGGGCTGCGCCCGATCGTGGTGCTGAACAAGGTCGACAAGCCCGATGCCGAACCCGACCGCGCGCTGGACGAGGTCTTTGACCTTTTCGCGAACCTTGGTGCGACGGACGAACAGCTTGATTTTCCGGTGCTTTACGCCTCGGGCCGGTCCGGCTGGGCGGATGAGGAACTGGACGGCCCGCGCAAGGATCTCTCGGCGCTATACGATCTGGTGCTGCGCCATGTTCCGGAACCGAAGCAGATCGCGCACCGGTCCGAGCCCTTCCGGATGCTGGCCACGACGCTTTCCGCCGACCCGTTCATCGGTCGCATCCTGACCGGCCGTGTCGAGAGCGGCACGCTCAAGGTCGGCGAAACGCTCAAGGCGCTGTCGCGTGACGGCGAGCGGATCGAGCAGTTCCGCGTGACCAAGATCCTCGCTTTTCGCGGGCTCAGCCAGCAGCCCATCGACGCCGCCGAAGCCGGCGACATCGTGACCATCGCCGGCATGAGCAAGGCGACCGTGGCCGACACGCTCTGCGCGCCCGAGATCGACGTGCCGCTGCCGGCGCAGCCGATCGACCCGCCGACCATCTCTGTCACCTTCGGCATCAACGATTCGCCCCTGGCCGGCAAGGATGGCAGCAAGGTGCAGTCGCGCGTCATCCGCGACCGCCTGATGAAGGAAGCCGAGGTCAACGTCGCGATCAAGATCAGCGACACCCCCGGCGGTGAGGCCTTCGAGGTCGCGGGCCGCGGTGAATTGCAGATGGGCGTGCTGATCGAGAACATGCGCCGCGAAGGGTTCGAGCTGTCGATCTCGCGCCCGCGCGTTCTGTTCCGCGAGGAAGACGGCCAGCGGCTGGAACCCATCGAGGAAGTCACCATCGACGTCGACGACGAATATTCCGGCGCGGTCATCGAGAAACTGACCGGTGCGCGCAAGGGCGATCTGGTCGAGATGAAGCCCGCGGGCGCCGGCAAGACCCGGATCATCGCCCATGTGCCCTCGCGCGGGCTGATCGGCTATCACGGTGAATTCCTGACCGACACGCGCGGCACCGGCGTCCTGAACCGCGTCTTCCACGAATGGGCGCCGCACAAGGGGCCGATCCAGGGCCGCCGCCAGGGTGTCCTGATCTCGATGGAGAACGGCGTTTCGGTGGGCTACGCGCTCTGGAACCTCGAGGAACGCGGCAAGCTCTTCATCGGCGCGCAGGAACAGGTCTATGAGGGGATGATCATCGGCGAACATTCCCGCGACAATGACCTTGAGGTGAACCCGCTCAAGGGCAAGAAGCTCACGAACATCCGCGCCTCCGGCACGGATGAGGCGGTGCGGCTGACGACCCCGGTGCGGTTCAGCCTGGAAGAGGCCATCGCCTATATCGACGATGACGAACTGGTCGAGGTGACGCCCAAGTCGATCCGCCTGCGCAAGCGGTTCCTTGACCCGCATGAACGCAAGCGGCAGGCCAAGGCGGCAGGCTGACACAGCCAGCAACGGCAAAATCCGGAGGGCGCCCGCGATCATTTCGCGGGCGTTTCCTTTTTGGAGGACGGGGCGTCCGGGAACGATGCCCGCGCGCAGCGGTTCTGTGGCCAGCACATCGCAGGATGCTCAGCCAGGGGAACCGTCGTGACATATCGAACCGCCCGATCCGCCGCCCGCCGCGCCTTGCCGCTCATTGCCCTTGCCGCCCTTGGGGCAGGTTCGGCCGCCCTCGTCCGCAAGCGCGTCGCGCAGGCCGAGGCCGCCCATCCCCCCATCGGCCGCTTTGTGCATATCGACGGCGCACGGCTGCATCTGGTCGAGATGGGCAGCGGGCCGGAAACGCTTGTGCTCCTGCACGGGAATTCCTCGATGGGCGAGGATTTCCTTGTCAGCGGGCTCGCCCGGATGGCGGCCGCGCGCTACCGCGTCATCGTCGTGGACCGTCCCGGCTATGGCTACAGCACCCGCCCGCGCCGCGCCCATGGCTGGGGACCCGAGGCGCAGGCGCATCTGATCCATGGGGCGCTGAAACAGGTCGGCGTCGAGAATGCCATCGTTCTTGGCCACAGCTGGGGGGCGATGGTCGCGGCCGCCCTCGCGCTCGATTTTCCGCAGACGGTGCGGGGGCTGGTGCTTGAGGCCGGGTATTTCTATCCCCGCCCCCGATCCGACATCCTGATGCGGGCACCGAACGCAGTGCCGGGCCTGGGCGATCTGCTGCGGCACACGATCTCGCCGCTGATCCATGTGGCGGCATGGCCCCTGATGGCGCGGATGATCTTTGCGCCGGCCCCGGTGCCGCGCAACGCCTGGCGGCTTTCGCCCTGGCTCTTGTTCCATCCGCGCGCGCTCGGCGCCGCCTCGGCCGAGATGGCGGGTATTCTGGCGGGTGCTGCCCGGCTTGCGCCGCGCTATCCGCTGATACGGCAACCGACGGTGATCATCGCCGGGCGGCAGGATGCCTTTGTGAACACCGCCCAGCACAGCGCCCGTCTTGCCGAGGTGCTGCCGCAGGCCGAGTTCCGCTGTTTTGACGGCATCGGTCATATGGCGCATCACCTGATCCCGGAGGAGGTTCTGGCCGCCATCGACATGCTGGCGGTGCAGGAACAATGAACGCGGGCGGGGGTTGGAACGGTACTCAGGCCGATGGAGGGACCCAGGTGAACCTGCAGCAGAACCCCGACCGCAGCGACGCGCTGCCACCCCCGCCAGAACAGGAAATCACGCTGCATGTGAACGGGGTCGCCCATGTTCTGAACGTGGCGCCCTGGGTCACGCTGCTTGACGCGCTGCGCGAGCGGCTGAACCTCACCGGGACGAAAAAGGGCTGCGACCACGGGCAGTGCGGCGCCTGCACGGTCATGCTGGACGGGATGCGGGTGAATTCCTGCCTGATCCTGGCGGCCATGAAGGACGGCGCGCAGATCACCACGATCGAGGCCGGGCCGAAGGGCGCCGAGGGCGCGGCGCTGGCGCGGCTGCAAAGGGCCTTCATCCGCCACGACGCTTTTCAATGCGGCTATTGCACCCCCGGCCAGATCATGTCGGCGCTCGCGCTGATGGGCGAGGGTCGCGCCCGCAGCCGCGACGAAATCCGCGAGTTCATGAGCGGGAACCTCTGCCGGTGCGGCGCCTATCCGAATATCATCGCTGCCGTGGAAGAGGCGCTGGCCGAAACGCTCGCCGCAGGCGGCGAGGATGCGGGGGACGCGCGATGATCCCCTTTACCCTGACCCGCCCCGGCGACGTGGGCAAGGCGGTCGAGGCCGCGACGGAGCACCCGCGCGCCCGGTTCATCGCGGGGGGCACGAACCTTGTCGATCTGATGAAAGAGCAGGTCGAACGGCCCCAGCGGCTGGTGGACATCACCGGCCTGCCGCTTGACCGGATCGAGGAGACCGAGGCCGGGGGCTTGCGCATCGGCGCGCTGGTCACCAACGCCGCGACCGCCGACGACACCCGGGTGCAGGCGCGATACCCTCTCCTTGCCAGCGCGATCCTTGCCGGCGCCTCGCCGCAGTTGCGCAACATGGCGACCACGGGCGGTAACCTGCTGCAACGCACGCGGTGCTACTATTTCTACGACCGGGGTACGGCCTGCAACAAACGCGACCCCGGCACAGGCTGCACGGCCATCGGCGGCCGTAACCGGATACATGCGATCCTGGGGGCGAGCGACAGGTGCATCGCGACGCACCCTTCCGACATGTGCGTGGCGCTGGCGGCCCTCGGGGCGCTGGTGCATGTGACTGGCCCGGAGGGCGAGCGCGTGATCCCCTTCAGCGAGTTTCACCGCCTTCCCGGGGCCAGCCCGGAAAAGGACACGACCCTTGCGCCGGCCGAACTGGTAACGGCGGTGGAACTGCTGCCCGAGGGGTTTGCCGGCAACTACACCTATCTCAAGCTGCGCGACCGGCTGTCCTATTCCTTTGCGCTGGTGTCGGTCGCGGCGGCGCTGCGGGTGGAAAACGGGTTCATCGCCGAGGCGCGCATCGCGCTCGGCGGGGTCGCGCACAAGCCCTGGCGTGATCTGGAAACGGAACGGAGCCTCGTGGGTGCCGGTCCTGACCGCGCCGCCTTTTCCCGCGCGGCGGATGATCTTTTGCAGGAGGCGCGCGGACAGGGCGACAACGACTTCAAGATCGAGATGGCGCGCCGGGCCATCATCCGCGCGATGGAGCAGGCCACCGCCGGCACGCCCCAGTCCCAGACCGACAAACGTATCCGCTGAGGAGACCGCAATGCCCCCGCTCGACACAGCGAAACCCGGCATCCCGCCCGGCGCCACTGCCCGCGCGACCGGCCAGCCGCTCGACCGGATCGACGGCCCCGACAAGGTGACGGGCCGCGCCGTCTACGCCGGGGATATCGCCGAAAAGGGGCTGCTTTACGGCATGGTGGTGAACGCGACCATCCCGCGCGGGCGGATCGTCGCGCTGGATATCGCACCTGCCCTGCGCATCCCCGGCGTGGTCGAGGTCTTTTCCCATCTCAACCGTCCCGATCTGGCATGGTTCAACAGCGCCTATGAGGATGACGACGCCCCGCCCGGAACCCATTTCCGGCCGCTTTACGACGACCGCGTCCATTGGAGCGGCCAGCCCATCGCCCTGGTCGTCGCCGAGGATTTCGAGACCGCGCGCCACGCGGCGGGCATGATCGGCGTGACCTATGAGAGCGAGCCGCATGAGGCTGATCTTTACCGCGCGGCGGGCAATGCCCATGTGCCGCGCCAGAGGTCCTCGATCAACCCGTCGTCGCGCGGCCGCGCCGATCTGGCAATGGCCGAGGCCGCCCTGCGGGTCGAGGGCGATTATACCTTCGGCTATCAGTTCCACAACCCGATGGAGATGCACGCCTCGACCGTGCTCTGGCGGGACGGGGCGCTGGAAATCTGGGACAAGACCCAGAGCGTCGTGAATTCGCGCGATTACGTCTGCCGCATCTTCGGGCTGAAACCCGATCAGGTGCGGGTGCGCTCGCCCTATGTCGGCGGCGCCTTCGGGTCAGGGCTGCGGCCGCAGTATCAGCTGTTCATGGCGGTGATGGCGGCGCAGGTGCTGGGCCGGTCGGTCCGGGTGGTGCTGTCTCGGGAACAGATGTTCACCTTCGGCTATCGCCCGCTGGCGCTGCAACAGATCGCGCTTGGCGCCGACGCGAACGGGCATCTGACCGCGATCCGGCACGATGCGGTGCAGAACACGTCCCGGCTGGAGGAATATCAGGAAAACATCGTGCCGTGGAGCGGGCTGATCTATCAATGCCCCAATGTGACAATGAAGTATCGTCTGGCCGAACTTGACCTTTACACGCCCCTCGACACCCGCGCGCCGGGGGCCGCCACGGGCGTCAACGCGTTCGAGCAGGCGATCGACGCCATGGCGCATGAGGCCGGGATCGACCCGCTGGAATTCCGGCTGATCAACTACGCCGAACGCGACCAGACCACCGGCATGGCCTTCACCTCCAAGCAGTTGCGCGCCTGCTATGCCACTGCGGCGGAACGGTTCGGCTGGTCGGCCCGCAAGCCCCTGCCCCGGTCGATGCGCGAAGGGCGCGAACTGATCGGCTGGGGCGTCGCCACCGGCGTGTGGGAGGCGATGCAGATGAATTGCAGCGCCCGCGCGGTGATGGGGCCCGAGGGGCTCATGGTGGAACTTGCGGCCTCGGATATCGGCACGGGCACCTACACGATCCTCGCGCAGATCGCCGCCGAGACGATGGGGGTCGACCCGTCCGAGGTCGATGTCCGGATCGCCGACAGCGACCTGCCCAAGGCTCCGTTACAAGGCGGATCGGCCGGGGCCGCGACATTCGGCAGCGCGGTCAAGGCGGCCTGCGAGACGTTGCGCGAAACGCTGTCGCGGCTGGCGGTCGCGCTGCCGCAAAGCCCCCTTGCGGGCAAGGGCAACGTGCCCCTGCAGTTCGAGGGCGGCACAATCCGCGCCGAAGATGGCAGCGCCGAGCTTCCGCTCGCCGACCTGATCGCCACCTGTGGCGCGCAAGAGGCCCGGGCCGACACGGGCCCCTCGACCGCGAGCCAGATGCGCTATTCCCGTTACAGCCATTCCGCCGTGATGGCCGAGGTCCGCGTGGACGAGGAACTGGGACAGATCCGCGTCACCCGCGTGGTGGGGGCGGTCGCGGCCGGGCGCATCCTGAACCCCAAGACCGCCGCCAGTCAGGTTTCCGGCGGGATCGTCTGGGGCATCGGCAAGGCCCTGCACGAAGAGGGGCTGCTGGACGAACGGCTGGGCCGGTTCATGAACCACAACTTCGCCGAGTATCATATCCCCGTAAACGCCGATATCCCCGAGATCGACGTGATCTTTGTCCCGGAAGAGGACCCGGAGGTCAACGCGCTCGGCATCAAGGGCGTGGGGGAAATCGGCGTGGTGGGAACAGCGGCGGCCATCGCCAATGCCGTGTTCCACGCAACGGGGCGGCGGGTGGGCTCGCTGCCGATCACGCCGGACAAGCTGCTCTGACCCAAAACGCCTGACGCGCCCGCGCCAAACGAAAAACGCCCCGCCGATGCGCGGGGCGTTTTTCATGTATTGCAACTTCCGCCCTTCACGCCCCTCCGGGCCGCAGGATGGCCAGCGGCATCCCCCGGAACATCGGCGCGGGCCATGTCGGATCGACCTCTTGCCCGTCGATCAGGTTCTGCCAGCGTGCCGGCGCGCCCTGCGGCAGCACGATGCGCGTTTCTTCCCAGCGGCGGGCGTCATGGCTGGCGGGATGCAGCGCCGCCGCCACCAGCAGCATCTCATCCCCCCATCTGCGCAGAAAACCAAGAAGCCCGTCAGCCGCCGGCCCTTCGGCGGCAAGCGGTTCGTAGCTGCCCCGGGCAAAGAGATCCGGCAGTTCGGCCCGCAGCGCCAGAAGCCGTGCCACAAGGGCGAGCTTGGTTTCATCTCCCGCGCGCCCCGCCACATGGACCGGCCCCGCGCCCAGTTGCGGCAACAGCGCCGCCCGGCGCGCGAAATCCACCGGGCGGCGGTTGTCAGGGTCCACAAGGCTCTGATCCCACATCTCGGCCCCCTGATAGATGTCGGGCACCCCCGGCACCGTCAGCTTGAGCGCGGTCTGGATCAGGCTGTTCGCCTCGGCATCCGGGCGGATGCGGCGCAGGAAATCGGTGAAGGAGGCGACAAAATCCCGCGATCCGAGGGCCCGCTCGACAAGCGCGCGGATGTTGCCCTCATAAGCCTCGTCGCCAAAGACCCAGCGGCTGTTCACCCCGGCCTCGCGCACCGATTTCAGCATCGCCTCGGTCACGCGGGGGATCAGGTCGTCTCGGTCGGCCTCATCGTCGGGCCAGACGCCGATCAGGAGCTGATAGAAGAAATATTCCTCATTCGGGTCCACAGGGGCCGACGCATCCGCCAGCAGCGCACGCCATTCCGCCACCTTCTGTTGCCAGAGGCCCGTATGGCTGGAAATGGCCACGATCCGCATCCGCGCATCCTCGCCCCGCTTGGTATCGTGGGATGAGGTGCCCAGCATGTTGCGCGGCGCGAGCCGCAGCCGGTCCGCCTGCGCCAGATGAAAGCTCGCAATGGCAAGGTTGAAATGCCCGGGCTCGGACCCGACCTCGTTCAGCGCGATCAGGCGGTTGAAGCGGTAGAGCGAGCGGTCCTCCAGGCCTTTGGCCATGACGGGGCCGGAAAGCTGCTGAAACCGCATCGCCGCCTCGATCACCGCATCACGCTGGTCCGGCAGCCGGTCGCCCAGCTCGATGGTCAGCACCGACGCGATCAGGTCCCAGGCGGCGGGGTCGATCTCGGGCGCCCGCAGGCGCGCGCGCTCAATGGCGGAAAGGACACGCGCCCGCCCCTCGGGCGCGATCCCGTCGGCATCGGCATAGCTGCGATAGATGTCGAGGCTCGCGATCACCTCGCCCAGGGCGCTGCGCACCGCCCCCCGGCCCAGATCGGCCCAGTCCGGCACCTGCCCGGCCAGCCCCATCACATGCGTCGTCACGGCCTCGGCCTCGGCCAGCATCGGGCCTTGCACGACACGCAGCTTGGCCTCGTGCACGATCTCGGCGGGCGGCAGGGTCTGGCCGGTGAAGCCGCTGTAGATCTCGCCCAGCGTCGCCGTTCCCGCGGGATCGGCCAGCAGCGTCACGACCTCATTGGCGAACTCATATCCGGTGGTTCCGTCAGCCTCCCAAGCCGGGGGCAGATGTTCATCGGGGCCAAGGATCTTTTCGACATAGAGCGGAAAGGGCCGCCCCACGGCCTGCCGCAGGCGCAGGCAATAGGCCTTGGGGTCGCGCAGCCCGTCGATATGGTCGATCCGGATGCCGTCCGCCACGCCCTCGCGCAGCAGCGAAAGCATCAGGGCATGGGTTTCCTCGAACACCTCGGCGCGTTCGACCCGCACCCCGGCCAGATCGCTGATCGTGAAAAAGCGGCGATAGTTGATCGCGTCGCCGTCGAGGTTGAACTTGGCCGCGCGCCAGTGCTGCCGCCGGACCAGACCGTCAAGCAACCCCGGGTCGCGCCAGACCGACAGATCGGGGCGTTCCTGCCACAGCCGTTCGTGCAGGGCGGGCCAGCGCGGATCATCGGGCGCGGCGCCGGTCATCGCCTCGAAATCGCCGGCCAGGGAAGAGCCTGCGCGGCGCAGCACCTCGGCATAGTCACGCGAGCAGACGGGCAGGCGGTGGCTGTCATGGGCCCAGACGGCGATCCGCCCGCCCTCGTCCAGCCGCAGGTCCAGCCCGCCATCGCGCAGCACCACACCATAGGGGGCGCCGAGGAAGGGAAAGAGCACCTTGCCGGGAAACCCGGGCGCGTTCCAGTCGATGTCGAACCAGTGCGCCCAGGGGCTGTCGGGGCCCCATTCCAGCACGCTTTGCCAGAATGCGTTCGCGTCGCCGCCGATCCCCATATGGTTCGGCACGAAGTCGAGGATCAGCCCCAGCCCCCGTTCGCGGAACACCTGCGCCATGGCGCGGAAATCGGCCTCGGTCCCCAGTTCGGGATTGATACGGTTGTAATCCGTCACGTCATAGCCATGCGTGCTGCCGGGCCGCGCCGCAAAGACCGGCGAGGCATAGACATGGCTGACCCCAAGCTGCGCGAGATAGGGCGCGAGCGCCGCCCCATCGGCAAAGGTGAAGTCCGCCGTGAATTGCAGGCGGTAGGTCGCGCGAAGCGGGATCATGCGGGGTCTTTCGGGCGTTCGGCGGCCAGCGCCGCGGTGACGTTGCGGTAAAGGGGCGTTTCGGCCAGTGCCGCCAGATCGAGGCCCAGCTTGCGCCGCCAGTTCGGATATTCATCGACGGTCGAGGGCACGTTCACGGGCTGCAACTCGCCCGCCAGATCCTCCAGCCGCACGGCAAAGAGGCGCGAGGGCGCGCGCGCAAGGTGCCGGTGCACCGCGACGATCAGGGCCGCCGGCGCGTCGTCGGGGGTGGCCTGATGCGCCTCGCCTTCGGTCAGCAGCCCAGCGGCGGTCAGGTCGGCCAGCAGGTCGGCCCGTTCCGCACGGCGCGAGGCCTCCTGTTCCTCTGCCGCCTCGGGGCTGATGAAGCCGAAGCCCGCGCGCAGGGTCACGTCATCGCCCCGCCACCAGCCGCGGAAGGTCGGCAGGTCATGGGTCGAGAGGCAGACAAGCGCCTCGCGCGGATAATCCTCGGGCGGGATGAATCCGTCCTCGGTCCGCTCAAAGAGCAGGATGCGGTAGGAGAGGATGCGGCAGGCCTCCATCACCTCGCGGAATCCGGGGGGCACATTGCCCAGATCCTCGCCGATGATGACGGTGCGGTTGGCGCGCGAGGCCCCCGCCAGCGCCGTCAGCATGTCGGCCAGCGGATAGCGCGCATAGGTCCCGTCCTCGGCCCCTGCCCCCTGCGGCATGAGGAAAAGCTGCCAGAGCCCCATCGCGTGGTCGATCCGGAGCGCGCCGGCCTGCCGGGTCGCCTGTTCGATCAGGCTGCGGAAGGGGGCCGCGCGTTCGGCCGCCATCGCGACCGGAGACAGCGGCGCAAGGCCCCAGTCCTGCCCCTGTTCGTTGAAATAGTCGGGCGGCGCGCCGATCCGCACATCCGGCAGCACGATCGGGCTTCCCCAACTGCCGGACCCGTCGGCGGCCTCACCCACCGCGAAGTCGAGGTAAAGGCCGATCCGCATCCCCAGCCGGTCGCAAAGATCGCGCGTCTGCTGCAACTGTTGCGCAGCCAGATACTGAAGCCAGAGGTGAAAGCGGATCTCGTCGCCCTCCGCCTCGGCAAAGGCGCGCACCGCCTCGCCATCCGCGTCGCGCCAGCGTTCGGGCCAAGACAGCCATCCCGCCCCGTGGCCTTCGGCGACCATATGTGCCGACAGCGCCTCGAAACAGGCATGGCGCCGCAGGTCAGGCCCGCCTTCCGCCAGGAACGCGTCGGGGATCGCGGCGCCCGCATCCCAGATCCGGCGCAGCGCGGCGATCTTGGCCTTTGCCACGCCCGCGTAATCGACCAGCTCAGCATCGCGCAGCGCCGCCAGAGCGTCGGGGTCGACCATCGCGGCGTCAAAGCCTTCGACCCGGTCGACGGCAATATAAAGCGGGTTCAGAAAGCGGCGGTTCGAGGGCGAGAACGGGCTGCATTGCGCGGGGTTCGCCAGAAACATCGCATGCAGCGGGTTGAGGCCCACGAAATCGGCCCCTGCGGCGGCGGCAAGGCGCACGACCGCTTGCAGATCGCCAAAGTCGCCGATGCCCCAGTTCCGGGCGCTGCGCAGCTGATAAAGCTGCAGGGCGATGCCCCAGTATCGCCCCTCGCCCGGCACATGACACAGCGCGTCCGCCGGGGCGGCCAGTTCAGGTTCCCGCTCCAGCGGCGGCAGGCGATCCGCGCCAAAGGCATCGAGCAGCTTTTCCAGCGTCGCCCGGGGCGGGCGGTGCATCTTGCCGCCGATCCCCTCATATTCCGGCTGGATGCCATAGGCGCGCGCGCGCTTTTCGACCGTCATGCCGGGACGTCCAGAAAGACGGCGACGGCGCAGGGGCCAAGCTCGCCCTCGGGTCCGAAGATCCGCTCTCCGCCCGCGTCGGGAAGGATGGCGGCACTGTCCGAGAGGTTCGCGCGCAGCCGCAGGATGGCCCCCTGCAACTGCCAGTCCACCGCGATCAACCCGTCCTCGGCGAGCAGAATGCGCCCGCCGTTCCCCGGCGCGCCCGCCAGATGCGGCACGATCCGGGTGCGGCGCAGATGCAGCAGGCCTTGTGTAAAGGACAGCCAGTCGCGCCCATCCGCCGCGCCTGCCCGCCCCCAGTCGATGCGCGACGCCTCGAAGGTGGTCAGCGCGTTCGGGTCGGGGATCATGCTGCGAAGCTCTGCGTTCTGGAACTCGGCGAAAGAGGCAAACTCGCGCCGCCGCCCCTCGCGCACCGCCTCGGCCAGATCGCCGTGGAAATCGGTAAAGAAGGCAAAGGGCCGCACCTCGCCCCATTCCTCGCCCATGAACAGAAGCGGGATATGCGGCGACAGAAGATGGATTGCCATCAGCGCCCGCACCATGGGCCGCGACGACAGCACCAGCAGCCGTTCTCCGAAGGCCCGGTTGCCCGTCTGGTCATGGTTCTGCAGGAAATCCACGAAGGCGGTCGGCGGCAGATGGGCCGAGGGCGCGCCGCGCGCTGCATCCGCATGGGCGGAATATTCCCCCTGCCAGATGAACCCCTCGGCCAGGGCGCGGGCGAATTTGGTCCAGTGATCCTCGGCGAAATCGGCGTAATAGCCCTCGGTCTCTCCGGTCGCGATCACATGTGCGACGTTGTGGAAATCGTCGTTCCATTCGCCGGAATAGAGCCGGGGCCGCCCCATTCCGTCGCGTTCATGCAGGCGGGTGATGTTGCGGTTATCCTCGGTCGTCAGATGGGCGTTCGGGAACTTTTCCCGCACGCGCAGGGCGATCTCGGCCAGGATTTCCGGGTCGGACGGGTCGCGCACATGATCCACCGCATCGAGCCGCAGCCCGTCCAGATGAAACTCCTCCATCCAGTAAAGGGCGTTTTCGATGAAGAACCGCCGCACCGGGTCGCGGTCATAGGCGATGGCATTGCCCCAGGGCGTCTGGCGGTCGGGGTCAAAGAAGTCGGGGGCATAGGCGCCGAGGTAATTCCCCTCGGGGCCGAAGTGGTTATAGACCACGTCGAGCAGCACCATCAGCCCGTGCCGGTGACAGGCGTCGACAAAGGCCTTCATGTCGTCGGGGCTGCCATAGGCGGGGTGCGGCGCATAGGGCAGAACCCCGTCATAGCCCCAACCCCGGTTGCCCGCGAATTGCGCGACCGGCATGATTTCGACCGCGGTGACGCCGGTTTCTACCAGATGCGGCAGTTTCTCGATGGCGGAACGGAACGTTCCCTTGGTGGTAAAGGTGCCGATATGGATTTCCATGATCACGGCCTCTTCCCAGGGGCGGCCGTCCCATGGCGACCAGTCGAAGGCCTGCGGATCGGTGACAAGCGAGGGTCCATGCACATCGCCCTTTTGCGCACGCGACGCCGGGTCGGGCACGACCATGCCGTTCGTCAGCACATAGGCGTAATCCGCCCCCGCCCCCACACCCGGCAGCGTCAGGTCGAACCAGCCGTCGCCCTCGGCGTGCATGGGATGATCGACGCCCGACACCCGCAGTTTGACCTGCCCCTCGCCCGGGGCCCAGATGCGGAACCTTGTGCCGGTCTCGGTCAGTTCCGACCCCCAGCTCTTGCGAAAGACGCGCTTCATTCCTCGGTATCCTCCAGCACGAGCAGGCTGCGCGGCGGCACCTCGATCTGGCCGCCCTCGATCGTGGGGGCGCGGCGCAGATGCAGGCTGCCCGCATCGCTGTCCACCAGGCAGAACCAGTTCGCCCCATAGGCCGGCTGCGGCAGGCTGAAGGCGACCGGTTCGAAATGGCTGTTGAAGAGCGCCAGAAGCCCCTGTGTCGTGTTCTGGAGCCGCATCCCCAATGTGCGGGCGTCCGGGTTGTGCCAGTCGCCCTCGGTCATCGCGGTTCCGTCCGGGCGCAGCCAGGCGACATCCACCCGTCCGTTCCCCTTGTGCAGGAACGCGGGCTGCGACAGCAGCGGCCGCGACCGGCGCAGCGCGATCAGACCCCGCAGGAACTCTGCGAAAGCCGCGTTTCGCGGCTCGATATCGGCGAGGTCGAGCCAGTTCATCTCGTTGTCCTGGCAATAGGCGTTGTTGTTGCCGCCCTGGCTGCGGCCGATCTCGTCGCCCATCAGGATCATCGGCGTCCCCTGCGACAAAAGCAGCGTCGCCATCATCGCCCGACGCAGCTTGTCGCGCAGCGCCAGAATATCGGGATCGTCCGTCGGCCCCTCGACGCCGCAGTTCCAGCTGCGGTTGTCGGAATGGCCGTCGCGGTTGTCTTCCTGGTTCGCCTCATTGTGCTTGTCGTTGTAGCTGACCGTATCCATCAGCGTGAAACCGTCATGGGCGGTGACGAAATTCACGCTTGCCCAGGGCCTCCGGCCGCGCCGGTCGAACCGTTCCGCCGTGCCCGTAAGCCGCGAGGCCAGCGCCGGCAGCATCGACTGGTCGCCCTTCCAATAGGACCGGACGGTGTCGCGATACTGGTCGTTCCACTCGGCCCAGCCGGGCGGGAAGTTCCCGACCTGGTAGCCGTTGACGCCGGTATCCCAGGGCTCGGCGATCAGTTTGACCTTGGAAAGGACGGGGTCCTGTCGCACCGCATCAAGGAAGGTCGCGTTGGGGCTGAACTGGTCGCGGTCGCGCCCCAGCGAAGACGCCAGGTCGAAGCGGAACCCGTCGACGTGACAGCTCTCTACCCAGTAGCGCAGGCTGTCCATGACCATCTGCAGGACGCGCGGATGGGTCATGTTGACCGTGTTTCCGGTTCCCGTGGTATCGAAGTAATAGCGCGGGTCGTCGGCGAGGATATAGTAGCTCGCATTGTCGATCCCGCGGAAGGACAGCGTGGGGCCCATCTGGTTGCCCTCGGCCGTGTGGTTATAAACCACGTCGAGGATCACCTCGATCCCGGCCTCATGCAGGCGGCGCACCATCAGCTTGAATTCGTGCAGGTTCGCACCGGGCGAGATATAGCGGGTCGCGGGCGCGAAGAAGCCGACGGTGTTGTAGCCCCAGTAATTCGTCAGCCCTTTTTCGATCAGGTAGCGGTCGTCGAAAAAGGCCTGCGTGGGCATAAGCTCGATCGCCGTCACGCCCAGCTTGACCAGATGGTCGATCGCATGCGGGTCGGCCAGCCCGCCGAAGCTGCCGCGCAGGTTGTCGGGGACGCCGGGGTGCCGCACGGTCATGCCCTTGACATGCGCCTCATAGATGATCGTGTCGGCCCAGGGCACATTGGGGCGGATGTCCGGCCCCCATGTCACGGCGGGGTCCACCACCACGCATTTCGGCATGACAAAGGCGCTGTCGCGCCGGTCGAACGACAGGTCCGCCCGGCTGTGGCCGATCCGATAGCCAAAGACCGCGTCATGCCACCGGATTTCGTCGCGCAGTTCCAGCGCATAGGGGTCGAGCACCAGCTTGTTCGGGTTGAAGCGATGCCCGTTCGCCGGGTCGTAGGGTCCGTGGACACGATAGCCATAAAGCTGGCCGGGCCGGATCTCGGGCAGGTATCCGTGCCAGACCTCATCAGTGTATTCCGGCAACGGGATGCGCGCGGTTTCGCGCCGGCCCCGGCTGTCGAACAGGCACAGTTCCACCTTGGTCGCATGGGCGGAAAAGATCGCGAAATTCGTCCCCGACCCATCCCAGGAGGCCCCAAGGGTGGCAGGCGTCCCTTCCAGGACGGTGAATTCATGTTTGCTCATGCCGGGGTGATCACAATCGTGGCCAGGGGTGGAAGGGTCAGTCGAAGCGATTGGTCGCGGCCATGCCAAGGCGTTTCATCCGCCTGCATGAGCCCGTGATTGCCGACATTCGAGCCGCCGTAACGGTCCGCGTCTGTATTGAGAATTTCGCGCCAGCCGCCGGGGCGCGGCACACCGATGCGGTAGTCATAGCGCGGGATCGGCGTCAGGTTGCAGGCGATGACCACCGGCGGTGCGTCCCCGTCAGAGGTGGCATCCGATTTCCGCATGTAGACCAGCACGCTTTGTTCGGAATCGCTCGCGTCGATCCATTCGAACCCCTCGGGGTCGCAATCCAGCCGGTGCAGCGCCGGATGATCGCGATAGGCACGGTTCAGGTCGGCCACCAGCGACTGCACGCCCTTGTGCAGCGGATCGTCCAGCAGGTGCCAGTCCAGCGACTGGTCGTGGTTCCACTCGCGGTCCTGCGCGAACTCGCCGCCCATGAACAGGAGCTTCTTGCCCGGATGGGTCCACATGAAGCCGAAATAGGCCCGCAGGTTCGCGAATTTCTGCCAGCGGTCCCCGGCCATCTGCCGGATCAGCGACCCCTTGCCATGCACCACCTCGTCATGGCTCAGCGGCAGGACGAAATCCTCGGAAAAGGCGTAGACGAGGCCGAAGGTGAGGTCATGCTGGTGATGGCGGCGATGGATCGGGTCGCGCCGGAAATAGCCCAGCGTGTCATGCATCCAGCCCATGTTCCACTTGAACCCGAAACCAAGCCCGCCATCGGACACCGGGCGGCTGACCTTGGGAAAGGCGGTGGATTCCTCGGCGATGGTGATCGCGCCGGGGTGGTCCTGCTGCACGCGCTCGTTCACCTCTCGCAGGAAGGAAATCGCCTCCAGATTCTCGCGGCCCCCATACTGGTTCGGGATCCACTGCCCTTCCTGCCGGGAATAGTCGAGGTAGAGCATCGAGGCCACCGCATCGACCCGCAGCGCGTCGATATGGAACCGGTCGAGCCAGTAAAGCGCGCTCGACTGCAGGAAGTTCGCCACCTCACGCCGGCCGAAATTGTAGATCAGCGTGTTCCAGTCCTGATGAAAGCCCTGCCGCGGATCCTCGTGTTCGTAAAGCGCCGTGCCGTCGAACCGCGCCAATCCGTGCGCGTCCGACGGGAAATGCGCCGGCACCCAGTCGAGGATCACGCCGATCCCGGCCTCATGCAGGCGGTCCACCAGCCGCGCAAAGGCCTCGGGCGAGCCGTAGCGGCTCGTCGGCGCGAAAAGCCCGATGGGCTGATAGCCCCAGGACCCGGTAAAGGGATGCTCGCTGACCGGCAGGAACTCGACATGGGTGAACCCCATCTCGACCACGTAGGGCACCAGAAGATCGGCAAGCGCGTCGTAGTCCAGCAGCTCGTTCTGCCCGCCGCGCCGCCACGAGCCCAGATGCACCTCATAGATCGAGATCGGGGCGCGGCGGTCCTGACGTTCGGCGCGCGCGGCCATCCAGCCGCTGTCATGCCAGTCGTGATCCGGCATCCCGTGAATGATCGAGGCGGTTTCCGGGGGCTTTTCCTGCGCGAACCCGACCGGGTCGGTTTTCAGGGGCAGCCTTTCGCCATGGGCGCTGATGATCTCGTACTTGTAGATCTCGCCGGGGACCAGACCGGGGATGAAAAGTTCCCATATCCCCGGACCAAGACGTTTGCGCATCGCGTGGCGGCGCCCGTCCCAGGCGTTGAAATGCCCCACGACACTGACGCGCCGCGCATTGGGCGCCCAGACGGCAAAGGCCACGCCGGCCACGCCCTCATGCGTTACCGGGCGGGCGCCGAGCCGTTCGTAAAGGCGGTGATGCCGACCCTCGGCCAGCAGGTATTCGTCCATCTCGCCCAGGACGGGCCCAAAGCGATAGGGATCTCCCATCTCCCATTCATGGTCCCCGGCCTTCATGGCGAGGTGATAGGCCCCGGGCGGCGCGTCGCCCGCGAAAAACCCCTCGGGGTGGAGACGCGACAGGGGGCTGCGCCCCGCCTCGGTCACGACCGCGACCTCGGCGGCCTGCGGGGCAAAGACCCGCACCTGCCCGTGATGGGGACCGAGGATCGCAAAGGGATCGTGATGCGTGCCGCGCACGATTGCCTCTACCTCCGCCGCGTTCAGCCCTTCGGGCAGGGTTTCGGGGAAAGTCGCAACTTTGGTCATGGTGTCTCCCGCGCCAACAGGTCGAGAATTCCGCTCAGCGGAATGCCCACCCATGTCGGCCTGTTGCCGAGTTCATATGCGGTCTCGTAGACCGCCTTTTGCAGCAGGAAGAGGTCAAGCAGCGCCTGCGTCGCCTCTGCACTGTCGGGCAGGCTGGGCGCCCCTTCGGCGTGGTCACGATAGGCGTTCAGGAATTCGCGCCCCACCTGCTGCCGCCATTCCTCGATCCGGTCGAGCGCGCGGTCCGCCGTGGCGCCAAAGCTTGCCCGGTGCCGCGTGATCACCGAAAGCGCCGCATAGTCGAAGGACCGCAGCATCCCCGCCACGTCCCGCAGCGGAGAGGACTTGGCCCGCCGCTCTTCCAGACTGCGCGCGGGTTCGCCCTCGAAGTCGATGATGGCCACGTCGTTCTGCGCCAGCAGCACCTGCCCCAGGTGATAATCTCCGTGGATGCGCGACAGCTTGCCCGAGGGGCGCATCTGGCCCACCGCGCGCAACCGCCCGAGCAGCGCTTCCCGCTGATCGAGCAGCGCCGCCGCCAGCGGTGCGGCATCGTCGGGCAGTTGCGCCTGCTCCAGCCGGTCCAACAGCGCCCGGGCCTCGGCCTCCGCCCCTTCGGCCCACTGGCGCAGGTGATCCTGCGTCAGGTCCTCAAGCGCAAAGGCCGCGTCCTCGGTGTCGGTGGCAAGGGCCTTGTGCAGTTCCGCCGTGCGCTGACCCAGGAGGGCGCCGATGCCCAGCGGAAAATCGAAAGCGGGCGTTTCGGACGGCACGTCGCTGGTCGAGGACCAGGTCTCATGCTCGTTCAGTTCCAGCATGAGTGCGTCGAAAATTCCGGTCCAGGCATCGCCCCGGTTCGCGACAAAGGCAAAGGCCGCGGCAAGCGTCGTCGCGCCCTCGCCCTGATGCGCGACCTGCCCCAGATAGCGGGGGGTGTGTTCAAAGCCCGCCACCTCGGTCAGAAAGCGCGCGACCTCTACATCCGGCTGTTCCCCGGCCCGCAGGCGGCGATAGAGCTTGAGGATGATCTTGTCGCTGAAGGCTATCGAGAGGTTCGACTGTTCCGCCCCCAATTGACGCGGATCGCCGGGCTCGGCGATGTCGCGCAGCGCGTCCGTGCCTTCGAAGCGCAGGGACCCGCGGGTCGCGCCCTCCTTCATGCAGTCCAGAAGGACCTGCGGCAGCCGTTCGTCATAGGCGCCGTCGATCAGCGCCCCCACCCGCGCCGTATGCCGGATCTTGGCCAGCGTGTAGGACAGTTTCGGGGCACCGGGGCGCAGGTTCTCGTCACCCCAGCGCGCGGTGATGGGCAGGAAGTAGCTCTGCTCTTCGGCGCCCAGCGAGACGTCGACCGAGACGAGCGCATGTTCCCCCTGCCCCAGTTCCCCCAGGGGTGTCAGGCGCACCGCGCCGATGGTGTCGCCCTTGGCGGCAAACCAGCGTTGCAGGGGCAGCCATTGCGGCAGCACGTCATTCTGGAACTGCGTGCCCTCGCGCCCTTTCAGCGCCGTCTGCACGCGCCCGTCGCGGGCCGTCAGCGTCATGAACTCGGGCAGGATATCGGGCAGCACCTCGTGCCAGCTTGGCGTTTCCTCATCCTGGCTGAGCGCGAACCAGTAGAACCCATAGGCCGGAAGCGTCAGCATGTAGGGCAGATCGCCCACCGGCGGAAAGGCGGACCGGCCCGTAAGCTCAACCGGAACCGTATCGCGGTACCGCGCGAGATCGAGTTCCACCGCCTGCGCGCTGTCCGACAGGTTCGCGACGCAGAGATAGGCACGTCCCTCATGTTCGCGCACATAGGCCAGAACCTTGCGGTTGCGCGGGTAAAGCAGCGTCATCGTCCCCCGGCCAAAGGCCGGATGCTGCTTGCGGACGGTAATCATCCGCCGCATCCAGTTCAGCAGCGAGGAAGGATCGTCCGCCTGCGCCTCGACGTTTATCACCTGATGGCCATAGACCGCGTCGATGATGACGGGCAGGTAAAGCTCCTGCGGCTTGGCGCGGGAAAAGCCGGCATTGCGGTCGCCGGACCACTGCATAGGCGTGCGCACCCCGTCGCGGTCGCCCAGGTAATAGTTGTCACCCATGCCGATTTCATCGCCGTAATAGATGATCGGGGTGCCCGGCATCGACAGCAGCATCGAGTTCATCAATTCGATCTTGCGGCGGTCGTTCTGCATCAGCGGCGCAAGCCGGCGGCGGATGCCGAGGTTGATGCGCGCGCGTGTGTCGGCGGCATAGGTCTGCCAGAGGTAGTCGCGTTCCTCGGACGTGACCATTTCCAGCGTCAGCTCGTCATGGTTGCGCAGGAAGATGCCCCACTGGCAGTTCTCGGGGATCTCGGGCGTCTGGCGGATGATGTCGGTGATCGGGTGCCGGTCGGCCTGTGCCAGCGCCATGTACATCCGCGGCATCAGCGGGAAGTGAAAGCCCATGTGACACTCGTCGCCCTCGCCGAAATAGGGACGCGTGTCCTCGGGCCACTGGTTCGCCTCGGCCAGCAGCATCCGGTCGGGGAAATGCGCGTCCAGATCGGCGCGGATCCTTTTCAGGACGTCATGGGTTTCGGGCAGGTTCTCGTTGTTGGTGCCGTCGCGTTCGACCAGATAGGGGATCGCATCGAGCCGCAGCCCGTCCACTCCCATGTCGAGCCACATGCGCATGACCTTCAGCACTTCTTCCAGCACGCGGGGATTGTCGAAGTTCAGGTCGGGCTGGTGCGAATAGAAGCGGTGCCAGTAATAGGCGCCGGCCACCGGGTCCCAGGTCCAGTTCGACTTTTCCGTATCGAGAAAGATGATCCGGGTTTCGGGCCATTTCTCATCCGTGTCCGACCAGACATACCAGTCGCGCGCCGCCGAGCCCGGCTTGGCCCGCCGCGCCTTCTGGAACCACGGGTGCTGGTCGGAGGTGTGGTTGATGACCAGTTCGGTGATGACCCGGATGCCGCGGCGGTGCGCCTCGCTCACGAAGGCCTTGAAGTCCTTCATGTTGCCGTAGGACGGGTTGATCGAGCGATAGTCCGAGATGTCATAGCCATCATCGCGCAGCGGCGAGGGATAGAAGGGCAGCACCCAGATCGCGGTGACGCCAAGTTCCTGCACATAGTCCAGCCGCTGCATCAGCCCGGCGAAATCGCCGATACCGTCGCCGTTGCTGTCCTGGAACGCCTTGATGTGCAGCTGATAGATGACCGCGTCCTTGTACCAGTCGGACTGGCTGCGGTCGAAATCGCCGGACCGCACCGCAAAGCTGGCATTGTCTTTTTTCGTGAGGGGAAGGTTCATCAGCGCGGCACTCCGGGCGCGAAAATCTGCCAGATGGCATAGGGACGGGTTTCGGGGTCAAGCTCGAGCCACTGGTATTTGCCGTGCCAGGTAAAGCTGTTGCCGTGGATCAGGTCGCGCACCTCGACCGAGGCGTCATCGGGCAGGCCGAATTCCCACAGCGGCACCTCGAATTGAAAGCTCTGCACGTTGTGGGGATCGAGGTTCACATGGATCAGCACGAAATCGTCGCCCGCCTGCTTGCCATAGGCCAGAACCTGATCGTTCCCCGCGTGGTAGAACGAGAGGTTGTCAAAGCCCTGCAATGCCGGGTGTTCGGCGCGCAGGCGGTTCATCAGGCGGATATCGTCCTTGATATGACCGGGCTGGTCCATGTCCCAGACCCGGATCTCGTATTTCTCGGAATTGAGGTATTCCTCCTTGCCCGGGACGGGCGCGGCCTCGCAGATCTCATAGCCGTTATAGACGCCGTAATTGCCGCCCAGCGTCGCCGCCAGCACCAGCCGGGTGCGAAAGCCGGGCCGCCCGCTGGTCTGCAGGAATTTCGGGTTGATGTCGGGCGTGTTGACGAAAAAGTTCGGCCGCATGTAGTGGCGGCATTCTTCCTGCGTCAGCTCGGTCAGGTATTCGGTGATCTCGGCCTTCTCGTTTCGCCAGGTGAAATAGGAATAGGACTGGGCAAAGCCGATTTTCGCCAGACGCTTCATCACCTTGGGCCGGGTAAAGGCCTCGGCCAGGAAGATCACGTCGGGATGCGCGTTCCGCACCTCGGCGATCATCCATTCCCAGAACGGAAACGGCTTGGTGTGCGGGTTGTCAACGCGGAAAATCCGCACGCCGTGGCCGACCCAGAACAGCACGACATCGCGCAGCGCATACCAGAGGCCCGGCAGGGCATCGCGATAGAAATGTACGTTGACGATATCCTCGTATTTCTTGGGCGGGTTCTCGGCGAACTTGATCGACCCGTCCGGGCGCCAGTCGAACCATTCGGGATGTTCCCTGATCCAGGGATGATCCGGCGAGCACTGGATCGCAAAGTCGAGCGCGATTTCCAGCCCGTGGTCGCGTGCGGCATCCATCAGCCGGCGGAAATCGTCGAATGTCCCAAGCTCGGGATGCAGCGCGTCGTGCCCGCCCTCGGGCGCGCCGATGGCATAGGGGCTGCCCGGCTCACCCTCTTGCGCGGTCAGACTGTTGTTGCGGCCCTTGCGGTTCGTCTTGCCGATGGGGTGGATCGGCGGGAAATAAAGCACGTCAAAGCCCAGATCCCGCACATAGGGCAGCCGCGCGATCACATCGTCGAAGGTCCCGTGGCGGTTCACGTCGCCCGACTGCGAGCGTGGCATGATCTCATACCAGGCGCTGAAGGCGGCGGCGCGGCGGTCCACATGCAGCGGCAGCACCTTGTAGGGCGTCAGGTTCGTGCGCGGCCCGACAGCCTGCATCAGGTCCAGAACCTCGGGCGCGCCAAGACGGGCAAAGCGCGCGGCCTCGGCATCGGCGCCGGTATCCTTGGCGAGGGCCTTGTCCTCTTTCAACAGGTCCTTCAGGCGCTGCTTGTCCTCGCGGCCCGCGCGCCCCTCGACGCCCATGGCGGCCTCGATCAGCTGGCGGCCCTCTTCAAGCTCCAGCGCGATGGGCTGGCCGGCGGCGTGCTTTTTCGTCACCTCCTTGCGCCAGGTCGCATAAAGATCGCGCCACGCGACAAAGCTGATCTCGTAATCGCCCGGCTCGGGGAAGCGCGCCGTGACGGACCAGCGGTCGTTGACCAGGAAGGTCATCGGCAGTTCCGAGAATTCGGGCGCACCCCGGGGGCGCCACAGGAACGCGGCGTCGATTTCGTCATGGCCGTCGGAAAAGATGTCGGCTTCGATCTCCACCGGCTCGCCGGCGACGACCTTGGCGGCAAAGCGGCCACCGTCGATTTCATGCGAAACACCCTCGATCGCCAGCCGGTCGGCAGCAAGGCTTTGCAGCGTCGGGTCGCCGACCGCAGCCTGCATGGCCGGCGCGCTGCCGGCGCTCATGCCCGCGCGCGCGGATCGTTTCGCGCCGGCTGTGCCGGCGACCTCGGCGCTCGCGCTTCGTCTCTTTTTCTTCGCGTCGGCGTTGGTCGTGGTGTCTGAATGAAGTTCTGGATTGCCTGCGGACACCGGCGGTCCCCCTTGCTGCAGCATGCCTTGATCAACAGGCGCCCGGGGCAAAAGTTCCGGCACGCCCCGGGCGGCAGCGGGTATCTTTTTGCGTCGCAGCGTCACCGGCCGTGGCGAGCTGACAGCGCTCACGCAATTATCAGTTGTCAGATCGCGGCGCCGCCGACCAAGTAGAACCCGCACGCGCCGATTGCCTGTCGCATCCCGGCGTGGCCGACATTCCATGCGAACAAGGGAACAGTGATGCCATCGACCACCGGTCTGCCGACGCGCCGCGGCTTTCTTGCCATGACAGCCGCAGCCGCCAGCGTTGCCGGCCGGCCTCTCTTTGCCCAGACGGCCACCGGCTGGGGCGGTGCGGTGGACATGGCGCGCGGGTTCGACCAGTTCCACGCGCTGGTTATCTCGCATCGCGGCGAGACCGTGCTGGCCGAGCGGGTCCGCGGCCCGGCGCTCGACCGTGCGGTGAACGTGAAGTCGGTGTCCAAGACGATTGTCGCAGCGGTGCTCGGGGCGGCGCTCGACCGGGGGGTGGCGCCGGGGGTCGACGCGCGGCTGGGCGACGTCGCCCCCTCGCTGATCCCATCGGGGGCCGATGCGCGGGTGCGCGACATCACGCTGGGTGACCTTTGCACCATGCAGGCGGGGTTGGAGCGGACATCGGGCAGCAATTACGGGTCCTGGGTGTCCAGCCGCAACTGGGTGGCGAACGCGCTGTCGCGGCCCATGGTGGCGGCGCCGGGCAGCCGGATGCTCTATTCCACGGGCAGCGTGCATGTGTTGGGCGCGGCGCTGTCGGTGGCCTCGGGCGAAAGCCTTCTGGCCATGACGCGCGACTGGATCGGCCGCCCCCTGGGCATCGAGGTTCCCGCCTGGACCCGCGATCCGCAGGGCTATTACCTTGGTGGAAACGAGATGGCGCTGACGCCCGACGCGATGATCCGCTTTGCCGAGATGTATCGCCGCGACGGCGCGGGCGTCCTCAGCAACGGCTGGGTCCGCGCCTCGCTCTCGCGCCGGACCAGCTCGCCCTTTTCGGGGCTCGACTATGGCTACGGGTGGTTTCTGGGGCGCTCGCAGGGGGCGCAGATCGCGCTTGCGCGCGGCTATGGCGGCCAGATCATCGGCTTCGCACCCGAGCTGGAACTGAGCTTTGCCATCACCTCGGACCCCACCCGCCCCGCGACAAGCGGCGGCTATTTCGGCGATCTGATGCGGCTGATCGACCGCGAGATCATCCCGGCGGCCCGCATGGCCTGACACCGGGTTCGGCGGAAACGGGACAACGAAAACGATTTCAGTAAGGGGATCTTAACGGGCGCGCCCTATGGGATGAATGTCTTCATGCCTCATGGGTCGGTGCGCGATGAAATTCCACTCGATACGCTTCAAGATACTCGGCGGTTTTGCGTCGATGCTCGTGCTAATCCTCGTTCTCGCGGTCACCTCTTTTGGCGGCGTCAACCGGATTACCGAGACTTTTCAGGATTATCGCGGGGCGGCGCGCCAGTCGGCGCTCGCCAAGGAAATGTCGCTTGCGCTGACGCAGATGCGGTTCCGGCTGGTCTACTGGATGGTGACGCGCGCGCCCTCGCAGGCGGCGGCGTTCAAGGAACAATATCAGCAGCTCATGGACACGAATGCGACGGCGAAGTCGGTGCTGCCCGATCCCGCGGTCCAGCAGCGGCTGACGGAAATCGACCAGCTTGTGAACAACTATGCCGCCGGAATGGACGGGATGATCCGGGAACATGCCCGCGCCGGCGCCGCCATGGCGCAGCTTGCGACCCTGCAGACCGGGCTGCGCAACGCCGCGACCCGGATGATTTCCGCCGCGCCCGACGATGCGCGTCAGGCGATGGCGGCGGGTATGCTGGTCGAAAAGGCGCTCGAAATCCGCATCCGGACCTATGATTTTACCCGCGACATCCAGCCCGATCAGGTCGGCCTGGTCCAGACTGCCGTGGAAGAGGCCCGCGCGCTGAACCGCGAAATCGGCGGTCGCGCGCTGACGGCGGAGACCCGCGCGCTCTCGGCGGAATTCAGCACGGCCCTCGACAGCTATGGCCAGTGGCTGACCGCCTATTCCGAAGCGCTGCAAGAGCGGGAACTGATCTTTGCCCGGGAACTGGTTCCGCTCGGTCCGCAACTGAACGAGATCTTCACCGACTTGGCGACCAGCGCTGACAACAGCCGCGACAGGCTGGGCGCGCTTGGCGTGGAACAGTCCGCAGCGACGATTTCTCTCGTCCTCGCGATCAGCGCCGCCTGTCTGCTGGCCGGGCTCACCATCGGCACGATCCTCGGGCATCGCATCTCGCGCGGCGTGGTGGGGATTTCGCACGCGATCGCCGAGATCGGCCGCCAACGCTATGATACCCCCGTTCCGGGCACGACGTCGAAGGATGAAATCGGCACGATCGCCCGCAACCTCACGGATTTCCGCGATCGCCTGGCCGAGTCCGAACAACAGCAGACCGTGCAGCGTCGCCGACAGCAGGAGCAGGAGCGGGTCGTCCGTGATCTGACCGCCGGGTTGGAGCGTCTGGCACAGGGCGATCTGACCAGCCCCATCGACAGCCCGCCCTCTGACCCGTTCCCGCAGGAATACGAGGCCCTGCGCGCGACCTTCAACGAACTTGTCCGCAGCCTGTCGGAGATCATCACGTCGATCACCGAAAGCGCCAGCGGCGTGCGCAGCGGCGCCAGCGAGGTCAGCCAGGTCGCGCAGGATCTCTCCTCCCGCGCGGAAACACAGGCGGCCACGCTGGAACAGTCGGCGGCAGCCCTGGGCGAGGTGACGGCAAGCGTCCGCTCGACCGCCGACAAGGCCGCGCAGGCCGACCGCGCGACGCTGGAAAACAAGCGCGAGGCAGAGGCAGGCGGCGCCGTGGTGCGCGAAGCGGTCGATGCCATGCGCAAGATCGAAAAATCCTCGGCCCAGATCACCCGCATCATCGGCGTGATCGACGATATCAGCTTCCAGACCAACCTTCTGGCGCTGAACGCAGGCGTCGAGGCCGCACGGGCCGGTGAGGCCGGGCGCGGCTTTGCCGTCGTCGCCTCCGAGGTGCGGGCGCTCGCGCAGCGCGCCTCGGATTCCGCCAAGGAGATCAAGGCCCTGATCTCCGAAAGCTCGCAGCAGGTCGCCGAGGGCAGCGCCTTGGTCGGCAAGACGGGTGAGAGTCTGGGGGACATCCTGCGCCGGGTCTCCGAAGTGTCGGCCCTCGTCTCGGAAATCGCGGGCATGGCGCGGGAACAGGCGCGGGGACTGGGTGAGATCAACACTGGCGTTAACCAGATCGACACGGTCACGCAGCAGAACGCCGCCGTGGCCGAGGAATCGACAGCCGCCGCACACTCACTTCTCAATGAGGCCGATCAGCTGACCGAGGCTCTGTCGGGGTTTCGGGTTTCAGGCGGCCAACGCGGACAGGTCATGCCGCTCGCGCCAGCGACAGAGGCGCCCTTCCGCCCGGCCCGCACGGGGACATGAAAGCCACCAGGAGCAACACCGCGTTCTGTTGAGAGTGGATGACAGAGCCGTCCGCTTCCGCCGAAATATGCGGACGCGGACGCCGCTCGGGCGAGGACCGATGCGCCCCTTGCAGCGCCCACCAGCAGGACCACGAACGCAGGGGCTTTGCCTTTCCCCCTGATCGCCAAAGGCCTGTCCACAGCAGCCCTTGGCTGCACCCCCACCGGGGCATGGGCTGCAATACCGCCGTCGAGGATACCGTGGACACCGGATGGAAGCTGGCAGCCATTCTTACGGACAGGGTGGCGGTAGGTTGCCGGACAGCGACGAGCCCGAACGTCGTCCCGTGGCGCTGCGCAATACGCGCTTTGCGCTGGCACTCGCGGCCGGTGTCGGCCTTTAGCGTCCCTCGCCAGCGATGGCCCAGGCGGGCCCGGCCGGAGAAGGCGGCGCGCAGGGCATTATCTGGAACGTCACGCCGCTCAGGAATTTCATATACGCGGTTTCACCTTCGGTGCCCGGTATCCCGGCTCGGATGTGATTGATGCCGGAACCCCGCCCCGCCGCACGCGCCGTCAGCCTATGTTCCCGCCGCGAAGCCCGGCGGCCGGGCACCCCGTCTGGCGACAGAACGATTGCTCGCTGTTCGAGAGGCCGGGGTTCGACAGGCCGGGGTTCGAAGGGTCCTTGCTGCGCCTCGGCGGCAGCGATGACACCATTACCACCATCGGGGCCTATCGCGCAAGCCACGGACATTTGGTTGACGATCGTCGACCTGCGGGATTGCCCCGAAGCCGTCGATCTATACGAGACGGATTTTGGCTAGGTCCACCGCGATCAGATCGTCGCCTGGCGGCGGAACGAGGCCGATTCCGAGGCGGTGCACGTGATCCTCGGACGGGCGCAGGGTCGCGGCTGATCCGGTCCGACCCCGATCCCGGCGCCGCCGCTCGCGGCACCTGCCAGGCCTTTACGCCAAATGTCGCTGGCGCTCCGGGATGCCGCGCGGACCGGCTTTCCCGGACCCGCGCGGCAAGGAAACGTCATTCAACCGCCGAGGCAGCCTGCCGGATCACATCGGCGACTTCGTCGGGGCTGGTCATCGGCAGCATGTGACCATTCTCGATCTCGACAACCGTCGAACCGGCCCGCTCTGCCATCTGCCGCTGCAAGTCGGGGGCGATGACCCCGTCGTCTGTCGCGATGGCCGACCAGCTCGGCTTGTCGTTCCAGGCCGCCGTCGTGCTCTCATACGCAAAGATCGACAGGTTGGACGCAGCCTGAGACCTTGCCGTGAAGAGCGCTTCTTCATCGGAAAGACCATTGGCAACGAAAGAGAGCCAGGCGTCCTCGTTCACAAGGTAATGGCCATCCTCGAAGATCCGGATCGTGTCACCCGTGAAACCGGTCGGCATGGAGGCTGACAGCGCGCCGGTGCTTTCGCCGACATCGGGCTGGAACGCCGCGACATAGACGAGGCCTCTGACATTCGGGTCGTCGCCGGCTTCGCCGATGACAAGCCCGCCATAGGAATGGCCGACCAGGATCATCGGCCCTTCCTGAATGCCGATGATCCGCCGGACCGCTGCAATGTCGTCCTCGACCGAGGTCATGGGCAATTGCACCACCGTGACGGAATACTCGTCATCGGCAAGGCTGTCATATACCTTGCGCCACGTCGTGCCGTCGATATTCGCGCCATGCACCAGAACGATGTTGTTCACATCGGCGAGCAAGGCGCCCGGCTGGGCCGTCATGGCCCCAAGAGCCACGGCCCCGGAAATCAGGAGTGTTTTTAGGTTGGGCATGAGGGGGTTGGTCCATTCGCTGGTTGCGTTGTGGGTTGTATTTGCCAGATAGTCTTTGCCGGATGGACGCGGTATTCCGATTAATATGATTGACCATATTAGCGAGGCTTATGAATGGATCGTCGCGACCTGTCAGATCTGTTGTTGTTCCAGATCGTGGCCGAAGAAGGGAATTTTACCCGCGCCGCCCTGAGGCTTGGACGGTCGCAATCCGCAATAAGCCAGGCGATCGGCGCCCTGGAGCGGCGCATCGGGGTGCCGCTGCTGGCGCGCACCACCAGGAGCGTACGCCCGACCGAGGCCGGGCAGCGCCTGCTGAGATCGCTGTCGCCCGGTCTGCGGCTGATCGAAGAGGGGTTGACCGAGCTGAAAGAGGCACGCAGCGGCGTGGTAGGCGCCCTGCGCCTGACGGCCGTCGAGTACCCGGCGAGGGCAATCATGATCCCGCTACTGACTGGTTTTCTGGAACGGTATCCGAACGTAACCGTGGATCTGCATGTCAGCGACCGATTGACCGACATCGTCGGCGCCGGGTTTGATGCCGGGATTCGGCTGGGCGCGCATCTGGAACAGGATATGGCGGTGGTCCCGCTCGGCCCTGACGTGCGGGCGACGGTGATCGCGTCACCGGATTACTTTGCCCGACGCGGCAAGCCGAAGCGGTTGGAGGACCTCGCTGACCATTCCTGCCTGAACTACCGGATGCCAAGCCACGGCAACCTGTTCCGGTGGTCGTTTCTCCAGGGCGAACGCCGGGTCGAAATGGCGGTCAAGGGGCCGCTTGTCACCAATGATGCGCATGTGATGATCGAGGCCGCCCTTGCGGGGAACGGGCTGAGCTACATGTTCGAGCCGTTTGTCTCCGAACATTTGGCAGCAGGCCGGCTGGAGACCTGTCTGGAGGAGTTCTGCCCGCTCTGGTCCGGCTATCATCTGTACTACCCGGGACGAAATCAGAAGTCCGCGGCCCTTGCGGCATTGATCGATTATCTGCAGTCCAGTCGACGCCGCGGGATCTGAGCGCTCCGCTGATCCGCCGGTCCCTGCCCGTCAGCGCCGCCACCGGGAAACCGTTGGCAGGTCAGCGCCGGTCAGCTCATCTCCCGCAACCTCGATCGCCATCAGCGAGCCGAGCTTGTCTCCGCCAAAACAAGGCGAAAGTCGCGATCGACCTTCTCGCTGCAGCCCTTGGCAGTAGCAGCCTCGAACACAGTCGCAGCCTGCTAGACGGCGACACACCACAGTGCGGCGTGGCCGCCAAGGTCGCGAAGCACCATCCTGAGGGCGACCGGGGCGGATCGAGGTTCAGCCGTGGCTTTACCTTTTCACGGGCTGCATCCTCATGTCGCTTCTGCTATCGGTGCTCAGCGCAAGACGAGGGGCCTGATGGCAAAGAGTTCAACCTTTACCTGCACCGCCTGCGGCGCGGTCCACAAGAAATGGGCCGGGCGCTGCGACGCCTGCGGCGCATGGAACACCATCGTCGAGGAGGCACCGCTGTCCGCCGGGTCGAAAAGCCTCGGGGCCGCGCGGGGCCGTCAGGTGCCGTTGACCGACCTCGCGACCGAGGAACCTCCGCCCCCCCGCACCACCTCGGGGCTTGAGGAACTGGACCGCGTGCTGGGGGGCGGCCTTGTGCCCGCCTCGGCGATCCTTGTGGGGGGCGATCCGGGGATCGGGAAATCGACGCTCCTGCTTCAAGCGGCGGCGAGCTTTGCGCGCGCGGGGCTGAAATGTCTTTATATCTCGGGCGAGGAAGCCAGCGCGCAGGTGCGGATGCGGGCGCAGCGCCTCGGTCTGGTCGATGCACCCGTCCAGCTGGGTGCCGAAACCAACCTGCGCGATATTCTCACGACGCTGGATACCGAGCGCCCGGCCCTTGCCATCATCGATTCCATCCAGACCATGTGGGCCGATCATGTAGAGAGCGCGCCGGGCTCGGTCGCGCAGGTCCGTCAGGCCGCGCACGAGCTTGTGACCTTTGCCAAGCGGCGCGGCGTTTCGGTCATCATCGTCGGCCATGTCACCAAGGAAGGCCAGATCGCCGGCCCCCGCGTGGTCGAACACATGGTCGACACGGTGCTCTATTTCGAGGGCGAGCGCGGCCATCAGTTCCGTATCCTGCGCGCGGTCAAGAACCGTTTCGGCCCGGCGGATGAGATCGGGGTTTTCGAGATGACGGGCGGCGGGCTGGCGCAGGTCACCAACCCCTCGGCGCTGTTCCTGTCGGAACGCGATCAGCCGAGTGCCGGGTCGGTCGTCTTTGCCGGTATCGAGGGCACGCGCCCTGTGCTGGTTGAGTTTCAGGCCCTTGTCGCGCCCTCGCCGCTGGGCACGCCCCGGCGCACGGTGGTGGGCTGGGACGGCGGGCGGCTTGCCATGATCCTGGCGGTGCTGGAATCCCGCTGCGGCATCCCGTTTGCCGGGCTCGACGTCTATCTCAACGTGGCGGGCGGGCTGCGCATCAACGAACCCGCCGCCGACCTTGCTGTTGCGGCCGCGCTTCTGTCCGCGCGCGAGGATGTTGCACTGCCCGCGGATACCGTCGTTTTCGGTGAGATTTCGCTATCCGGCGCGCTGCGCCCGGTGGGCCAGACGGAAAACAGGTTGAAAGAGGCGCAAAAACTTGGTTTCACGCAGGCAATTGTGCCCGGTCGCAGCAAGACCGGCGGCGGTGAGGGGCTGACGATCCGGGAAATGACGGATCTGACGACTTTCGTGGGCGATATGTTCGGGGCGGGCTGATCCCGCGGTCAGGAGAATAACGGATGGACGGTTTCACCATCGTGGACGGCGTCGTTGCCGGCATCATCGTCATCTCGGCGATCCTCGCCTATTCGCGCGGGCTCGTGCGCGAGGTCATGGCCATCGCGGGCTGGGTCGCGGCCGCGATCCTCGCCTTCATGTTCGCACCCGCGGTCGAACCCCTTGTGCGTGAGATCCCCGGTCTCGGGCGGTTTCTGGGCGAAAGCTGCGAGCTCAGCATGATCGCGGCCTTTGCGGGCGTGTTCGCGCTGGCGCTTGTGGTCGTGTCGCTCTTCACGCCGCTCTTTTCCTCGGCCATCCAGCGCAGCGCGCTTGGCGGCGTCGATCAGGGGCTCGGCTTTCTCTTTGGCGTGGCGCGCGGTGTCCTGCTGGTGGCGGTCGCGCTGCTGGTCTACGACCGCGCGATGGCGCAGGCCTCGATCCCGGCGATCGACAACAGCCAGAGCGCGCAGATCTTTGCCGGCTTCCGCCAGAACCTCGACCAGAGCATTCCGGACGACGCGCCCGGCTGGATCGTCGTGCGTTATGAACAACTGATGGGCAACTGCACCCGGTAACGGCCCGTTCACGGCCAAGTGCATGACAGGGTTGCGACGTTCCCGGGTGACAGCGGGCGGATGAACCACTACATGGAGCGAGCCTGACCCCAGAGGATTCGGAGGACAGACGCAATGCGTCAACTGCCAGCCCAACCGTTCCGCAGCCATCCGTTCGACGACGACAAGCTCAAGGAAGAATGCGGCGTCTTTGGCGTGATCGGCGTCGCCGACGCGGCCAATTTCGTGGCGCTCGGGATGCACGCCCTTCAGCACCGGGGACAAGAGGCCGGCGGCATCGTCGCGCATGATCCGGTCGAGGGCTTCAACTCGGCTCGACGGTTCGGCTATGTGCGCGACAACTTCACCAAGGCCAGCCTGATGGAGACGCTGCCGGGCCCGATCGGCATCGGCCATGTCCGATACTCCACCGCCGGGTCCAAGGGGAACACCGCGATCCGCGACGTGCAGCCCTTTTTCGGTGAGTTTTCCATGGGCGGCTGCGCCATCGCCCATAACGGCAACATCACGAACGCAGCCGCGCTGCGCCGCGAACTGATCGAGCGCGGCTCGATCTTTCAATCCTCCTCGGACAGCGAGTGCATCATCCACCTGATGGCGCGCTCGATCCAGAAGAACATCCCCGAACGGATGAAGGACGCGCTCCGCCGGGTCGAGGGGGCGTTTTCCGTGGTCGCGATGACCCGCACGAAACTCATCGGCGTACGCGACCCGCTGGGCGTGCGCCCGCTGGTTCTGGGCCGTGTGGGCGAGGGCTGGGCGCTCTCGTCCGAGACCTGCGGGCTCGACATCATCGGCGCCGAGTTCATCCGGGAAATCGACCCCGGCGAAATGGTCGTGATCGACGCGAAGGGAATCGAGAGTTTCCGGCCCTTCGAGCAGCGCAAGTCGCGCTTCTGCATCTTCGAGCATGTCTATTTCTCTCGGCCCGACTCGATCCTCGGCGGGCGGTCGGTCTATGAGACGCGCCGCCAGATCGGCGTCGAGCTTGCCAAGGAAGCCCCGGTCGAGGCCGATCTGGTCTGCCCGGTACCCGACAGCGGAACACCGGCAGCCATCGGGTATTCGCAGGAATCCGGCATTCCCTATGCGATGGGCATCATCCGGAACCAGTATATGGGCCGGACCTTCATCGAACCGACCGAGCAGATCCGCAACATGGGCGTGCGGCTCAAGCTCAATGTGAACCGGGGGCTGATCAAGGGCAAGCGGATCATTCTGGTGGACGACTCGGTGGTGCGCGGCACCACGTCGATGAAGATCAAGGAGATGATCCTCGATGCCGGTGCCGCCGAGGTGCATTTCCGCATCGCCTCCCCGCCCACGGCATGGCCGTGCTTCTATGGCGTCGACACGCCGGAAAAGGAAAAACTGCTCGCCTCGACCATGACAGAGGATGAGATGCGCGATTTCATCGGGGTCGACAGCCTCAAGTTCATCTCGCTCGACGGGCTTTATCGGGCGGCGGGCGAGGCAAAAGGCCGCGACAATGCGAGCCCGCAATATTGCGACGCCTGTTTCTCCGGCGACTATCCCGTCGCGCCGTCCGACCAGCTGGAGAAGGGCTTTCAGCTCAAGGCCGCCGAATGACCAAACCGGTGGTGCGGCTCCGCCCGCACCATTTCCGTTGCGCGCTCGGGTATGAGGGCAAGGGCTATTCGCCCGATTTCACCCGCAACATGACCGAGGTGGTGATGGGTCGCCTGCGCGCGCCCGGTGGCGGCGAGGTGATGATCGAGGTCACGGGCGCCGCCGATACGCTCTGCGCCCCCTGTCCGCGCCGGCGCGGCACGGGATGCGAGGCGCAGGCAAAGATCGACGCCCTGGACATGGCCCATGCAGGCGCGCTGCGTCTGGCACCGGGCGACCGCGTGACCTGGGGCGAGGCAAAGCGACGGATCGTTGAGCGGGTCGCGCCCGGCGATCTGCCCCGCATCTGCGCGGGCTGCGCCTGGCAGGCCGGCGGCATGTGCGAGGCTGCGCTGACGCGTTTGCACGCCGATCCCTGACCCGCGACGTCTTTACCAGAGCTTGACGCCCGGCAGCCGCGCGGACTGGGTGATCCATTCCGTCAGCAGATCTTCGTCCAGCGCGTCCCCTTCTGCGATGTTGAGATACCGCACCCCTTCCACCTTCGAGGCACCCGGGGGCACCGGCACAAGGTCGGTGCCGCGCATGAAGGTCAGTTGCACATGATTGCGGTAGCAGTAGATCGAAAAGAACCAGCCATCCTCTTTGCCGTAAAGCGGCGTATTCCAGCGAACGGCCTTGCGAACGGCGGGAAAGCTTTGGGTGACGATGCGATCCAGCCGTTCACCCACGCCACGTTTCCAGCCGGGCATCGCTTCAATATAGGCGTGGACCGGCCCTTCCCCATCGCCCTTCGGGATTTGCGGATTGCCGCTGGAAAGCAGTTTGGGCGCGTCGTCCTGCATCACCTTTATTCCCGTCGCTACTCGCCCCGTCAGTCTGACGGATAATTCCGCCCGGGCAAAATGAAAAACCCCGCGCCACCAGGGCGCGGGGTCGATGATCGCCTTGGTTGAAAGTCTCAGCCGCGCGCCGACAGCGCCTTCCAGCCGCCGGCCACGGCCAGCGCGGCGATGGCCGATTTCACCACGCCACCGATCAGGAACGGCAGCACGGCCGCGTCGAAGGCGCCGCCCAGCGACAGCGGCGTCACGGCGTAAAGCCAGAACATGCCGGGCACGAAAAGCAGCGTCGCCGGCACCAGTGCTGCGACAAAGAGCCGGGCAAAGCCGCGATCAAACCCACGCTCGACCATCAGGCCGGTCGCCCAGGCCATCGCGATGAAGCCCATCAGGAACCCGCCCGTCGGCCCGACAAGGTGATGCGCCCCGGCGCCGCCCCCTGCAAAGACCGGCAGGCCCATCGCCCCCTCGATCAGGTAGGCCACCATGGTTGCCGCCGCCAGCCGCGACCCGTAGGTCAGCCCGATCACCGAGATGGCGAGCGTCTGCAGCGTCATCGGGACGGGGAACATCGGCACGCTTACTTGCGCGGAAAGCCCCATGATGAGCGAGCCGCCCAGCACCAGCATGATCTGCGAAAGAAGCGTGTTCTGGCCACCGAGCGCGGCGGAAAGTGTGGAAGAACGGTTCATGGGGTCGGGCCCTCCGGCTTGAATTCCTTTGCACCGTTATTCCGCGCGGCCCGGATGCTGTCAATGTCGCAGGCGGCGCACGGCGCGCGTTTGGCCTTGCCCAGCCATTCCCGGGGTGCCATTAGAGCGCCATGAACACGACCACTACCGCCCCGATCGCACTTGTCACCGGCGCTTCCCGCGGGATCGGCGCAGCCCTTTCCGAAGGCCTCGCCGCCCGTGGCTGGCATGTCATCGCCGTCGCCCGCACGGTGGGCGCGCTGGAAGAGCTCGATGACCGGATCAAGGCGGTCGGCGGGTCGGCCACGCTTGCCCCCATGGACATCACGAATGAAGATGCGATGCGCCATCTCTGCCGGTCGGTGCATGATCGCTGGGGGCGGGTCGATCTGTGGGTCCATGCAGCGATCCACGCGCCGCCGCTGTCGCCCGCCGGGCATGTCGCGATCAAGGACTGGGACAAGTCCATCGCCGTCAACGCCCGCGCGACCGGCATACTGATCCCGATGGTCGAGCCGCTGCTGCGGGCATCCGACCGGGGCACCGCGCTTTTCCTCGACGACCCGCGCGCGGGCGAGAAGTTCTTTGGCGCCTATGGGGCGTCCAAGGCCGCCCAGATGGCGCTGGCCCGCAGCTGGCAGGCCGAAGGCGCCCGGATCGGCCCCCGCGTCGTGATCGCTGCGCCCGCGCCTATGCCTACGGCGACCCGTGCCCGCTTTTTCCCCGGTGAGGACCGCGAAAGCCTCTCGGCGCCGCGCGATGAGGCAGAGAAGATACTCGCCGCGCTCTGAACGCCCCGCGAACCCTTTACGCCCCCCGCCCGTGCGACTAATCAGGGGCGGCAGGCAAAGGGGGCACCATGCGCATTCTCATCACCAATGACGACGGCATAAATGCACCCGGGCTCGCCGTGCTGGCCGAGATCGCCCATGACATCGCCGGACCGGATGGCGAGGTCTGGACCGTCGCGCCCGCCTTTGAGCAATCGGGCGTCGCGCATTGCATCAGCTATACCCATCCGATGATGATCGCGCGGCTCGACACGCGCCGTTTCGCGGCCGAGGGAAGCCCCGCGGACTGCGTCCTTGCCGGGCTTTACGATGTGCTGGAAGGCGCGCGCCCCGATCTTGTCCTGTCGGGCGTCAACCGGGGCAACAATTCCGCCGAGAACGTGATGTATTCCGGCACCGTGGGCGGCGCGATGGAAGCCGCGCTTCAGGGCCTGCCCGCCATCGCGCTGTCGCAATACATGGGCCCCGCCACGTCCGAGCTTTCCGACCCGTTCGAAGCCGCGCGCCGGCATGGAACGCGTGTGGTCCGAGAGCTGCTGGACAACGGGATCTGGGATCAGGGCGACTATCGCCTGTTCTACAACGTGAACTTCCCCCCCTGCGGAGCCGAGGCCGTGCGCGGTTTGCGCGTGGCACCACAAGGCTATCGCAAGGACAGCTTTTTCGGGGTGGAGCCGCATATCTCCCCGTCAGGGCGCAAGTTTCTCTGGATCACCGGCGGCGCACAGCACATGCCGACGGCACCCGGCACGGATGCGGCGGTCAATCTGGACGGCTATATCTCGGTCACGCCGCTGCGGGCGGATCTCACGGCGCATGATACGCTCGACGCGCTGCGCCAGCGGCTGGAGGAACCCGCCGCATGACCGACCCCGCCGAGAGGACGATGCGTTTTCTTTATGGTCTGCGGTCTGCGGGCGTTACGGATGCGCGGGTTCTTACGGCGATGGAACGGATCGACCGCGGCGCATTTGTGCGGGGCATCTTTGCCGAACGCGCCTATGAGGACATGCCCCTGCCCATCGCCTGCGGCCAGACGATCAGCCAGCCTTCGGTGGTGGGGCTGATGACGCAGGCGCTGCAGGTCAATTCCCGCGACAAGGTGCTGGAGATCGGCACGGGGTCCGGCTATCAGGCGGCGATCCTGTCGCAGCTTGCGCGCCGGGTCTACACCGTCGATCGCCACCGCCGTCTGGTGCGCGAGGCGAGCGAGGTGTTCCAGGCGCTCTCGCTTGCCAATATCACGGCGCTGACCGCCGATGGCAGCTTTGGCCTGCCCGATCAGGCGCCGTTCGACCGCATCATCGTGACTGCCGCCGCCGAGGATCCGCCCAGCCCTCTCTTGGCGCAACTGCGGATCGGGGGTATCATGGTGCTTCCCGTGGGCCAGTCCGATACGGTGCAGCACCTGATCAAGGTGACGAAAACCGAGACCGGGCTGGACTATGAGGAAATGCGCCCGGTGCGTTTTGTTCCGCTGCTCGAAGGGCTGGGGCAGGAATGATCCTGCCACCGGCCCTGCGCGCGCAATTCACCCGCCGCGCGATGCGGCCAATAGCCCGGTGAAGGGCAAAGGATCGAGGTAACAGTCATGCAGAGTACCGCCAACCGTCGCTTGATGAACGGGATCTTTGCCGGGTCCGCCATACTGCTGCTTGCCGCCTGCGGGGGCAACACGATCAGCGGTCCGCGCGACTGGGACCTGCGCGCGCCCGGCGGCGGGATCAATACGGCGGACGCGGCGACGCAGGCAACGCTTGCGCGCCCGCAGCCCGATGCGAACGGCGTCATCACCTATCCGAACTATCAGGTCGCCATCGCGCGCCCGGGCGATACGGTCGCAACGGTGGCGAACCGCATCGGCCTGCCTCCGGCCGAGCTTGCGCAGCATAACGGGCTGGATGCCGATCTGGTGCTCCGCCAGAACGAGGTTCTGGTTCTGCCGCGTCAGGTCGCAAGCGGCGGGATGGGCGGTGAGGCAATGCCCGGCAGCGGCATCGCGACCGAGGCCATCGACATCACCACCCTTGCCGGCAGCGCGATCGACCGCGCCACACCCACTGCCCAACCCGCCGCGGCGAGCGCTGCCCCTGCGCAGGCCTCGGGGCCGGAGCCCGTCCGCCATCAGGTCCGGCGTGGCGAGACCGCCTATGGCATCGCCCGCACCTATAACGTCACGCCTCGCGCGCTGGCGGACTGGAACGGGCTGGGCCCCGACATGGCCGTGCGCGAAGGGCAGTTTCTGCTGATCCCGGTGGCCGACGATACCCGCCGCCAGGCCGCGGTCGCAGCCCCTGCGCCCACCAGCGCGCCGGGTCAGGGGTCGCCGACCCCCGTGCCGCCTTCGGCCTCGGCGCCCTTGCCGGATCCGGCCGCGACGACACCGCCCGCCGCGCCCGCCTCACCCAATATGGGGGAACAACGCACGGCGGCGTCAGGCAGCGCGCGCTTTGCGATGCCGGTCCAGGGCCAGATCATCCGCCCGTTCGAGCCGCGGCGGAACGACGGCGTGGATATCGGGGCCGCCGCCGGCACGACCGTTCAGGCGGCCGATGACGGGACCGTTGCGGCGATCACCCGCGATACCGATCAGGTGCCGATCCTGGTGATCCGCCATAGCGGCAACCTGATGACGGTCTATGCCAATGTGGACAATATCGCAGTGGAACGGGGCGAGACCGTCCGCCGCGGTCAGGCCATCGCGTCGGTACGGGCGGGCAGCCCGTCCTTCGTGCATTTCGAGGTTCGTGACGGCTTTGATGCGGTCGATCCGATGCCCTACCTCCAGTAGGGTCAGATCCGGACGCCGTGACGCCCGGCGAGATCGGTAAAGAACTGCCAGGCGACGCGGCCCGACCGGGCGCCTCGGGTCGCCTGCCACTCGATCGCCTCGGCTCGCAGCTGATCCTCGGGCATATGCAACCCGTGGGCTGCGCAATAGCCGCGGATCATCTCCAGGTATTCGTCCTGGCTACAGGGGTGAAAGCCGAGCCACAGGCCGAACCGATCCGAGAGCGACACTTTCTCTTCCACCGCCTCTGACGGGGAAATGGCACTCGACCTCTCGTTCTCGATCATGTCGCGAGGCATCAGGTGGCGACGGTTCGAGGTCGCGTAGAACAGCACATTTTCGGGCCGCCCCTCGATCCCGCCATCCAGCACAGCCTTGAGCGATTTGTAATGCTGGTCGTCATGGCTGAACGACAGGTCGTCGCAGAACAGAAGAAACCGCGCATCCGCCCCGCGCAACAGGTTCAGCAGCCGCCCCACGCTGGGCAGATCCTCGCGCTGCATCTCGACGATCGCAAGACGGTGCCCTTGGCGCAGAACCTCGGCATGGACGGCCTTCACGAGGCTCGACTTGCCCATGCCCCGCGCGCCCCACAAAAGCGCGTTGTTCGCCGGAAACCCGCGCGCGAACTGAAGCGTGTTGGTCAGAAGCGTGTCGCGCGCCCGGTCCACCCCCACAAGCAGTGACAGATCGACCCGCGACACCTGGGGCACCGGGTCGAGCCGGTCCGGCGCCACATGCCACACAAAGGCCGAGGCAGCGCCGAAATCCGGCGCGGGTTGTGGCGGCGGCGAGATACGTTCCAGCGCATCGGCCAGACGGCGCAACGCGTCGTCACTCATGCACCTGCCTCATCGTCATCAAGCAATCCCTGCGCCCGCAGATCGTCGTTGCGCTTACGCTCAACCCTTTTGATGAGGAGGATCGAAATTTCGTAAAGCCCATAGACGACGGTAAAGAGGATCACCTGCGAGATGACATCCGGCGGCGTCAGCACTGCCGCCACGGCAAGAATACCCACCACCGCATATTTGCGCATCTCGCCCAGACCGGCCGCCGAGACAAGACCGGCCTTGCCCATCAATGTCAGAAGCACCGGAAGCTGGAAACAGATCCCGAAGGCAAAGATGAACTTGAGCGAGAGATCGAGCGATTCCCGCACCGATCCAAGGAAGACCGTCGAAATCTCGCGCGCGGGGGCGGCAACCTCTGTCACCTCGCCCACGTCATCGCCCGCAAGTATTGTCGCAAGCGCCGGGATCGCGTCGGAAAAGCCGATGAAGAAATTCATCGCCATAGGCGTCACGACGTAATGCGCGAAGGCCGCGCCAATCATGAAAAGCACCGGCGATGCGATGATGAAGGGCAGAAGTGCGTTCTTTTCCGAACGGTAGAGCCCCGGCGCCACGAAACGCCAGAGTTGATGCGCGATGACCGGAAACGCCAGGGCAAAGCCGCCGATGAACGAGATGCGCACAAGGACGAAGAACTTTTCCTGCGGCGCGGTGAAGATCAGCCTCGGGTCCTCGCCCCGTGCGCGCAGCACGTCGGCAATCGGCTCTGACAGGAACTGCAGGATCGGTTCAGCCACCAGAAAGCACAGGATCATCCCGACCGCGAAGGCCAAGACAGACCGGATCAGGCGGGTGCGCAACTCGGCAAGATGCTCGATCAGCGGCGCGCTGCTGTCGTCGATATCGTCGCCCTTCATGCCTTGTCCTTTTCGCCCTCAGGGGCGGCAGCGTCCGGTGCGGGCGCCGGCGGTTCATCAACGGCAGGCGCGGTCGAGGGCACGGCGCCGCCGCTTGCCCGTCGGGCCGCCGCATCGGCACGGGCTGCGCGCGCCGCCGCCTGTTCCGCCGCGAGCTTGGCCGTCGCCTCACCCTGCGCAGGCTTTGGTGCGGCGGACTTTTCAGTCGCCTTGTCCTGTGGATCGCGGGGCCATTTGGCAGCCCGGCGCGGATCGGCCTCCTTGAGGTCGCGCACCGCGTCGTTCACGCTGTCGAGCCCAAGCGCCTTGCCCGAGGTCATGTTCCGCAGGTCGCGCGTGACCTCGCGCATCCCCGCCTCATCTGCGGCATTGTCCATCGCGCGTTGAAATTCACGCGCCATGCCGCGCAGTTTGCCCGTGAACTGCCCGAGTTTGCGAAACATGATCGGCAGATCCTTCGGGCCGACCACGATCAGCGCGACAATCCCGATCACCAGAAGCTCGGTCCAGCCGATGTCCAGCATTTGGTCTATCCTTCAGGGGCAGGTCGCCCCGGTTTCCCCTTGGCCGCGCGCAGAGACGCGCCGCACCGTCGCGGAAGAACGTGTCAGACCTTGTCCTTGGCGGCCTCGGCACGGGCAGCCGTGGCGGGTGCCGGATCGACATGCGGGGTCACATCGCGCGGGGCCTCGAGGCTCTTTTCCTCATCCTCGGCGGAATCCTTGACGCCGCGCTTGAAGGCGGTGATCCCCTTGCCGACCTCGCCCATAAGGCTGCTGATCTTGCCCCGCCCGAAAAGCACCAGCACCACGATGGCGATCAGGAGAAGGCCGGGAAGGCCGATATTGTTGAGCATGTGTCACTCCCTTTTGCCCGCCCGCTGCGCGGGGCGGTTTCATGACACCCCCACATTTACGATCAAGGCGGGCCGGATCAAAGCCCCTATCCATCACATTTGCGGGTTTTCTTCGGGCGAGGCCCGCTGTGCCTATTCCGCAGCCTGCCGACAGGTGGGAAAGACGAAACAGCGGTCCCGGCGAAGCATCAGCCACAGCGTCGTTCCGGCCCGCGGCAGGAACACCCCAGGCACCGTCGCCCGCAGGATCGAGCCATCAAAGTCCATGCGGAATTCGACCAGGCTTTCGCGCCCCATGTAGCGCGCGCGCTGCACCACGCCCCGGGCGGCCTGCCCGTCCTGCGGCGTCGGGTTCGGACCACGGCCCGCACGGTCAAAGTCGATCTTGAGATGCTGTGGCCGGATTGCGATGTCGACCATGCTGCCGTCCGGCAGGCCGGGTGTCAGGAACTTGCCGAAGGGTGTCCGGGTCAGCGCCCCCTGCACCTGCCCGCAAATCACGTTCACATCGGAAAAGAACGCGGCGGCCGCCAAGTCTGCCGGATTGTTGTAGATATTGTAGGGGGCGCCTTGCTGTACCACGCGGCCCGCGCGCATGAGGGCGATCTCATCGGCCATGCGCATCGCCTCATCGGGTTCATGCGTCACCAGAAGAACGGCCGTGCCGGCCTCCTTGAGCAGGTCGAGCGTCGCGTCGCGGATACCATCGCGCAGCCGTTCATCAAGTCCGGAAAAGGGCTCGTCCATCAGCATGACGCGCGGGCGCGGGGCAAGGGCCCGCGCCAGGGCCACGCGCTGCTGCTCTCCGCCCGAAAGTTCGTGCGGATATTTTTCGCCGAAGGTCAAAAGGTTCACCCGCTCCAGCAGCTCGGCGACGCGGCGCGCCTTGTCGGCTTTGGTCCCGGTCAGACCAAAGGCGATGTTGTCGGCGACGCTTAAATGCGGGAAAAGGGCAAAGTCCTGAAACATCAACCCGATGCCGCGCGCCTCTGGGGGGGTGTGGTGGCGGCCGTCGGAAACCGGCACCCCATCGACCAGAACCACGCCGCTGTCCTGACGGTCAACCCCGGCCACGATCCGCAGCGTGGTGGATTTCCCGCAACCCGAAGGCCCCAGAAGGCAGGTCACCTGCCCCGGCGCCACCGAAAGCGTGACATCCTCCACCACATTCCGCCCGCCGAAGCGGCGCGTGAGGTTGCGCAATTCAAGCCGTGGAACCTGCACCGGTCTTGCGGTCTCCGATCAAAACAGTCAGGGACGGAGATAGCAGCCCTGCCCCCGCCCCGCAACCTTTCGGCAACTGCCGGATCAGAGTGTCGAGTTGCCCGCGCCGCCGTCCAGCAGGATGTTCTGGCCGACGATGAACCCCGCATGTTGCGAACAGAGGAACGCGCACATCGCGCCGAATTCGGCCGCCGTTCCATAGCGCCGCACTGGGATCGTCGCCTCACGCTGCGCCCTTGCGGTATCGACGTCGATCCCCTGCGATTTCGCGACCCCGGTATCGAGCGAGATCGCACGATCCGTCGCATGGATGCCCGGCAGGATGTTGTTGATCGTCACGCCGCTGGGCGCAACCTGCCGCGAGGTGCCGGCAACATATCCCGTAAGACCGGCGCGCGCCGAGTTCGACAGACCGAGCGCGGCAATCGGTGATTTGACCGACTGAGAGGTGATGTTCACGACGCGCCCCCAGCCCCGCTCCATCATCGGCGGAAGGCAGGCCTTCATCAGGGCAATCGGGGTCAGCATGTTCGCGTCGAGCGCGCGGATGAAGTCCTCGCGGTCCCAGTCGGTCCACATGCCGGGGGGCGGACCGCCCGCGTTCGTGACCAGAATATCCGGTTGCCCCGCCGCATCCAGAACCATGGCGCGGCCCTCTTCGCTCGTGATGTCGGCGGCAACGGCCGTGACATTGACACCGAAACGGCTGCGGATCGATTCGGCCGTTTCCTCAAGCGGCCCGGCGCTGCGGGCGTTGAGGATCAGATCGACGCCCGCCTCGGCCAGCGCTTCGGCGCAGCCGCGCCCCAGCCCCTTGCTCGACGCGCAAACCAGCGCCTTTTTGCCGCGGATACCCAGGTCCATGATGCTCTCCCCTCGTTGGCTCGGCACAGGCGTAACGCGCTTGGACGGGTGTGGAAAGGGAAAAGCGGCAGATAAAAAAGCGCCCGACCAATGGGCCGGGCGCAAGTCGCGGAACGAGGGACAGTGAAATGAAACACGAATGTTCCGTACTCGCGTTTCCTGTTTACAAGGTAGGATGGATTTGTAAGAAAAACAGCCCCCTGTCGCGAATCTGTGAACAAAGAGTTGAGAATTGGCCGGAGAGCTAGTTCCGGGCCGCGGCGGGCCAATTCGCAGCAGCGGCAGATAGAAATCGAACCGGTTCTGAGAGCATTCGTTCCCGTTCAGCCTGCGAGGCGCTGAAATACAGCTTTCCCTCGTGCATGGTCCATATTTCCGGGTTGCCGGGCACAGCCCGTCCTTCGGCCAACGCCGTCACGCAATACCCTCCGAATTCGGGGAAAAACGCCATCGGGTTCGCCTCGAATGCAGAAAGATGCGCTGCAGAGGCGAAAAGCCAGGTCGCCCCTCGCCAGCGCAGCGAATGGGCCGGATCGCCCCGCATTGCCTGCCCGTCCTGAAAATAGGCGACCGGGTCATATCCCGCCAGCGCGACCCCATCGGTCGCGGATACCGTCCGGCTCTTGGCCAGTGCCGCGTTGCCAAAGCAGATGGCAAATGACAGGGCAAGAATAAGGGCGGACAGCAGGAACAGCGGGCGGGGGATAGACAAGGCGTGGCTCCGTCGGTGGGCGTGTCCCACAGATGGTCCAAAGCAGCGCCCGGGGAAAGCCGCCTCCCGCAAGCGTGAACCGGGCGGAGCGTATCGTGCGCCGCGGGCGCCCTGCCCCCTCATCCGCCGTCGCGGCCCCGGCGACCGGCCGCATAAAGCGCCACCGCCGCCGCGTTCGATACATTGAGCGAGCCGAAATCCCCGGCAAAGGGAATGCGGACAAGATGATCGCAAAGATCCCGCGTGCGTTCGCGCAGGCCCGGCCCCTCGGCCCCGAGGACAAGGGCGAGCGGGCGCTGGCCGGTTTCTGCAAGTCCTTCTTCCAGCGACATCCCGGCCTCGCCGGCAAGACCGATCAGCACATAGCCCATCGCCCGCAATGCCTCCATCGAGTCGCCCAGATTGCGGACACGCAGATAGGGCTGGCGTTCCAGCGCCCCGCTCGCCGTCTTGGCCAGTGCCCCGGTTTCAGGCGCCGCGTGATGCAGTGGCCCGATGACCGCACGCGCGCCGAACACCTCGGCCGAGCGCAGGATCGCACCGACATTGTGGGGGTCCGTCACCCGGTCGAGCAGCACGAGCAGGGGCTGGCCCGCACCCGCGATCGCATGATCTTCCAGCCGCCCCCAGTCCAGCGGGCGCACCTCCAGCGCAGCGCCCTGATGGACGGACCCCGGGTCGATCGGGACATCGAACTTTCGCGGATCGACGATCTCGGGCTCCATCCCGCTTTCTGCAACGGCATCCGCCAGGCGATCCGCCGCATTCCGCGTGAGCACGAGGCGCAAGCGTTTGCGCGCCGGATTGAGCAGCGCGTCACGCACCGCATGAAGCCCGAAGAGCCACACGGTCTCAGCCGCTGCGGCGCGTTTGGCGCGCTCCTTGTCGATGACCCATGCCGGTTTTTTCATGTTCTTGCCCCTCTTGCGCGGGCGAGAATGCCGTTCCGGGGGCATCTGCGCAAGGCACTGAAGGCTCAAACCGAAAAGACGGAGATCGGCAATCCAATGCGGGATTTTCGTCTTGACGCCCCCCTGACCCTCCGATAATCACCGCCCCACGTCGGGCGACGTGCTGCAAGGTGCGGCAGCGGACTGTAACTCCGCCGGGGAGACCCATGCCTGGTTCGATTCCAGGGTCGCCCACCACTTCCTCTGAAAATCACGCGTTATCAATGGAGTGGTGACCTGCATCCATGGGATGTAACGGTCAGGCCGGCCAGCATATGTCCCGACGTGCCGGCGCTGGCAGCTTTGTGAAAGAACCTGCCGGAGGCGCCTTTCACCCCTCTCATCCGGCCAAGGACGGCCTCGCGGAACAGAGCTATTTCGCCGCCTGTCATATCGCGTGACGATGACTGACATTCGCCGGCGCACGGCCTGTCCGCCCCGCGCGAGACGCGTCCGCAACTTCGCGCATCCGCAGAAAAGGCGGCTGACCTGTCGCAGTAACTTCCTTCGCCCCGTCGCCTGGCGCCGCGCCTCTCGCTATTCGGGGGCACCAGTCAACGCGCGGGCGAATTCCGCCGGGTCGAAGGGTTGCAGGTCGTCGATCTGCTCCCCCACCCCGATGGCGTGAATGGGCAGCCCGAACCGGTCGGCAAGCGCGACAAGGACGCCGCCGCGCGCTGTCCCGTCAAGCTTGGTCATCACCAGACCCGAGACATCGGCAAGCTTGCGGAACGTCTCGACCTGGCTCAGCGCGTTCTGCCCGGTGGTCGCATCGAGGACCAGCAGCGTGTTATGCGGTGCCTCGGGGTCCTTCTTGCGGATCACGCGCACGATCTTGGCGAGTTCTTCCATCAGGTCGGCGCGGTTCTGCAACCGGCCCGCCGTATCGATCATCAGAAGGTCGGCGCCCTCGGCCTGCGCCCGCGTCATCGCGTCATAGGCAAGACTGGCCGGATCGCTGCCTTCCGGTGCGGTCAGGACGGGCACGCCCGCGCGTTCCCCCCAGACCTGAAGCTGTTCGACCGCCGCCGCGCGGAACGTGTCGCAGGCGGCGATGACCACCGACTTGCCGGCCGCTCGGAACTGGCTGGCGAGCTTGCCGATCGTCGTCGTCTTGCCCGACCCGTTCACGCCGACGACCAGCACCACCTGCGGACGCGAGGGGTAAAGCGGCAGGGGTCGCGCCACGGGCTCCATGATCCGGGCGATTTCCTGCGCCAGAAGGGTACGGATTTCGTCAACCGACATGCGGCGCCCGAACCGGCCCTCGGCCACGTTGGCCGCCACGCGCAGCGCCGTATCCACGCCCATATCGGCCTGGATGAGCAGTTCCTCCAGCTCTTCCAGCATCGCGTCGTCCATGACGCGGCGGGGGCCGTCCTCACGCCCGAAAATCCGGCCGATCATGCCTGCCGCCGGCGCCTGCCCCCCGGCGGACGCAGGCGAACTGTCGGCCGGGGCGCCCGACGGCGCAGATCCGGTCGGCCCGGATCCGCCCGGTTCTGCCTCGTTGGGCGCGGTCGCGGCAGGCGCATCCTCGGTCACCAGGGCATCCAGCCCCTCGCCCAGCCGGGAGGAGGATTTGAACATCCGGTCCTTGAGCTTCTTGAAAAACGACATTCCCGCCTCCGGCATGGCCCCACCCCCAGCTAATACAGCCGCCCCCCGGATGGAAGACCCGGCAGCCCCGGCCCGGGACAAAGCGCAGGGTGCTATCGGCAAGGCGCCTGCCCCATTATCCCTCAGCCAGAAGGCGCAGGTCCGCCGACCGCCGCCCGGCACGCTGGATCGGGGCGCCATTCTCTGGCACTGTAGGCTGGCCAGCACCCCATCCGGATCAGTGACCATGCGCCTTGTTCTTGCCGCCTGCCTTGTTGCGATGCCTGCCGCCCTGCAGGCCCAGGCCCCGATGACGGGCGACGAATTCGACGCCTATACGCAGGGCCGCACGCTAACCTTCAGCAGCGGCGGCGTGCCCTACGGGATCGAGCAGTATCTGCCGAACCGGGAGGTCATCTGGGCCTTTGTCGGGCAGGAATGCCGGCGTGGAAAGTGGTTCGATAACGGCGGGCAGATCTGCTTTACCTACGAAAAGGACGGCGCGCTGCAATGCTGGATCTTCCGCGAAACGGAAGAGGGGCTGTCCGCCCAGTTTCAGGACGGAACCGGCGCCGGCACCGAACTTGTCGAGGTCGAGCAGAGTTCGGAGCCGCTGAGTTGCCCCGGCCCGGATGTGGGCGTCTAGAACAGGCTGCCCTGCCTCTCGGGGCCCGGCTTGCCCCGCCGGCCCGGGCGTGACCCGATCGACAGGCGGCCATCCTGAAACTCGATCTCCAGCGCGGCGGCCTGTTCCGCGGCTGCCTTTGTAGTGACGACCGCCCCTTCCGACCGGACGACCGCATAGCCCCGGCGCAGCGTTTCCTGATAGCCGAGGGTCTGACGCAGGCGTTCCAGACCCTCCAGCCGGTCGCGGGCCGCGGCCAGCCGGGCGGCACCCGCCTGATCCAGCCGGGTGGAAAGGGTGGCCAGGGCATCGCGGCCGCGCACCAGTTCGGCCCCGGCGTCGCGCAGGCTGCGCTGCAGCGCCAGCGACAGGCGACGCTCTGCCGCGCCGAGCGTGTCGCGGTCACGCCGAAGACGCTCGGTCAGGCGCGCAGGGCTGAAACCCGCAGTCGAGAGGCGCAACCGGTCCCGCTGCACCGGACGATGCAGCGCTGCCACCAGCCGCATCTGCTGCCGCACCAGCAGATCGCGCCCGCGCGACAGACGATCCGCCAGCAGACGCGGGCGCAGATGCGCCGCCACCTCGTGGAAGGCGAGCCTGCGACGCCCCGTCGCCGCCCGCAAGGCCGAGGGCAGGCGCTCGGCGCAATGATCCAGCCGCTGGGCCGCCTGCCCCACCAGCGCCTCGGGGCGCGGAAGGGCGCGGGCCAGATCGCGCAGTCTCTGGCGCCGCTGCGTCACCGCGGCGTCCGAACACCGCCCCAGCCGCGCCGCCTGCCCGTCAAGCCAGCTGAGCAGTTCAAGACGCACCGGCACCGCCATTTCCGCCGCGGCGGTGGGTGTGGGGGCGCGCCGGTCGGCGGCGTGATCGATCAGGGTCGTATCGGTTTCGTGCCCCACCGCCGAGATCAGCGGGATCGTGCTTTCGGCGGCGGCGCGCACGACGATTTCCTCGTTGAAGCCCCAGAGATCCTCGATACTGCCGCCGCCCCGGGCAACGATCAGCAGGTCGGGGCGCGGGATCGGGCCGCCCGGCACCACGGCATTGAAGCCACGGATCGCGGCCGCCACCTCGGGCGCACAGCGTTCGCCCTGCACGGCTACCGGCCAGATCAGCACGCGGCGCGGAAACCGGTCGCGCAGGCGGTGCAGGATATCGCGGATCACCGCGCCCGAGGGCGAGGTCACGACCCCGATCACCTCGGGCAGATAGGGCAGAGGGCGCTTGCGGGCGGCGTCAAAGAGGCCCTCGGCCGCCAGGGCGGCGCGGCGCTTTTCCAACATGACCATCAGCGCGCCGGCGCCCGCGGGGGCGATGTCGTCGATCACCATCTGGTATTTCGACTGCCCACCGAATGTCGTCAGGCGACCCGTGGCGATCACCTCCATCCCCTCTTCGGGCGGAGTGCGCAGGCGGTCGGCGTTCCCCTTCCAGATGACCGAGGCCAGGACGTTCCGGTCATCCTTGAGGTCGAGATAGATATGCCCCGACCGCGGACGGGACACGCGCCCCACCTCGCCGCGCACGCGGACCTGACCGAATTCGCCCTCGATCACCCGCTTCACCGCGCCCGAGATTTCCGAGACGGTGAATTCCGGGGCATTGCCGCCCGGTTGCGGGTCTTCAAACAGGTCGGACATCTGGCGCTCGCTTGTCACAGGGGCGCGCGCACCTTAGAACGCCGGCAAGCGAAGGCCAAGAGAGGGGCGGCAATGAACATCCTGGTGCTGGGCGGCGGCGGGCGCGAACATGCGCTGGCCTGGGCGATCAAGCAGAACCCGAAATGCGACCGGCTGATCGTTGCACCCGGCAATGCAGGCATCGCCGCGCTGGCGGAATGTGCGGCGCTCGATATCCTCGACGGTGGCGCAGTGGTGGATTTCGCCGAGGCGAACGCCGTCGACTTCGTCGTCGTCGGCCCCGAGGCCCCGTTGGCCGCCGGCGTGGCAGATCGACTGGCCGAGGCAGGCATCCTCGTCTTCGGCCCCTCGGCCGCGGCGGCGCGGCTGGAGGCGTCGAAGGCCTTCACCAAGGAGATCTGTGACGCGGCCGGCGCGCCCACCGCCGCATGGGCCCGGTTCGACAGCGCCGGACCCGCGCGCGACTACGTGATGGCCCGGGGCGCACCCATCGTCATCAAGGCCGACGGGCTGGCCGCGGGCAAGGGCGTTGTCGTTGCGATGGACAATGACACCGCGCTTGCCGCGATTGATGAGATGTTCGACGGCGCCTTCGGCGAAGCAGGCGCCGAGGTCGTGATCGAAGAGTTCATGGGCGGCGAGGAGGCGAGCTTTTTCCTTCTGTGCGACGGAGAGACGGTGCTGCCGATCGGCACGGCGCAGGATCACAAGCGCGCCTTTGACGGCGATCAGGGGCCGAATACCGGCGGGATGGGCGCCTATTCGCCCGCGCCCGTCCTGACCGAGGCCATCGCCGCGCAGGCGCTGGATGAAATCGTGCGCCCGACCATGGCCGAGATGGCCCGGCGCGGCACGCCCTATCGCGGCGTTCTCTATGCCGGGCTGATGATCGAGCAGGGCCGTGCTCGGCTGGTGGAATACAACTGCCGCTTTGGCGATCCGGAATGTCAGGTGCTGATGATGCGGCTTGGCGCGCAGGCGCTGGACCTGATGCTCGCCTGCGCCGAGGGGCGGCTGGCCGGGATGCGGGTGGACTGGGCCGATGACCATGCGCTGACGGTGGTCATGGCGGCGCGGGGCTATCCCGGCGCCTATGACAAGGGCAGCATCATCACCGGGATCGATGGCCTGCCGAAGGACAGTTTCCACATGACCTTCCACGCCGGAACCGCCGAGGATAACGGGCGGCTGGTCTCGGCAGGCGGGCGGGTGCTGAACGTCACAGCCCGGGGAAGCACGCTCGCCGAGGCACGGGATCGCGCCTATGGGATGGTCGACCGGATCGACTGGCCCGACGGGTTCTGCCGCCGCGATATCGGCTGGCGGGCGCTCTGAACCGGCGGCACCGTTTCGGGGGGCCGGCGCCTTCCTGCAGGAATCTCCTGCGGCGGCTGGCCGGCAAGGCGATAACGGGGTGCCCGCCTTCCCTCGGCGCCGCGTTCGGGCGCGGCCTCCATTTTAGTCGGCATCCACGCACAAAGCGCGCGGGTTCCCCTTGCTTATCAACCACGCCCAAAGCGCGCGAGCGTTTTTCAGTTTAACCGCGCGCCTTGCGCGCGGCACGGCCCAACGGGATAAGACGCGCAAGCGTCGAAGACGGGCGGGAGAGGCCCCGCCAGCCCGCGCAGGTCACAGTATCAGATCTGCTTTTCCGGCATCTGCACGACCAGACCGTCCAGCGCATCCGTGACCTTGATCTGGCAGGTCAGGCGCGACCGCACCGGGTCCGGCTGATAGGCGAAATCAAGCATGTCCTCTTCCATCGGGTCCTTCGCGGGAAGCCGGTCGACCCAGTCCGGGGCGACATAGACATGGCAGGTGGAACAGGCGCAGGCACCGCCGCAATCCGCCTCGATCCCCGGAATACCGTTGTCGCGCGCGCCCTCCATCACGGTCAGCCCGGTGGGGACGTCCACAACATGCTCGGTGCCGCTGAACTCGACATAGGTGATCTTTGCCATTTGGTCCTTCCGCATTTCGCCTCGCTTTCGCCACATAGGCCAGACGCGGCGCGGATGCCAGACCCCCCGATGCGGCAAAACGAAAGGGGCGCACGCGGCGCCCCCTGCAAGCTATCCTGTTGCCCGCCGCGTTATTCGACCGAGAGCGCCAGAAAGCGCGGCTCTCCACCGCGGCGGATCAGAAGCAGGACCGAGCGGCGGCCGGAGTCGCGCGCCTCCTCGATCCGGGCCTCCAGATCGGCAAGGGTCGAGACCGGCTGCTGCCCCGCCTCGGCGATCACATCGCCCACGGCAAGGCCTTTTTCATAGGCCTCGCTGTCCTCGTCGATGGCGGTGATGACCAGCCCGTCGATGGTACCCGGCAAGCCAAGCTCCTCGCGCAGGGTGGGGCTCAGGTTGCTGACCGTCATGCCGAGGATATCGGCGGCGGCGGCCTCGGGTTCGGGCGCCTCTTCCTCGAGCATGGGCATCGGGCTGCCGCCCTCGGACGTTTCGCGCCGCCCCAGCGTCACGCGCAGCGACTGGGTGCGCCCGTCGCGCATCACCATGACACGCACCGCGCGGCCAACCTCGGCATCGCCCACCCTGCGGACCAGATCGCGCGTGTCGGCCACGTCATTGCCATCGAAGCTGAGGATCACGTCGCCCGCCTGGATGCCGGCATCGCGCCCCGGGCCTTCGGGCACGTCGGTGACCAGCGCGCCTGCCGCCCGCTCAAGGCCCATCGCCTCGGCGATCTCGGGCGTCACGTCCTGGATGCGTACGCCCAGCCAGCCGCGCCGCGTCTCGCCGAATTCCCGCAGCTGGTCCACGACCCGCGTCACCACGGCCGAGGACATGGCGAAGCCGATCCCGATCGAGCCGCCGGTGGGCGACAGGATCGCGGTGTTCACGCCGATCACCTCACCGCTCATGTTGAAAAGCGGCCCGCCGGAATTGCCGCGGTTGATGGCCGCGTCGGTCTGGATGTAGTCGTCATAGCTGCCCGAAAGCGCCCGCCCGCGCGCCGAGACGATCCCGGCGGAGACCGAAAAACCCTGGCCGAGCGGGTTGCCCATGGCCATGACCCAGTCGCCCACCCGCGCCGTCGCCGAATCGCCAAAGCTGACAAAGGGCAGCGGCCGGTCGCTCTCGACCTTCAGAAGGGCGATGTCGGTGTTGGGGTCGGTGCCGATCACCCGCGCGTCCAGTTCGCCGCCGGCAAAGAATTCGACCGTGATCTGATCCGCGCCCTCGATCACGTGGTTGTTCGTGACGATATAGCCGTCTTCCGAGATCACGAAACCCGAGCCGAGCGCCTGGCTGCGGCGCGGTGCCCGGGGCTGCTGGCCCGGCCCGCGATCGAGGAAATCGCGAAAGAACTCCTCGAAGGGCGATCCTTCGGGCACGATCGGCTGCGGCCCGCTGGGCGAGGCCACCGTGGTCGAGGTGGTGATGTTCACGACAGCCGGGCTGACGCGGTCCGCCAGATCGGCAAAGCTTTCAGGCGCCCGCGCCTGCGCCGATACGGCCTGCGCGAGCAAGAGCATGAGCCCGAGCACCAGCCCCGTGAACAAGGCAAGGGGGCGCATCGCATCACGCACGTCACGCTTGAGGGGGATGGCAACGGGTCTCAACGCAGTCTCCTTTTTAAGCTTCCGGCCATGTGGCCGCGATCAACAGCCTGCCACGTTCCGGCGGCAAGGGCACCCCTGCCCCCGGTCGTTCGGCTTCAGTCGTTCCGCTATAGTTATGGCGCGCGCGGGAAAACGCAAATGCAAGGATCGATGCGCGCGGCGCTGTGATCGTCTCGCCTGATGAATCGGTTGGCGCGTCATCCGGATGACCCGCGCCCTGAATCGAAAAGAGCCGCCCCTTGGGGGCGGCTCCGGCTGTCATTCGGTCAGGGGCTGGGGGTTGAGCGCCAGCGCCGGGGCTTCCGGTGCGGGCGTAGCCACGGCGCCCGTCTGCTCCGGCGTCGCGGGGCCATCCTCCGCCTCGGGCGCAGGCGCACCGCTCAGCTGATCCTCGGCGCCCGGTGCGGGGGCCGCGCCGCCAGCAGCGCCAAGGCCCTGATCCGACCGCAGGTAGGCGAAGAAGTCGCTGTCCGGCCGCATGACCATCGTCGAATTCTCGCCGCGCAAGGCCCTTTCATACGACGTGAGCGACCGGGTGAAGGCAAAGAACTCCGGATCGCGCCCGAAGGCCTCGGCATAGATCACGTTGCGCTCGGCATCGGCCTCACCGCGAATGACCTCCGACTGGCGACGCGCCTCGGACACAAGCTCGACCACCGTCCGGTCGGCCGAGGCACGGACGCGCTGCGCGGCCTCTTCACCCCGGGCGATTTCGTCCGCGGCCTCGCGTTCGCGTTCCGCCCGCATCCGGGCAAAGGTCGCCGCAAGGTTCTGTTCCGGCAGGTCGGTGCGGGTCAGACGGACGTCGATCACCTCGACCCCCAGCGTCGCCGCGTCGCGCCGCGCCAGATCGCGGATGCGGTTCATCAGCGCCGTCCGGTCGTCCGAGAGCACCGCGCCCGACGGAACCGAACCCAGCACCTCACGGATGGCGGGTGTCACGATCCGCTCCATCCGGCCCTGCGCGCCATTGATTCCCTCGACGCCCACCGCCTCGCGGAAGCGGACGACATCGACGATCCGCCAGCGGGCAAAGGCATCGACCACCAGCCGGCGGTCGTCGAGCGGCGTCACCTCGAACGGCTGCGTCTGCAGCCCGAGGATACGCGCGTCGTAGCGGACGACCTCCTGGATCAGCGGAATCTTGAAGCCGAGGCCCGGATCTTCGCGGACCTGCCGCACCTGGCCGAATTGCAGTACAAGCACCCTTTCGCGTTCGTCGACGATGAAGACCGAGGAAAGCCCCGCGACCAGCGCCACGAAAAGAACGGGAAGTATCAAAGCCGTGCGGTTCATCAGTTGCCCCCCCGACGCAGTTCGTTCAGCGGAAGATAGGGAAGCACCCCGCCCCCGGCATCGTCGCCGGTGACGCCGTCAAGGATGACCTTGTCCATGCCGCCCAGGACCCGCTCCATCGTTTCCAGATACATGCGGCGGCGGGTCACCTCCGGCGCATTCACATACTCGGTATAGACCGAGACGAAGCGGCTCGCCTCACCCTGCGCCGCGTTGATGACCTCCGCGCGATAGCCCTCGGATTGTTCCAGGATCTGCGCGGCCTCACCCCGTGCGCCCGCAAGGACGCGGTTGGCATAGGCATCGGCCTCACGCTCCAGCCGGTCGCGCTGCTGGCGCGCCGCCTGAACTTCGCGGAAGCTGTCGATCACCTCTCCCGGCGGGTCGGCGCGGTCAAAGTTGATGCGGATCACGTTGATCCCGCTTTGATAGGTGTCCAGCGTCGCCTGTATGGCCTCCAGCAGGTCCTGCGCGATCGCGCCCCGGTCCCGGTTGAGGATCGGCGAAAGCTCGGACCGGGCGATGATGTCGCGCATCGCGCTGTCCGACACCGCGCGAACGGTTTCACCCGCATCGGCCAGGTTGAAGAGGAATTCGTCCGGACGCTCGATATTCCAGACCACCTGGAATTCGATGTCCACGACGGCCTCGTCGCGGGTCAGCATCAGGCCGCTGTCCATCCGGCCGCCGCGCCCGGTGCCGATATCCGTCACCCGTTCGCCCGTCACCTGAACGATTTCCGCCGTCACGACCGGCCAGGGCGCAAAGTTCAGACCCGGCCCGGTGGTGCGGTGATAGCTGCCGAACATCAGCTCGACGCCCCGTTCTTCCGGGCGAACGGTGTAGAAGGACGCAAAGACCCAGAGCGCGAGCACCCCGAGCAGGCCCAGAAGGACCGTGCGGCCCGAAAAGGCCGGCCCGCCGCCACCGCTGCGGGGTCCGCGCGGACCACGACCGCCGCGACCGCCCATCAGCACCCGGAGCTGTTCCTGCCCCTTGCGCACGATTTCGTCGATTTCCGGGATCTGCGAACCGTCGCCGCCGGGCCGCTGCCCGTTATTGCCACGATTGCCGCCGCGATTGTCGCCACCGCCGCCGCCTCCGCCGCTCCCCCAGGGTCCGCCGTTGTTACCAGCCATCGAACCTCTTTTCCCCTCTTGTCATGATCATCTCACAGCGGGCATCGCGCGCCCATTCTTCAACCTGTGCGTTTATACGCTAATCGTCCCTACGCACAGGGGTGCGCAATGTCACAAGTTCCTCCGCCATCGTCGGGTGGACTGCCACAGTCCGGTCGAAGTCTTCCTTGGTCGCCCCCATCTTGATCGCGATGGCGGCAAGCTGAATCATCTCGCCGGCTTCGGGCGCCACGATATGGCACCCAAGGACGCGGCGGGTCTCGCGACAGACGATGAGTTTCATCATCACCCTGTCCTGACGCCCCGCGAACAAGGTCCGCATCGGGCGGAAGGCGGCGCTGTAGACCTCGATCGGTCCCTGTTCGCGCGCGGCCTCTTCCGTCAGGCCGACCGTTCCAAGCTCGGGCTGCGTAAAGACCGCGCTGGGAACCAGATCGTGATCGGCCTTGCGCTTGTCGCCCCGGAATACGGTGTCGGCAAAGGCATGACCCTCGCGGATCGCGACCGGCGTAAGATTGATCCGGTCGGTCACATCCCCCACCGCATAGATAGACGGAACAGCGGTCTGCGACCAGTCATCGACGATCACTTCCCCGTTGCGCCCAAGTGATACGCCCGCCTCTTCCAGCCCCAGCCCCTCGGTATTGGGGCGCCGGCCGGTCGCGTAGAGCACCTGGTCGAAGACGGTGTCATGCCCCTGGGTGGACCGGACGCGCAACCCGCCCTCGGCCGGTTCCAGCGACAGGACGTCGGTGCCGCAGCTCACGTCGATGCCGCGCGCGCGCATTCCTTCCGCGACCATGCCGCGCGCTTCATCGTCAAAGCCGCGCAGGATCTGCGCCCCGCGATAATATTGCGTCACCCTGACGCCCATCCCGTGCAGGATGCAGGCGAATTCCGAGGCGATATAGCCCCCGCCGACGATCAGGATCGAGCCGGGCAACTTTTCCAGTCCGAAGATGTCGTTGGAAGTCAAGACCTTGTCGGCGTGATCCATCTCGGGGACAAAGGGCCGTCCGCCGGTCGCGATCAGGATATGCTTGGCCGTGAAGGTCTGCCCGTCAGCCAGCCGCACCGTATGCGGATCGGCCAACACCGCGCGCTGATCATATATCGTGACGCCGGCATTCTGCAGGTTGCGGCGATAGATCCCTTCAAGCCGGGTCAGTTCCTCGGCAAGCTGGTCGCGGAACTTCGGCCAGTCAAAGGCGCCCAGCTGCGCGCCCCAGCCGTAGGCGCGGGCATCCTCGACCGCCTCGGGATAGGACGAGGCAAAGACCATCAGCTTTTTGGGAACGCAGCCGCGGATGACGCAGGTGCCGCCCATGCGGTATTCCTCGGCCAGCGCGACCTTTGCCCCGCCTTCGGCCGCAGCGATGCGCGCGGCACGGACCCCGCCCGAACCGCCGCCGATCACAAAGAGATCGTAATCGAATGCCATTGCCCTAGCCCCCAAGCCCGGAAAAGGCGTTGTCCGGGACAGCGCCATGGGACGTCTCGCGCCCCGAATGGCGGTCGCGCACCGTGACATGGCCGTCCGGATGCCCGATCACCACAACATCGCAAATGTCGATGAAAAGGCCGTTTTCAACCACCCCCGCGATCTGGTTTAGCGCCAGCGCCAGGGCGGGCGGGTTGCCGATGCGGCCCAGATGCAGGTCGAGGATGAAGTTCCCCTCATCCGTCACAAACGGGCCTTCGGCACCCATGCGGCGGGTGATGCCACGGCTCGCCACGTCCTGGCCTTCCAGCAGTTCGGCGATCAGGCGTTGCGTCACCTCCCAGCCGAATTGCAGCACCTCGACCGGCAGGGGAAAGGCCCCCAGTTGGGCCACGTCCTTGTCGGGATCAGCGATGACGATCATCCGGTCCGAGGCGGTGGCGACCACCTTTTCCTGCAGATGCGCGCCGCCGCCGCCCTTGATGAGGTTGAAGGCCGGGTCGAATTCGTCCGCCCCGTCGATGGTGAGATCAAGCCAGCCGGCCTCTGCCAGCGTCACGACATGGATGCCCTCGTCCCGCGCAAGTGCCGCCGTGCGGCTGGAGGTCGGAACGCCCGTGACGCGCAGCCCCGCCTCGCGCACCAGTTGGCCCAGACGCCGCACCATGAAGGCCGCGGTCGAGCCCGTGCCAAGACCCACGCGCATCCCGTCCTCGACAAAGTCGACGGCCCGGCAGGCGGCGGCGTTCTTGGCGGTATCCGCCGGGGAAAGACCCGGCTGCCCGGTTCCTGCTTCTGTGCCCGTATGGGTACCGTTTTCAGTGATCATGCTGCGTTCCTGATCCCGTGTCGCGCCGGTTATAGGCAGTTTGCGCCGCCGCTGCGAGGGGAATCGGCCCCGCATACCGGGGACGAGATGTCGCTTTCGGACGTGCCGCGGCGCGTCGCAGCGCCTAGATGATGGGAAAAGGAGGATGCGGATGTTTCTTTCCGTCTTCGATATGTTCAAGATCGGCATCGGCCCGTCGTCCAGCCATACCATGGGCCCGATGGTCGCGGCGGCGCGGTTTCTCGACCTGCTGCGCGGCTCGCCCTTTCATCCGGTGGGGCTTCGGGCATCGCTGCACGGGTCGCTCGCCTTTACCGGGGTGGGGCACGCGACCGACCGCGCGGTGATCCTGGGGCTCGCCGGGTTCAGCCCCGAAACCTTCGATGCAGAGGCCGCCGAGACCACGCTTGCGGACATCCGCGAGACGCGCCGGATCGCCCCGCCGGGCCTGCCGCAGCTTGCCTTCGATCCCGCCTCTGACCTTGCCTTCGACTATGGCCCGCCCCTGCCCGGCCATGCGAACGGCCTGATCCTGCGGGCGACCGATGCGCAGGGCGACGTGATCCTGCAGGAAACCTATTATTCCGTCGGCGGCGGCTTTGTCCTGACCGAGGCGGAGCTTGCAGCAGGCGAGGCCGGGACCCCCGCCGCGCCTGTCCCCTACCCGTTCCGGAACGCGGCCGAGATGCTGCGCATGGCGCAGGAGAGCGGCAAGACCATCGCCCGCATGAAGCGGGAAAACGAACTGGCCGTCCGGTCCGCCCGGGCGCTGGAGGACGGGCTGGCCCGGATCTGGTCGGTGATGGACGCCTGCATCGAACGCGGGCTTGCCGCCGAGGGCATCCTTCCCGGCGGCCTCAAGGTGCGACGCCGCGCGAGGGGCATCCATGAGGCGCTCAGGCGCGAGGCCGGGCTGAACCTTGTGCCGCCGCATACGATCAACGACTGGATGAGCGTCTATGCCATGGCGGTGAACGAGGAAAACGCCGCCGGCGGTCAGGTCGTCACCGCGCCCACCAACGGCGCGGCGGGGGTGGTGCCGGCGGTGATCCGGTACTGGCTCGATCATGTGCCGGGGGCAAGCCGGGCACGGGTCGGCGACTTCCTCCTCACGGCGGCGGCGATCGGCGGGCTGGTCAAGCACAATGCCTCGATCTCGGGCGCGGAATGCGGCTGTCAGGCCGAGGTCGGCAGCGCCGCCGCCATGGCCGCAGCGGGCCTTGCCGCCGTGATGGGCGGGACGCCCGAACAGGTGGAAAACGCGGCCGAGATCGCACTGGAACATCACCTCGGCATGACCTGCGATCCGGTAAAGGGGCTGGTGCAGGTGCCCTGCATCGAGCGGAACGGGCTGGGCGCGATCAAGGCGGTTTCGGCCGCCAGCCTCGCGCTGCGTGGGGACGGGCAGCATCTGGTGCCGCTCGACGCCTGCATCGAGACAATGCGCCAGACCGGCCAGGACATGAGCGAGAAATACAAGGAAACCTCCCTGGGCGGTTTGGCCGTGAACGTGCCGAATTGCTGAACGGACAATGGACAGCGCCCGGCTGCACCGCTAGCAGGACAGGATGACCGGAACCGACCGCATTCTGCCGGGCGTGATGCTCATGCTCGGCTTCTGCCTGACCGCGCCGCTGATCGACGTCGCGTCGAAACTCGCTGCGGCGACGGTCCCGGCCGGCCAGATCACGCTGGCGCGCTTCGTGGTGCAGGCGCTTCTGATGCTGCCGGTCGTGCTGCTGATGGGGTTGCCCATGGGGGCCGGACCCCGGGCGCTGTGGCTTCTGTTCTGGCGGGCGGCCTTCTCGATCCTCGCGACGTTCTTCTTTGTCGCGGCCGTGGCGGTGATGCCGATCGCCGATGCGCTGGCCATCGTCTTTGTCGAACCCTTCATCATCCTGCTGCTCGGCTGGCTGATCTTCGGCGAAGAGGTCGGCCCAAGACGGCTGGGCGCAAGCGTGATCGGCTTTGCCGGATGTCTGCTGGTGATCCAGCCGAGCTTTGCGGTCTTTGGCGCGGTCGCCTTCTATCCGCTCGGCACCGCGCTTTTCTTTGCGCTTTACATGCTGGCCACGCGGCGCCTGTCGCAGGTGATGCATCCGGTGACGATGCAGTTGCATACGGCGGTGATGGCGGTCGTTCTATGTCTGCCGCTGCTGCTGGCGGGCCATCTGGGCGGCGTCGCGGCGCTGTCCCTGGTGCTGCCGGCCGGCATCGCATGGACCTGGCTTGGCGCGGTTGGCGTGGCGGCGACGGTCAGCCACATGCTCATCACCTATGCGCTGCGCTTTGCGCCCTCGGCGACGCTTGCGCCGCTGCACTATCTGGAACTGGTCAGCGCGGTTGGCCTCGGCTACCTCGTGTTCGGGGATTTTCCCGATCCGCTCACCTGGGTGGGGATCGCCGTGATCGCCGGGTCGGGGCTATATATCATTCACCGGGAACGGAGCCTTCAGCGGCATCGTCCCCTGTCAGTGCCCCCGCTGTCAGCGCCCGAAGCGCCGCCCGCAGGCAGCCGCGCGGCAGAATGACCAGCATCCGGGGCGCGTCGAACCGCAGCGCCACAGGCCCGGTGACCATGTTCGAGGTTCCGATCCGCCCGTCCGGCGCAAAGTCGAGCCCCGCGATGGGCCAGCGCAGACCGCTGCCTTCGCCCCGGACCGCCCCCATCGGATAAAGCGACAGCCGCGTCCCCTCGGGCAGCGAGAGGTTCAGGCGTTCAGGCGCAAGGAAGCAGATATCCCGCTCGCCCACCAGGATGCAGCGCCGGTCACGATACGTGACAAGTGAGGTGAAGGCGGCAAGCGTATGGTCCAGCCGTTCCCCCAGAAATCCGAGCGCGAGGTAGAACGGCGCCTCGACCAGCCGCAGGCATTTGTCGAAATCGGTGCTTTCCTGTTCGGTGACGTGGTGCAGGACATCGGCAAACGCCTCTTGCGCGGCGGGCGAGATGGAATCGAAATCGCCGATCACCGCCTCGGGCCGCAGCCCGGCCAGCATCGCCGCATCCGCCCCGCCATCCGCCGCGACAAGGCAGGGCGCGATGGCCAGCGCATCCGGCAGGTGGGAATGGTGGAGCGACCCGCCGCCCACCAGCGTCACCGCCCGGTCAGAGCGCAGGATCACGCGCGCGGTCCTTTTGGCGCGTCCTCATCCGGGTCTGCATCCGGGTCTGCGCGCCCCACCCCGCGAAAGATGAAGCGGAAGGGCAGCGCCCAGACGATGCCAAGGACGACAAAGACCAGCAGTTCGACCCAGATCGAGGGCCGCTCGAACATCTCGACCACGTTGACTGCCACGACCACATAGACCGGCAGCCCGACCAGCAGGATGAAAAGCGCCCAACGGCGGCGCGCCCGGTGGCTGAGGCCCGCGCCCTGGTTTTGCGGCCCGCGTTCCACGCCCTCAGTCCGCGAAGGGATCGGTGACGAGGATCGTGTCGTCCCGTTCCGGCGAGGTGGAGACGAGTGCGACGGGGCACTGGATCAGTTCCTCGATGCGGCGGACATATTTCACCGCCGCCGCCGGCAGATCTGCCCAGGACCGCGCGCCTGCGGTGCTTTCGGCCCAGCCCTCATGTTCCTCATAGATCGGGGTGACGCGGGCCTGCTGGTTCGCCGCCGTCGGCAGATAATCCAGCCGCTGGCCGTCAAGCTCATATCCCACGCAGATCTTCAGCGTCTCGAACCCGTCGAGCACGTCGAGCTTGGTCAGCGCGATGCCCGACACGCCCGAGGTGGCGCAGGTCTGGCGCACCAGAACCGCGTCGAACCAGCCGCAGCGCCGCTTGCGCCCTGTCACGGTGCCGAATTCGTGCCCGCGTTCGCCCAGCCGCTGGCCATCCGCGTCCATCAGTTCGGACGGGAACGGCCCCTCGCCCACCCGGGTCGTATAGGCCTTGACGATGCCCAGCACGAAGTCGATGGCGTTCGGTCCGAGCCCGGTCCCGGTCGCCGCCGCGCCGGCCGTCGTGTTCGACGAGGTGACAAAGGGATAGGTGCCGAAATCCACATCGAGCAGCGAGCCCTGCGCGCCCTCGAAGAGGATGCGCTTGCCCGCGCGCCGCGCCTCGGTCAGGACCTTCCAGACCGGCTGGGCAAAGGGCAGGATCTTCGGCGCGACCTCTTCCAGCGCCGCCTTGAGGCCCGCGCGGTCCACCGGTTCGAGCCCCAGCCCCCGGCGCAGCGCGTCGTGATGGGTCAGCAGACGGTCAAGCCGCAGCTCCAGCGTCTCAGGATCGGCCAGATCGGCGACGCGCACCGTGCGGCGGCCGACCTTGTCCTCATAGGCGGGGCCGATGCCGCGCCCGGTCGTGCCGATCTTGGCGAGCGAATTCTGCGCCTCGCGCGCGCGGTCAAGCTCACCATGGACCGGCAGGATCAGCGGCGTGTTTTCGGCGATCATCAGGTTTTCGGGCGATACCGTCACGCCCTGCGCCGCCAGCTTCTCGATCTCGGACAAGAGCGCCCATGGGTCGAGCACGACACCGTTGCCGATCACGCTCAGCTTGCCGCCGCGCACGATGCCGGACGGCAAGAGCGAGAGCTTGTAGACCGTCCCGTCGATCACCAGCGTGTGGCCGGCATTGTGGCCGCCCTGAAAGCGGGCGATCACATCGGCCCGCTCGGACAGCCAGTCGACGATCTTGCCTTTCCCCTCGTCGCCCCACTGGGCGCCTACGACAACGACATTGGCCATGTCTGCCTCTCGCGTTTGAAATTCCGCGCCTCTCATAGCGGGATGAGGGCGGTTCCGAAACCACAATCTGATGCCGGCCGCGCGGCGCGGGCGTTTTCCCCGCCCCGGGGGACGGAACAGGGTTGCGGCAGGGCGCGGTTCGCCATAGATAGGCCGCGAAAGATCAGCCGAAAGCCGCCCAATGGAAAACGTCGTCCTAGTCGTCCACCTGATCCTTGCCCTTTGCCTTATCGGCGTCGTGCTGCTGCAAAGGTCCGAGGGCGGCGGCCTCGGCATGGGCGGCGGCGGTGGCGGCGTCATGACGGGCCGCGCGGCGGCGACGGCGGTGGGCAAGCTCACCTGGGTCTTCGCGATCGCCTTCATCTGCACCTCGATCATGCTGACGGTCTTTGCGGCGCAGAATGCGTCGGGCACCTCGGTCATCGACCGGTTCGGACCGGCGCCGGCAGCCCCTGCGGCCGATGCGCCCAGCCTGCCCCCGGTGGACGACCTTCTTCCGCCCACCAGCGGCGGCGCACCGCTTACCCCGCCGCGGGCCGACTGATCCGGGCCAACGACTACAACAACTTGGCCCGCGCCCGGGTGGCACGGCAGCATATTGCGGTCTGGTTGCGGAACGTTGACGAATCCGCTATAGCTTGTCTCCCGTGATGCTCCGCCCTCTGGGCCGGGCCCCAAAGACCATTTTCGGAGCACGGGAGACGATTTTCCATGGCACGCTACGTTTTCATCACAGGCGGGGTCGTCTCCTCCCTCGGCAAGGGACTTGCCTCGGCGGCGCTCGGGGCGCTGTTGCAGGCGCGGGGATTCTCGGTGCGGCTGCGCAAGCTCGACCCCTATCTCAATGTCGATCCGGGCACGATGTCGCCCTTTGAACATGGCGAGGTTTTCGTGACCGATGACGGGGCGGAAACCGACCTCGACCTTGGCCATTACGAACGCTTTACCGGGGTCGCCGCGCGCCGCACGGATTCGGTGTCGTCCGGGCGCATCTATTCCAACGTGCTGGAGAAAGAACGCCGCGGCGACTATCTGGGCAAGACCATTCAGGTCATTCCGCACGTCACCAACGAAATCAAGGACTTCCTCGCCGTGGGTGAGGATGAGGTCGATTTCATGCTTTGCGAGATCGGCGGCACCGTCGGCGATATCGAGGGCCTGCCCTTTTTCGAGGCGATCCGCCAGTTCAGCCAGGACCGCGCGCGGGGGCAGTGCATCTTCATGCATCTGACGCTGCTGCCCTATGTCTCGGCCAGCGGCGAGCTCAAGACCAAGCCCACCCAGCATTCCGTCAAGGAGCTCCGATCGATCGGGATCGCGCCGGATGTGCTGGTCTGCCGGTCGGAACGCCCGATCCCGGAGAAGGAGCGGGAAAAGATCGCGCTCTTCTGCAACGTGCGCAAGGATGCGGTGATCGCCGCGCCCGATCTTCACACGATCTACGAGGCGCCGCTGGCCTATCACCGCGAGGGGCTCGATCAGGCGGTTCTGGACGCGTTCGGGATCAGCCCCGCCCCGCGCCCGGATCTGTCACGCTGGGAAGACGTGATGGACCGGCTGGAAAATGCCGAAGGTCTGGTGCGGGTCGCCGTCGTCGGCAAATACACCCAGCTTGAGGACGCCTACAAATCCATTGCCGAGGCGCTGACCCATGGCGGGATGGCGAACCGGGTCCGCGTCAAGGCGGAATGGATCGACGCCGAGATCTTCGAGCGCGAAGACCCGAGCCCCTGGCTGGAAGGCTTTCAGGCGATCCTCGTGCCCGGCGGGTTCGGCGAGCGCGGGACCGAGGGCAAGATCAAGGCCGCGCAATTCGCCCGTGAACGCAAGATCCCCTATCTGGGCATCTGTCTGGGCATGCAGATGGCAGTGATCGAGGCCGCGCGGAACCTCGCCGGGGTCGAGGATGCCGGGTCCGAGGAATTCGACCATGAGGCGGGCAAGAAGCGCTTTACCCCCGTGGTCTATCACCTCAAGGAATGGGTGCAGGGCAACCACAAGGTCGCGCGCAGCATCGCCGACGACAAGGGCGGCACGATGCGGCTGGGCGCCTATACGGCGCAACTGGCCGAAGGGTCGCTTGTCGCGCAGGTCTATGGCAACAGCGCGATCGAGGAACGCCACCGCCACCGCTATGAGGTCGACATCCGGTTCCGCGACAAGCTGGAAACCTGCGGGCTGGTCTTTTCCGGCATGTCGCCCGACGGTCGCCTGCCCGAGATCGTGGAACATCGCGACCATCCGTGGTTCATCGGCGTCCAGTTTCACCCGGAGCTCAAGTCCAAGCCCTTTGCACCGCACCCGCTGTTCGCCGATTTCATCCGGGCGGCGCGGGACAATTCGCGGCTGGTCTGAGGGCAAGGGGTTTCCCTTCCGGCCCGGGCCGGGGCGGGTCTTTGCCGGTCATCGCCCCCGCCTCACCGCGGCAGTGACCGATCTTTCCTTGGCGGCGCCTGCCCCTCTCGCTGTTCTGTCGCAACGGGGCATCCCGCCGCTGACGCTGCCGTGTCTTGGCAGCCCCGCGCCATGGCTCTATATCCTGCGTCATGTTTGCCGATTTCCTGCGCCGCCTGACGGCCCCCGCCCCTGAACGCCTTCCCGATCCCGATGCGCGCCTTGCGCTCGGGGCGCTTCTGGTGCGGGTCGCGCGTGTCGACGGCCAGTATTCGCAGGCCGAGGTCGCGCGGATCGAGCGTATCCTTGCCCTGCGCCATGACCTTGGACCCGACGACGCCCGCCGCCTGCGCGAAGATGCGGAGGTGCTGGAATCCGAGGCGCCGGACACCGTCCGCTTTACCCGCGCCATCAAGGATGCGGTCGCCTATGAGGACCGCGAGGCGGTGATCGAGGCGCTGTGGTGTGTCGCGCTCAGCGATGGGCAGCGCGATGCCGAAGAAAGCGCGATGCTGCGGCTGGTGGCGAACCTTCTGGGGATCAGCGACCGCGATTCCGCGCTGGCGCGGCAGCGGGTCGAGGCCCGGCAGACGCCGTGACCGACTGATGATCGCGTCATTTCCCATGTATGACCGCCCGGAAACGGCACCGGCGAATGACCGGCTTTGGGCGTTGATCCGCGATGCGCTGCGGTCCCGGGGGGTTGACGCGCCCGACCAACTGACCCGCGCCGAGGATCTGATGGCACTCTGGCGCGCGCCGGACCTGCTCCTGGCGCAGACCTGCGGCCTGCCCTATCGCGCCGTGCTCCACCCCCATGTGACGCTTGTGGGAACGCCCGATTACGGGCTACCGGACTGCCCGGCGGGATATTACTGCTCGGTGCTCGTGGCGCGCGAACCGTTGGAGGTTGCCACGGCCCGTTTTGCCTATAACGACCCCCTGTCGCAATCGGGTTGGGCGGCGGCACAGGCGATGTTCGGCGGGGCGCTGCGCCCGGTGCTCTGCACCGGCAGCCATCGCGCCTCGGCCCGGGCGGTGGCCCAGGGCGAGGCCGATCTTGCCGCCATCGACGCCGTGACATGGGCGCTGATCCGCAGGCATGACCGCTTTGCCGACGGGCTGATCGAGATCGGACGCACCACGCCCGCACCCGGCCTTCCGCTTGTGACCGCCCGTCCTGACCTGGCCGGGGTTCTGGCCAGTGCCGTCAGCGAGGCGATCGCGGCATTGGCGCCCGGGGATCGCGCGTGCCTGATGATCCGCGCTCTCGTCCCGGTTGCGCCAGCAGAATATCTTGCCCTGCCGTTACCGCCAAAGCCTTAGGCAGCCCGGCGCGAACTGCATCTTTCCGCAGCGGAACTTTGCAGGGATGTGCGTGAAATCGTTGCAATCCGTCCTGTTTTGACCCCTAACTTCCTCCAATCCATCCAAGAGACCCGAAGGCCCGTGACCACATTTTCAGCCCCCGTCATCGAGATCCGCGACCTGCATAAAAGCTATGGCGACCTCGAGGTGCTTCGGGGTGTCGATCTTACGGCGCCCAGGGGGCATGTCGTGTCGCTGATCGGGTCGTCCGGGTCGGGGAAATCGACGCTGCTACGCTGCTGCAACCTGCTGGAAAACAGCCAGGAGGGCACCATCCGGTTCGAGGGGGAGCCCGTCCAGTGGCAAGGGAGCGGGCTGAACCGCCATCCCTCGGACCGCCATCAGGTAATGCGCATCCGCACCAACCTGTCGATGGTTTTCCAGCAGTTCAACCTCTGGTCCCACATGACGATCCTGCAGAACGTGATGGAGGCGCCGCTGACGGTGCTGAAACAGCCCCGTGCCGAGGTCGAGGCCCGCGCGCGCGCGCTGCTGGACAAGGTCGGGATCGGCGACAAGGCCGATGCCTTTCCGGCGATGCTTTCGGGCGGGCAGCAACAGCGGGCGGCCATCGCGCGCGCGCTTTGCATGGAACCCCGCGCCCTTCTTTTCGACGAACCGACCTCGGCGCTCGACCCCGAGCTTGAGCAGGAGGTCGTCAAGGTCATCAAGCAGCTTGCCGACGAAGGGCGGACGATGCTGCTTGTGACGCATGACATGCGGCTTGCGGCGGATGTGTCCGACCATGTGGTTTTCCTTCATCAGGGCCGCATCGAGGAAGAGGGGCCGCCCGAAACGCTTTTTGGCGCCCCCCGCACCGAGCGGCTGCGCCAGTTTCTGCGGGCCACCGAACCCGCCTGATTTTCAACCAGGGAGCCAAGAATGAAAAAACTGACCCTCAGCCTTGCCGCGCTCGCGCTCAGCGCAGCCGGCACGCTGGCGCTCGGCGCCTCGGGCGCCATGGCGCAGAACGTCGTGCGTATCGCGACCGAGGGCGCCTACCCTCCGTATAACTACATCAACGACGCGAACCAGCTCGACGGGTTCGAGATCGAGCTTGGCAACGAGCTTTGTGCCCGCGCCGAACTGAGCTGCGAATGGGTCATCACGGACTGGGACTCGATCATCCCGAACCTGACCGGCGGCAACTATGACGCCATCATGGCCGGCATGTCGATCAACGAGCAGCGCCGTCAGGTGATCAGCTTCAGCCAGAACTACACGCCCCCCGCGACCTCGGCCTATGTCGGCCTGTCGGAAGATGCGGATTTTGAATCCGGCGTGGTCGCGGCCCAGGTCTCGACCCAGCAGGCCGCCTATATCGCGTCGGAAACCGATGCGACGCTGCTGGAATTCGCGACGCCCGACGAAACCATCGCCGCCGTCCGCAACGGCGAAGCGGATGTGGTCTTTGCCGATACCGACTTCCTGCTGCCCATCGTCAATGAGTCCGGTGGCCAGCTGACCTTTGTGTCGGAACAGATCCAGCTGGGCGAAGGCGTGGGCATCGGCATCCGCCAGACCGACACCGAACTGCGCGAGACGCTGGACGCGGCCATCACCTCGATGAAAGAGGATGGCAGCCTGAACGAGATGATCGTCAAGTGGTTCGGTGCCGACGCGCCCGTCTTCTGAGCGCTGATTTCGTCTGACCCAAGATAACCGGGGCGGGGCCACTGGCCCTGCCCCCCGCCAGGCGGGCACATGTTTTCATTCTGTATTGATCCCGGTTCGCTGCCGACCTGGCAGTGGTTTGCCTGTTATCTGACGACAGGCACCCATCTTGCATTCTACTGGTCCTTCGGCACCGTCCTTTTGCTGATCGCGCTTGCCGCGCCCATCTCGCTTGCCTTCGGGTTCGGGGGCGCGCTCGCCGCCCGGTCCGAGATGCTGCCGGCGCGCGCCTTCGGCAAGACCTATATCGCGATGGTCCGGGGCGTGCCGGATATCGTGTTCTTCCTCTTTGTCCCGATCGCCATCGACCAGGGGCTCGAATACCTGATGCACCACGCCCGCTGCCCCGACTGGACGGAACCGGTGCGGCGCGGGTCTGATTTCGTGGTCTGCGCACAGGCCAAGGTGCCGCTTTCGACCTCTCCGGCCTGGGTGCATGACATCTATGGCTTCACGCTTGCGCTTGTGTCCTTCGCCATCGTCTTTGGCGCCTTCGCGGCAAACACGCTTTACGGCGCGATGCAGGCCGTGCCCCGCGCGCAGCTTGAAACCGCCGAGGCCTACGGGATGACCCGCCGGCAGGTGTTCCGCCGCATCCTGATGCCCCAGATGTGGGTCTTTGCGCTGCCGGGCCTGTCGAACCTCTGGATGATCCTGATCAAGGCCACGCCGCTGCTGTTCCTGCTGGGCATCCGCGACATCGTCTTCTGGGCGCGGGAACTGGGGGGCACCAAGACCTCTTTCTATGCCTATCCGCATCCGGACTGGCGGATCTGGTATTTTCTCGCGGTTCTCGTCTTTTACCTCTTGCTGACCTGGATCAGCGGCCGCGTGTTCGAACACCTGATGCAGCGCATGTCGCGCGGGCAGGCCACCGCCGCGGGCGAGCGTCTGCGGAGGGCCGCCGCATGAGAAGCTGCTGGGAGTCGATCGAGGGCTATGGCCTGCGCGCCCTTGGCCGTGGCTGGGGCGAGACGCTTTTGCCGCGCGGGTCGGATATCTCGTTCTGCGATCAGGTGGTGCTGATCGGGTCGGGGCTGATCTGGAACGTCTATTTCGGGGTGATCGCGATCACCATCGGTTTTTTCCTGGCGACCGCACTGGCCGCGGCCAAGAACAGCACGAACCCGCTGGCACAAAAACCGGCGGCGGGCTTCATCTTTCTCTTCCGCGGCTCGCCGCTTTTTATCCAGTTCTTCTTTGCCTATGAGGCCTTCGTGCTCTTGCCCAAGGTCGGGGTGGAACTGAACCTCGGCCTCGTCACCCTGACCGCCGAGACGGGCTGGCTGACGCGGGCCTGGGCGGGGGCGCTGATCGTGCTGATCCTGAACACCGCTGCCTATAGCGCCGAGATCTTCTATGGCGCGCTGCGGGCCATACCCCGGGGCGATCTGGAGGCCGCCGATGCCTATGGGATGACGGGCCTCAGCCGGTTCCGCCGGATCGTCTGGCCAACCATGCTGCGCCTTGCCTGGCCGTCCTACACGAATGAGGCGATCTTTCTCTTCCACGCGACGACGCTCGTGTTCTTCTCGGGCTTTCCGGCCTGGCAGCAATCGGGTGACTCGCTTTATTACGCACGATATTTCGCGGATCAGACCTTCAACCCGTTCATCGCCTATCCGCTGGTGGCGGCGTATTTCATTGTCCTCACGCTGCTCATCATCCTCATCTTCGGGCTTGTGAACCGGCGGCTGAACCGGCACCTTCCCCGGGAAGCGCGGCCGAAACTCCGCTTTCGTCCGCAATTCATCAGGTGAGACATGAAGAACTGGCTTCGCAAGCATCCCGAGGTCCGCACGATCCGCGTTGCCGCCGCCGATCTGAACGGTCAGCCGCGGGGCAAGCGCATCCCTGCCCGGTTCGCCGAAAAGGTCACGACCGAGGGCACGCGCTTTCCCTTGTCGGTCCTGAACCTTGATATCTGGGGCGAGGATATCGACGACAGCCCGCTGATCTTCGACAGCGGCGATGCCGACGGGGTGCTGCGCCCGACCGAACGCGGCTTTGTGCCGATGCCCTGGCTCGATGCGCCGACCGCGCTTTTGCCCATCTGGATGTTCCGCGAAAACGGCCAACCCTATGAGGGCGACCCCCGCCATGCGCTTGCTGCCGTCGTCCGCCGCTATGCCGAACGCGGCCTGACCCCCGTGGTCGCGATGGAGCTTGAATTTTTCCTGATCGACGACAGCGGCAAAAAGCTTCAGGTGCCGCCCTCGCCCCGGTCGGGCAAGCGGCGCAAGGCGGCCGAGATCCTCTCGATCCGCGCGCTCGACGCCTTCGACAACTTTTTCACCGATCTCTACAACGCCTGCGAGGAGATGGACATTCCCGCCGATACGGCCATTTCCGAGGCGGGTCTGGGCCAGTTCGAGATCAACCTGATGCATGGGGACGACGCGCTCAAGGCCGCAGACGATGCCTGGCTCTTCAAGATGCTGGTCAAGGGGCTGGCGCGGCGGCATGGGTTCGCGGCCAGCTTCATGGCAAAACCCTATGCGGATTATCCGGGCACGGGGCTGCACACGCATTTCTCGGTGATCGACCGCGACGGGCGCAACATCTTTTCCAATGGCGGGCCGGAAGGGTCGGATACGCTGCGCCATGCGGTGGCCGGATGTCTGGCCGCGATGGGCGACAGTACGCTCCTGTTCGCGCCCCATGCCAACAGCTATGACCGGCTGGTCCCCGAGGCCCATGCGCCCACCGGGATCTGCTGGGCCTATGAAAACCGCACGGCGGCGATCCGCGTGCCCTCGGGCAGCCCCTCGGCGCGGCGGATAGAACATCGGGTCGCCGGGGGCGATGTGAACCCCTATCTGATGCTGGCCGCGATCCTGGGCGCGGCGCTGATCGGGATCGAGAACCGGGACGAGCCGCCCCCGCCGATCACGGGCAACGCCTATGCCCTGTCCCTGCCGCAGATCCCCGACGGCTGGGAAGACGCCATCACGGCATTCGAAAACAGCCCGGCCATGGCGGCGATCTTTCCGCGTGAATTGATCCGGAACTATGTGCTGACTAAGCGGCAGGAACGCCATTACATGGCCGAGCTGAGCCCCGAGGAACAGGTCGAGGTTTATCTCGATACGGTCTGACCTTGCCGCCGGGCCGGGCCGCAGCTAGGCTCGGGCGAAACCGGAACAAGAGATATTCATGCGGATCGGCATTTTGCAAACCGGCCAGTCGCCCGACGCGCTGCGGGGGACGATGGGCGACTACCCCGACATGTTCGAGACCCTGCTGGCGGGTCAGGGCCTGGAATTCCACCACTGGCATGTCGAGGCGATGGAGTTTCCCGCAAGCATCCATGACGCCGAGGGCTGGCTTATCACCGGGTCGCGCCACGGCGCCTATGAGGATCACCCCTTCATCGCCCCGCTGAGCGATTTCATCCGCCGCTGTTACGCCGAGGGCGTGCCGCTGGTCGGCATCTGCTTTGGCCATCAGATCATCGCGCAGGCACTTGGCGGCCGGGTCGAAAAATTCGCGGGCGGCTGGTCGGTGGGGCCGCAGACCTACGACTTTCAGGGCACGCCCCTGACGCTCAACGCCTGGCATCAGGATCAGGTGGTCGAACTCCCCGAGGGCGCGACCGTGATCGCCAGCACCGATTTCTGCACCAACGCCGCGCTGGTCTATGGCGACCGGGCGCTGACCGTGCAGCCGCATCCGGAGTTTTCGGCAGGCTTCATCAAGGGCCTGATGGACACGCGCGGACGCGGTGTCGTGCCCGAGGACAAGCTCGACGCCGCCGCCGCGCGTCTGGGCGAGAAAACCCATTCCGACGTGATCGCAAGACAGATCGCGGAATTCTTCAAGCAACCGAGGAAATAGCATGTCCGACTGGACCAGCCAGTTACCCGAAGCCGCCCGCGACTATATCGCCGGGCGCAAGCCCGATGAGGTCGAGTGCATCGTCCCCGACCTTGCCGGCGTTGCGCGCGGCAAGGCGATGCCCGCCTCGAAATTCGCACGGCAGGCGCAGTTCTACCTGCCGAACTCGATCTTTCTGCAGACGATCACCGGCGACTGGGCCGACAACCCAGGCGGGGCCTTTACCGAACCCGACATGGTGCTGACCCCCGATTTCAGCACCGCGAGCGCCGCGCCCTGGACGGCCGACGTCACGCTGCAGGTGATCCACGATGTGCATGACCAGTCGGGAAACCGAATCCCGACGGCCCCGCGCAACGTGCTGCGCCGTGTGGTCGATCTCTATCAGGCCGAGGGCTGGACCCCGATCGTCGCGCCCGAGATGGAATTCTACCTTGTGGCCCGGAATATCGACCCTGCGCAGCCGATCATGCCGCCCATGGGCCGGTCGGGGCGCCGCGCGATGGGCAAGCAGGCCTATTCCATGAGCGCGGTGGACGAATACGGCCCGGTGATCGACGACATCTATGACTTCGCCGAGGCGCAGGGGTTCGAGATCGACGGCATCCTGCAGGAAGGCGGCGCCGGTCAGGTGGAAATCAACCTGCAACATGGCGATCCCGTGCGGCTGGCCGATGAGATATTCTATTTCAAGCGCCTGATCCGCGAGGCCGCGCTGCGCCACGACTGTTTCGGCACCTTCATGGCCAAGCCGATCGAGGGCGAGCCGGGCAGCGCCATGCATATCCATCATTCCGTTGTGGACCTCAAAACCGGGCAGAACATCTTTTCCGGCGCCAAGGGTGAGGAAACGCCGCAGTTCATGCATTTCATCGCCGGGCTTCAGAGCTACCTGCCTGCGGTCATCGCGATCCTTGCGCCCTATGTGAACAGCTATCGCCGCTATGTCCCGGACTTCGCCGCGCCGATCAACTTGGAATGGGGGCGCGACAACCGCACCACGGGCATCCGCGTCCCGGTGTCCGAGCCGGACGGGCGGCGCGTGGAAAACCGGCTGGCGGGAATGGATTGCAATCCCTATCTCGGCATCGCGGCAAGCCTTGTCTGCGGCTATCTTGGCCTCAAGGAAGGCAAGATGCCCCGGACCGAATGTCTGGGCGACGCCTACATGAACGATGAGGACCTGCCGCTGAACCTCGGCGATGCGCTCGATCTGTTCAGCGAATGCCAGCCGGTGCGCGAGGCGCTGGGGCCGGAATTCTGCGGTGTCTATGAGGCCGTGAAACGGCTGGAATACAAGGAATTCCTTCAGGTCATCAGCCCCTGGGAACGGGAACATCTGCTGCTGAACGTATGAACCTGCTCTTTTCCAACGACCGCCCGGGCGAATACCCGCCCAGCTGGTATGCGGCGACGGCCACGCCGCCCGCGCCCTTTGCGCCGCTCATGGGCCATGTGCGGGCGGATGTCTGCATCGTCGGTGGCGGCTATACCGGGCTTTCGGCGGCGCTGCATCTGGCGCAGCGAGGCTATGACGTGCGGCTTCTGGAGGCGCACCGCGTGGGCTTCGGCGCCTCGGGACGAAACGGCGGGCAGGTCGGCAGCGGCCAGCGGCTGGAACAGGACCAGCTTGAGGCCATGACGGGCCGCGACGACGCGCGCAAGCTCTGGGATCTGGGCGAAGAGGCCAAGGCGCTCGTGCTGTCGCTGATCGCCGACCATGCCATCGACGCCGGCTTCCGCCCCGGGATCGCCCATGCCTGCTGGCGCCGAGGCGAGCTGGACCATGTGCGGGCCAATGCCGAAAAGCTCGCCCGCGACTACGATTACCATCAGATCGAGGTGCTGGACCGCGACGCGCTTCATGCGATCTGCCCCTCGCCCGCCTATCACGGCGGCGATATCGACCGGGGTGCCGGACACCTGCATCCGCTGCGCTATGCCTTCGGGCTCGCCCGGGCCGCAGCGGCGGCCGGCGCGCATCTGCACGAAGGCAGCACCGTCACCGAAATCGACCATGGCCCCACCGTGCGCATCCGCACCGCCGGGGGCGAGGTCGAGGCGCGCCACCTGATCCTTGCCTGCAACGGCTATCTGGGGCGGCTCGACCGGAATGTCGCGGCGCGGGTGATGCCGATCAACAACTTCATCGCCGCGACCGAGCCGCTTGGCAACCGGGTTTCGGAGGTCCTCAGGCAGGACATTGCCGTGGCCGATACCAAATTCGTCGTGAACTACTTTCGCCTGTCCGAGGACGGGCGGCTGCTGTTCGGCGGCGGCGAAAGCTATGGCTACCGCTTTCCATCGGATATAGCGGCGCTGGTCCGCAAACCGATGTCGCAGGTCTTTCCGCATCTGCGGGACGTGCGGATCGACCATGCCTGGGGCGGGACGCTGGCGATCACGATGAAGCGGATGCCCTGTTTCGCGCGTCTTGCGCCCAACGCATTCTCGGTCTCGGGCTATTCGGGGCATGGGGTGGCAATCGCGACGCTGGCCGGACGACTTCTGGCCGAGGCCGTCGCGGGCCAGGCCGAGCGGTTCGACGTGATGGCGCGCGTGCCCGCGCCGGCCTTTCCGGGCGGGGCGCTTCTGCGCAATCCGATCCTTGTGCTGGCGATGACGTGGTTTGCCATGCGCGACCGGCTGGGCATCTGAAATCCCGCCGATTGCACCCGGCCATCCGCCGCGCTAGCCTGCGGCAGCATCAGCAAGAGGACGCCACATCATGCGGGACCACGCGCCGAACAGTTGGGAATCGAGAGCCGACACCCATTCGCTTTACGGTTTCACCGATCTGCCCTCGGTGCACGAACGGGGCGCGGTCGTTCTGACCCATGGCGAGGGTCCCTATGTGGTGGATGTCCACGGGCGCCGGTTCCTCGACGCGAATTCGGGGCTCTGGAACATGGTCGCGGGCTTTGACCACCCCGGCCTGATCGCCGCGGCCAAGGCGCAATATGACCGCTTTCCGGGCTATCACGCGTTTTTCGGGCGCATGTCCGACCAGACCGTCATGCTGTCGGAAAAACTGGTCGAGGTTTCCCCCTTTGACCGGGGCCGGGTCTTTTACACCAATTCGGGGTCCGAGGCGAATGACACGATGGTCAAGATCCTGTGGTTCCTGCACGGGGCCGAGGGCAAGCCGGAGCGCCGCAAGATCCTGACCCGCTGGAACGGCTATCACGGGGTGACGGCGGTTTCGGCCTCGATGACCGGCAAGCCCTATAACAGCGTCTTCGGCCTGCCCTTGCCCGGGTTCATCCACCTCACCTGCCCGCATTACTGGCGCGAAGGGCGCGAGGGCGAGACCGAGGCCGAATTCACCCGCCGCATGGCACAAGAGCTTGAGGACACCATCGCCCGCGAGGGCGCCGACACCATCGCGGGCTTTTTCGCCGAGCCCGTGATGGGCGCGGGCGGCGTCATTCCCCCGTCCGAGGGGTATTTCCAGGCGATCCAGCCGATCCTGAAAAAGCACGGCATCCCCCTGATCGCCGATGAGGTCATCACCGGTTTCGGCCGCACCGGGAACCTCTGGGGCAGCCAGACCTATGACTTCATGCCGGACGCGATCATCAGTTCCAAGAACATCACCGCGGGCTTTTTCCCGATGGGGGCCGTCATCCTCGGCCCCGATCTGGCGGACCGGGTTCAGGCCGCCGCCGAGGCGATCGAGGAGTTTCCCCATGGCTTTACCGCTTCGGGCCATCCGGTGGGCTGCGCCATCGCGCTCAAGGCCATCGACGTGGTGATGAACGAGGGGCTTCTGGACAATGTGCGCGCCCTGACACCCCGGTTCCAGGAGGGGCTGCGCAGGCTGGCGCAAAAGTCCAATATCGGCGAATGGCGCGGCAAGGGGCTGATGGGCGCGCTGGAGGCCGTGCGCGACAAGGCGACCAAGACCCCCTTCGAAAGCAGGCTTTCGGTGTCCGAGCGGATCGCGAATACCTGCACCGATCTGGGGCTGATCTGCCGCCCGCTGGGTCAGGCCATCGTCCTCTGCCCGCCCTTCATCATCACCGGGACGCAGATGGACGAGATGTTCGAGAAACTCGACCGCGCGCTCGACAAGGTGTTCGCCGAGGTCGCCTGACCGGATGCGCGCGCCTCAGGCCCGTTCTGGCCGTGGGTCTCTGTAATCAGGGTCGCTGTAATCAGGGGTCGCTGTAGTCGTGCAGGCCGCCGTTCGGGTCGCGGATGACATAGCGGCCCGCCCCCTCGCCCGCACCCTCCCTCGGCGCGACATGCGCCGGGCCAATGGGCACCTTGCCGAAACCGCCGGGGATATCGAGCACATAGGTCGGCAGGCAGATCCCCGACAGCCGGCCCCGCAACGCCGCCATGATCTCTTGCCCGCGGGCGATGGTGGTGCGGAAATGTCCCGCCCCCCGCGCCAGATCGCAGTGATGCAGGTAATAGGGCGTTACCCGGTTGCGGATCAGGCTGCGGAACAGATCCTCCAGCACCGCCGGATCGTCGTTGATCCCGCGCAGAAGCACGGTCTGCGACAAAAGCGGTATCCCCGCCCCCATCAGCCGGGCCAGCGCGGCGCGGGCATCCGCGGTGATTTCCCGGGCGTGGTTCGTGTGCAGCACCAGATACACGGTGGGGCGGCCCTGCAGGGCGGCGAGCAGGTCCCCGGTGATCCGGTCCGGGGCCACCACGGGCACCCGTGTGTGCAGGCGCACGATGTCCACATGCGGGATCGCGGCCAGCCGCGCCATGATCGCCCCCAACCGGCGCGGCGACAGCACCAGCGGATCGCCGCCAGTCAGGATCACCTCCCATATCTGCGGCGTGCGCGCGATATAGTCGAGCGCCGCGTCCAGATCGGCCTCGGGCAGCGCGCCTTCCTCGCCCACCGTTTCGCGGCGGAAGCAGAAGCGGCAATAGACCTCGCAGGTATGGGTCGCCGCAAGGATCACCCGGTCGGGATAACGATGGGTAAGGCCGCGCACGGGGCTGTGCACCTTGTCGCCGATGGGGTCGCCCAGTTCCTCTGGGCGGATGTCGAGCTCCTGCGCCGTGGGCACGAACTGCCGCGCGATTGGATCGTCCGCGCCGTCCGCGATCGCATCGCGCATCGCCGGGCTGACGCGGATACGGAATTCCCCAGCCACGCGGTCAAGCGTACCGCCCTGATCCGGCGGCACAAGCCCCTCGGCGATCAGGTCGTCCACCTGCGTCAGCGGACGTCGGTTCGGTCTGGCGGGGCCTTTGGTCACGGAGCTTATTCCCGGGGCTGCATCGGGGGCGGGATCGGGGCGTGTTATGCGGGGCGCGGGCGCTCTTTGCAAGGCGTCACGCCGCCGGGCGCATCCAGTCGAGGCAGCCGACGGCGGGGCCCGTCCCGGTCACGAGCATCGCGCCGTGCCGGTAAAGCGTGCCCGGCCCCTGCCCGGGCGAGACCGAGATCAGCCAGACCCCCTGCCCCACATCGGTCCAGATCATCCGCCCCTCGACCGCGTCCACAGCCGCCACGATCTGTGCGAAGTCCATGCCGGGACGAAAAACGACCAGCACGTGATCTTTCGGCAGCATGTCGCCCGCGGGAAGGGCGGCCACGGGCGCCGCGGTCATGGCAAGGATGGCGAGCGACAGCGCGGTACGGCGCCCGCGCCCCTGATGATCCCCGCCGTCCTCGCCCCGCAGCATCCACAGGCCCAGCCCAAGCGGCAGCAGACCGAACAGGACGAACCAGATCATGTCCCAGACGAGCGGGTTCGGGCTGTCCATCCTGATGCGGTGGATCCCGAGCAGCCAGTGTGAAAACAGCGCGTCAAAGCAGTGCCAGCCGCCGAAACCGATAGCCGCCCAGCCGGCAATGGTTCTCCCCCTGCCGGCACCGGCATGTCGCGGGTGGCCAAAGATCAGAACCATGCCCAGCACCGCCAGCACGTAATGAACCGCGTGAAAAAGCCCGTCCGCCATCACCTGAAACCGCAGGTCGCCAAGCGGGCCGGTTCCCTCCAGTCCGGACAGAAGATGATGCCATTGCAGAATCTGATGCAAAAGAATCCCGTCGAAAAATCCGCCCAGCGACACGCCGAGAAGCAACGCCCCCCAGATGCGCCGGCGTCCCGAGAGACGTTCATCAGGCGGCGTGGCGCCATGGATTTCGCTGGTCATCGGCGCCCCCTTGCGAACGATCAGACCCGCTCAACCGCCTGCGGGCGGCGGTGTTCCCGTCAGGAACCCGCCCGGGCCGTTGGCGCGGCATCATCCTAATTTACGACCGCCCCTTCGCGGCAAAGCCCGCTAATCTCGTCCCTGTCATCGGCAAACGGGGGGATATGTGGCGATGCGGACGCGAGCGGCGGTTGCGGTATCGGCTGGGCGGCCATTGGAGGTCATGGAGGTGAACCTTGAGGGTCCGCGTGCGGGCGAGGTTCTGGTGGAGATCAAGGCGACGGGGATCTGCCACA